>NZ_LR732504.1:0-300000 GCF_902506425.1 Novosphingobium sp. 9U | reverse complement strand
CACCGTGGCGTTCAGCGTCAGGCGCTTGCCGTTGCGGATCACCTCGACCGGGATGCGCGTGCCGGGACGCTCGTTGGCGACGATGAAGCTCAGCGTCTGCTCGCGCGTCACTTCCTTGCCGTCGATGCGGACCACCACGTCGCCGGCCTGCAGGCCAGCGGCGGCCGCGGCGCCTCCGGGGGTCACGGCCTGGACGAATTCGCCGCGATTGCGGGCGATGCCGAGCGAGGCCGCAAGGTCCTCGGTAACCGGCTGGATCTGGATGCCCAGGTACCCGCGCTCGATCGCCTGGCCCTTGATCAGCTTCTGCACGATGGGTGCGGCTGTCTCCGCCGGGATCGCGAAGCCGATGCCGACGCTGCCGCCGGTGGGCGAGAAGATCGCGTTGTTGATGCCCACGACCGTGCCGTTCATGTCGAACAGCGGACCGCCCGAGTTGCCGCGGTTGATCGAGGCATCGGTCTGGATGTAGCGATCGTACGCGCCACCGCCGGTGTTGCGGTACACGGCCGAGATGATGCCAGCGGTCACGGTGCCGCCCAGCGCGAACGGGTTGCCGATGGCGATCACCCAGTCACCCACGCGCGACTTGCTGGAATCGCCGAACTTCACGAAAGGCAGCGACTTCGACGCACTGATCTTCAGCACGGCGAGGTCGGATTCGGGATCCTTGCCCACCAGCTTGGCGGGGTAGTCGGTGCCGTCCGGCATGGTGACGGTTATCGATTCGACCTGCGATCCCTTACCGTCGGCGGTGATGACGTGGTTGTTGGTGACGATGTAGCCATCGGCCGAGATGATGAAGCCGGAGCCGAGCGACTGCGCCTCGCGCGTCTGGTTGCCGCCGCCGCCCTGGCCGCCGAACAGGCCTTCGAAGGGCGTGCCGGCGAACGGGTTCTGCTGCGACTGCACCTGCACGCGCTGCCGGGTCGAGATGTTGACCACGGCAGGGGCGAGCTGCGCGGTCAGATCGGCGAAGCTGCCCGGTGCGCCAGCCCTGGGCACGACGTTGGTCATCTGGCTGGCTTCGTTCTGGGCGACTTGCGCGCCGGCGGGCAGGCCGGTGACGAGCGTGGCGGTCGCGCCGCCGACCAGCAGGGCGGTGGTCAATCCATAAGCATAGCGCACGGGCTTCACGTCCTTTGTTTCCTCCAATGCGGTGGCCCCCACATCCAGGAGACCCCCCGTCCTATCCGGCTCGCCGCCGAGCACCCTCGAGAATTCAGGCGTTGGCGGCTTAACCGGTATTGAATGGCCGGCGTTCCCACAGGCGACGGCAACAACGGGAATAAACGCGTTGAAGCCGGGCTTCAGCGGCCCTTGAACTCCTTCAAGTAGGAGTTGTCAGGCGACAGAACGATGGTCGTACCGGCCTCGCCTTCGGCAAAAGCATAGTCGTAGCTCTGCATTGCGCGATAGAAGTCGTAGAACTGCGGGTCCTTACCGAAGCTGTCCGCGTAGGTCTTGGCAGCCTGCGCCTCGGCATCGGCGCGGGTGATCTGCGCCTGCTTCTGGCCCTGGGCGCGGATCGTCGTCGATTCCTGCTCACGTGCGGCCTGCATGCGCGAGAAGGCGCTTTCCAGCGCACCCTCGGGCAAGTCGGCACGCTTGATCCGCACGTCGACGATCTGCGCGCCATATTCACGCGCTTCCTTGTCGAGGCCGGCGCGAATGTTCTCCATCGCCTGGCCGCGTTCGGCCGTCAGCAGCGAGCGGAACGTGCGCTTGCCCAGTTCCTGGCGCAGCACCGAGGTGAGGATCGGCTCAAGCTGCTCCTGCACGCGCTCGGGCGAGCCGGCGGTGCGGACCATCTTCACCGGGTCGATCACGCGGAAGCGGGCATAAGCATCGACGTTCAGCCGCAACTGGTCGGTGGAGAGCACCTGCTGGGGCTGCATGTCGAGCGAGAGCAGCCGCTTGTCGATGCGCATCACGCGCTCAGCAAAGGGGATGCGCAGCGAAAGGCCGGCGCCCGTGCTGCCATACGCGACGTTCGGACGATAGCGGTTGATCACGCGCACCGGTTCGCCGAAGCGCAGCACCACAGCCTGCTCTTCCTCGGGCACCATGATCACGCTGGATAACAGCGCTATAAGCAGCACGATGGCGGCGACGATCGGCGCCTTGTAGTCATGCCAGAGGGTGTTCACGGCGTCGCTCCCCCGCTGGTCGCGCTTGTCGCGGGTGCTCCGGGCGTAGCCGATGGCGAGGGGCTCGGCGAAGTGCGCCGCCGCACTTCGGGCAGCGGAAGGTAAGGTGTCACGCCGTTCGTCTCGACAATGACCTTGTCGTTGTTGCTCAGCACGCGCTCCATCGTCTCGTAGTACATGCGTCGCTTGGTGACCTCGGGCGCGAGCTTGTACTGCTCGTACACCTTGTCGAAGGCGGCGGCGTCACCTTGCGCGCGGGCAAGCAGCTGCTGCGCCCAGGCGCGTGCGTTCGAACGGTCCCGCTCGGCATCCTGCTGTGCCGCGGTGACTTGCTGGAAAGCCCCGATGACCTTCGCGGGCGGATCGGCCTTCTTGACCTCTACGCCTTGCACCACCACGCCAGCCCGATAGAAATCGAGCACGCGCTGCATGCGCTCGCGCACGGCCTGTTCGACTTGTGCGCGGCCTGCGCCCGAAAGGGCCCCGTCCAGCGTCACTTCGGCGATCGCCGAGCGCATCGCCGCCTCGGCCACTTCGCGCACGGTGTCCTCCGGATCGGAGAGGCGGAAGCGGTAGTCCATCAGGTTCTTGATGTTCCAGCGCACCAGATATGAGAGGTCGACCAGGTTCTGGTCGCTGGTGAGCATCAGCTTCTCACCCTCGCCCTCGGGAATGGTGTAGCGCTGGATCGAGGTCACGTCCGCGACTTCGACAGTCTGCAGCGGCCAGGGCAGTGTCACCGACACGCCCGGGCCGATCGTGCGCGCATACTTGCCGAAGGTCATGACGATGCCCTCTTCCTTCGGGCCCACCATGTGCACGCTGGTAACGCCGAGCCAGACCAGCACGACGCCTGCGACGATCAGCGGCAGCCAGCTCTTGCCGTCGGGGCGGACGGGCATGCGCGGCATGCCGCCCGGGCGACCGCCGCCGCCACCATTGCCGGGCTTGCGTGCATCGCGCGACTTGAAGATATCCTCGATGCTGGCCGAGCGGCGCGGGCGTTCGCCCGGCGTGCCGCTGCTGGGCGGCAGCCAGGGATTGCGTGGGCCGCGCTCAGGAGGAGGCGCCGGCTCGGAAGGACCTTCGCCCCTGCCGCCTCCACTTGGGCCGCCGTCTCCTGACGCGCTGCCCTTGCCAGGCTCATCCCCCGGCTCTCCGTCCTTGCCGTCGCCACCGCCCCATGGGCTGCGACGTCCCGACATGGCGAGCGCCCCGCGTGCCAGTGCACCACCGATCCTTTTCATGGCTGTCGTTATAGGAACGGCTTGTCGCTAAAAACAGTGTCCTTCTCGCGCTTTTTCCTTGCTAGGGGTCGCGCGAACCATCCGGAGAGGACATGTCGAGCGACCCCGTCGAAGCGCTGAAGGCGCACCTTCCTGCGCAAGTGCTTGAGCGGATTACCTCGCTGCGGCTGAACGAGGGCCGTGCGATCCTAGTGCTCGATGCATCGGGACTGGATGCAGCGGCTCGAACCGGCCTGGAGGAGCAAGCGCGTGCTGCCCTTGAAGGCACCGCGGGCGTCTCGGAAGTCCACGTCGCGATGACGGCGGAGCGAGGCTCCGCTGCGCCGCGCAAGCCGCGGATCATCGCCGTTGGATCCGGCAAGGGCGGGGTTGGCAAGTCCACCGTCTCGACCAACTTGGCAGTGGCGTTGCAGCGTGCGGGCCACAAGGTCGGTGTGGTCGATGCGGACATATACGGCCCCTCTCAGTCGCGGCTGCTCGGCACCGAAGGGCAGCGCCCGATCGCGCGCGAGAAGCAGCTGATCCCGGTGCAGAGCTGCTGGGGCGTGCCGGTGCTGTCGATGGCGCACCTGGCCGAACCCGGCCAGGCGATCGCCTGGCGTGGACCGATGGCGGGCAATGCCCTGGTGCAGATGCTGGAAGGCGACTGGACCGATGTCGACGTGTTGATCGTCGACTTGCCGCCCGGCACCGGCGACATCCAGCTGACCATGCTGCAACGCTTCAAGCCCGATGGCGCGGTGATCGTCTCGACGCCGCAGGACCTGGCGCTGATCGACGCCACCCGCGCGATCGGGCTGTTCGACAAGGGCGGCGTGCCGGTGATCGGCTTGGTCGAGAACATGGCCGGTTACGCCTGCCCGCACTGTGGCGAGGTTAGCGATCCGTTCGGCCATGGCGGCGCCGAGAACACCGCCATCGAATTCGACTACGCGTTCCTGGGCCGCATCCCCCTCGACATTGTCATCCGCCGCGAGAGCGATGCGGGTACACCGTCGGCCGCGGGCGAGGGGCCGCAGGCAGAAGCGTTCGTGCAGATCGCGCGGCGTTTGGCCGATTGGCTGGAGTCGCAGTGACCCGGCGCGTCTTGGCGGAGCGCCGCTGAGCCATGGCCAGCCGCCGCGGCGTCCTGGTCGGTGGTCTGGCAGGCGGTGCGCTTGTCGTCGGCTACATGGTGCGCCCGCGCCGCTATGCCCTGCCGTTGACGCCCGGCAAGGACGAGGTCGCGTTCGACGCCTGGATCAAGCTTGCCGCCGATGGCGTGGTCACCGTCGCAGTGCCGCAAGTCGAGATGGGGCAGGGCGTCACCACCTTGATCCCGCAAGTCGCGGCGCAGGAACTGGGTGCCGATTGGCGCCAGATCGCAGTGGAGCCCGCGCCGATCAGTCCGCTGTACGCCAACGTGCCGCTTGCCGCGCAGTGGGCGGAGCTGACGATGCCGGCAACGCCCGGCTGGCTCGTCGGCGAGGGCGGCGCCTGGGTCCGCCGCTGGGCGCAGGACCATGCCTTCACCGTCACCGCGGACGGCACGGCGCTCGCCGCCTACGAGGCGCAAGTGCGCAATGTCGCGGCCTCGCTGCGAGCGCTGTTGTGCATGGCCGCCGCCAGCCGCTGGAACGTGGCCTGGCAGGAATGCGGCACCGCAAAGGGGTTCGTCGTGCATGAAGGCAAGCGCCTGCCGTTCGGCCCGCTGGCCAGCCTCGCCGCCCGCTTCGACCCGCCGGGCACGCCCCCGCTGCGCGCCGAGGCACCGGGTGAGAACCCCGACGACTTGCCCGCCGGCTCGCCCCAGACTTTCCCGCGCCTCGACTTGCCCGCGAAAGTCGATGGGAGTCTGGTCTTTGCAGGAGACGTGCGCCTGCCGGGCATGGTCCATGCCTCGATCCGCCACGGGCCGATCGGGGCTGCGCGCCTTGCGGGCTACGACAAGGAGGCGGCGCACGCCGTTCGCGGCCTCATCACGCTGGTTCACAATCCGGAGTGGATCGCCGCCGTCGCTACCAACTGGTGGGCGGCCGATACCGCGCTCTCCCGGATCGATGCAGGCTTCTCCGCCACCGACCGCGCCGACAGCAGCCTGATCGACGAGGCCATGGACAAGGCCATGCAAACGGGCGATGCTACGCGCATCCACAGTCGCGGTGACCCTGACAGCTACTTGTCGGGCCGCCTGCCGCTGCAGCTGCGCTACGAAGTCGCCCCCGCGTTGCACGCCACGATCGAGACGGCCAGCGCCACCGCGCACTTCCATGAGGGTCGGCTGGAGCTTTGGGTGGGAACGCAGGCGCCGCAAGCCGCACGGGCTGCGGCGGCAAGTGCGCTCGGCATCGATCCTCTGCTGGTTACGCTCTATCCCATGCCGCTGGGCGGCAGCTTTGATCGGCGCCTGGAGCACGACCATGTGGTGGAGGCGGCGCTGGTCGCCAAAGAGTGCGGACGCCCGGTGCAGCTCATGTGGTCGCGCAAGCAGGAGCACATTGCCGGCCGCCCACGCACGCCCGTCATCGCGGTGCTGGGCGCCAACGTCGATCCGGCGGGTCGCCTGGGCGGGCTGCGCGCGCGGATCGCCGCGCCGCCCGCGGCCAAGGAGTTCGGCCGCCGGCTGCTCCACGGGGATGCGCCGCTGGAGGCGATCGCCGCCGTGCGGGGCGAGGCTGACGCGATGGTCCTGGCCGGCGCCGTCCCACCCTATGCCATCGAGCACCTGGCGATCGACCACGTGCCCGCCGAGGTGCCTCTGCCAAGCGGACGGATGCGCGGCAACGCCCACGGCTACACTGCCTTCTTCACCGAATCCTTCGTGGATGAACTGGCGCATCGTGCGGGCCGCGAACCGCTGGCGTATCGGATGGCGATGCTGGGCAACGACCCACGCCTGGCCGAATGCCTCCAGCGTGTCGCCGCACTATCGGGGTGGGGCGGCGGCGCCGATAACAGTGGGCAGGGCATCGCCTGCCACGTGATCGGAGAAGGCCGCATCGCCGTGGTTGCCAGTGCCCGGCGCGATGCAGACGGCGTGCGCGTCGACAAGCTGAGCGCGGTTGCCGACATCGGGCGCATCGTCAATGTGGATATCGCGCGCCAGCAGATCGAGGGCGGCCTCGTCTTCGGCCTCGGGCTCGCGCTCGGGTGCAGCACGGCGTACGAAGCCGGACTGCCGGTCACCGGGCGGCTCGGCGCACTGGGCCTGCCGGTGCTGGCGGATTGCCCCTCGGTCGAGGTTGCCTTCGTCAAGAGCGTGGCCGAACCTGCCGATCCGGGTGAACTCGGGGTGGCCGCCGTGGCGCCTGCTGTCGCCAACGCGCTGTTCTCGGCAACCGGGCTGCGCTTGCGGCAGTTACCCCTGCTTTCGGAGGATGTGTGACCCGGCCCCCTGATCACCCGCGCGTTGCCTTCGGCCGCGTCGGCGTGCTGCTCGTCAACCTCGGCACGCCTGAGGATGCGAGCCCCGCTGCCGTGCGCCGCTACCTGGCCGAGTTTCTTAGCGACCGCCGCGTGGTGGAGATCCCGCGGGCCGTGTGGCGGCCGATCCTGCATGGCGTGATTCTGCGCACCCGACCGCGCAAGTCCGCACACGCTTACGCCCAGGTATGGGGCGAGGATGGATCGCCACTCGCTGCCATTACCGCACGCCAGGCGCGCGCCTTGCGCGAAGGGATCGGCGATGGCGTGATCGTCGACTGGGCGATGCGCTATGGCAAGCCAGCGTTCGGCGACCGCTTCGCCGCGCTGCAGGCGCAAGGCTGCGACCGCATCCTGGTGGCGCCGCTCTATCCGCAGTACTCGGCGGCCACCAACGCCTCGGTCATGGATGCTCTGTGCAAGGCGCTGGCGGCGATGCGTTGGCAGCCTGCTGTGCGCACGCTGCCGCCGTACTACGACGATCCCGGCTACATCGACGCGCTGGCTCAAGACCTCGGCGCCCAGATCGACGCGCTGCCGTTCGTGCCCGAGACGCTGCTGCTGTCGTTCCACGGCATGCCCGAGCGGACGCTGCGTCTCGGCGACCCATATTACTGCCACTGCCAGAAGACCGCGCGCCTGCTCTCCTCGGCGCTTGCCGGCCGCTTCCCGAATTTGCGGATCACGACGACGTTCCAATCCCGCTTCGGCCGCGCCAAGTGGCTCGAGCCCGCCACCGACACCGTGATCGAGAGCGAAGCCCGCAGCGGCACGTGCCGCTTGGTCGTGGCCGCGCCAGGCTTCTCGGCCGACTGCCTGGAGACCCTTGAGGAACTGGCTATCCGGGGCCGCGACAGCTTCCTGGCCGCGGGTGGCAGCGAATACGCGACACTGACATGCCTCAACGACGGCAGTGCCGGAATGGCGATGATCGAGCAGCTGATTCGCCGCGAGCTCTCCGGCTGGGCTTGAGCTTTGGCCTGGCTAGGCGACGACCGCCCCGAGCTTTCGTCTGCGCTCTCAGGCACTTGGCGGCAAATCGGCCGGCGAGGAACTCTGTTCGCATCCATTCTTGACATATACTCTGTTTGTTCCGTAATTGTTCGTATGTAGTCCCACTAGGATGAGAACACGCGATGAACAAAGCTGATCATTCGCTCGCCCAGGATTGGACCTACGGCGCCACCGGTGACGAGGTGAGCGGGCTGGCGCCGACGCTGTCGATCTATGCCGACCGATCGCGAATCCGCGGGATGCTGAGCGAGGATGCGGCCGCTGCCGGGTTGCGGGTCAGCGTCGTTGGCGATCTTGCCGCGCTTGTGACGGGTGAGGCGCGCCCGCTTGGCGACGTGGTTATGGTAGACTGCCCGGTCGCGGACGGCGGCACGCTCGCGGCGCTCAGCCGGCTGGACGTGCGCGCCGCCCGAACGGGCACGCGGCTGATCGTCTCGACCGTGGTGGACGCGTTGGAAGACGTGTTCGGCTGCCTGGACCAGAGTGGCGCGCAGATCCTGGTCGACCCCGATCGCGCAGATCGGGTGATCGCGCTCGGCCATGTTCTCGCGCAGTTCCCCTCCGCGCGCCTGCGTGAGTTGTCGGAGGATGAGCGCCATCTCCTCATGCGTCTGACGGAGCAGGTCGGCCAGATCGCCGGCCGGATCGAGCGCCTTGCGCCGTCCGAGCAGGCGGCCGCGCAAGGGCTTGCGGCCGCTCCCGGGACGACCGGCCGCGCAACCGATTCAGACGACGCTCGCGTCACCCGAGCACTGCGTCCGCCGCTGCCCGATCCGCGGCTGGTGCGCAGGATCATTCGCCATCGCCAGCTTCGCGCGCGCCACTTCGATAGCCAGCTCTTCGCCGATCCTGCCTGGGACATGCTGCTCGATCTCACGGCGGCGCGCGCCGAGCACCGCCGCGTGTCGGTGACCTCGCTGTGCATCGCCTCGGGCGTTCCGCCGACCACAGCGCTGCGTTGGATCGGACAGATGGTGGAGCAAGGCCTGTTCGTGCGCGTCGGCGACCAGACCGACCGTCGCCGCGCCTTCATCGAACTGAGCGACCGCTGCGCCGACGCCATGGCCCGCTACTTCGCGGAGATCGGGCCCGGCACTGCTGTGGTTTGAAGCGACTTTCGCAACCTGGGGTCGTCCCCGCCCACGGTTGGTCAAGCTTGAGCATTCGCAACGCACCGGATGGTTGACCGCAAGAAGCGCGCCCGCCATAGCGCCTCGCACATGCGCGTCATCCAGGTGACCGCGCGGGCGGTTAGCTCAGTTGGTAGAGCATCTCGTTTACACCGAGAGGGTCGGGGGTTCGAGCCCCTCACCGCCCACCACAGTCCTGTTGTCGGGCTTGTTGCTGACAGTCATGCGGTGTGGTGCGGGCGCTAGCGGCGGACGCTCCCGATAACTGGCGACGAGAACATGCTGTCGCTCGGCTCATTCGCGGTGAGCTTGGGAAGCGCCGCTGACTGCGTTAGGGTGTGGACCACGCTCCTACTGGAACAAGCATCATGGCTCGTCGCATCTTCACTTTCGCACTTATCGCGGGAAGTCTCGCCTTGGCAGGGTGCAACACCGTTCGCGGCTTCGGCAAGGACCTCGGCTCAGCGGGGCAGGCCTTGGAGACAGTCGATTAGCCCGATAGCGCCGTGTCGATCATGAAACGCCACGTGTTAGCGGCATCACTGGCGAAGGCGGCTTCCGCTTCTTCGGCATGCACGTTCCTGACGATCTCCGCGCCCGCCTCGCTCATCTCAGAGCTCGGTTCGCGCACGGCCTGAAGAACGGCACGCACTTGGGGCAGGTATCGCTCCCAGTCCGGCTCGCTCTCCGGAACGGTGCTGCCTGCGGCGACTTGAGTTTTCATCGTACGCTCTGACATTTCCCAAAGTGCCCGTGCTGCTCGTTCGAGAGGTGTCATGCGAGATCCTTGGGCTGCTAGTGTGCGACAGCGAGCATGGGGCGCAACGAGCACGCTGTCGAGACGGGCGCGTCCTACGACGACGGCATACGAACCCGCGCAACACGCACAGGCCGGGGGCTTGCTTGGAAAAGCACGGCCTCAGCCCAGACCCTGTGGATCGTGTGGCTTGTCCGTCGCCTATCAACAGCAAGCCGGCGGTACCCGGCCCCGCATCGTCTGGCGAACGTCAGCAAGCCATGTCGCGTCAGTTCACCAGCGCAGCTTCGATCGCGATGCGGATCGCTTCGGAGGTATGATTGGCGCCGAGCTTGTTGAGCATGTTGGCGCGGTGAATTTCCACCGTGCGTGGGCTGATCGACAGCTTTTCTCCGATCAGGCGATTGGAGAGCCCGCTGGCAACGCCGTCCAGCACCTCGCGCTCGCGCTTGGTCAGGCGATCGAGGCGCGAGCGCGCCATGACCTCGCGCAGTTTGGTGTTGCCGGCGCCTTCCGACTTGTCGATCGCGCGGGCGAGCGTGTCGTTCAGGTCCTCGGCACTGATCGGCCAGGCGACATAATCGACCGCGCCATCGAGCACGGCCTGGACGATCTGGCGGGGCGAGGGCTCCTCGCAGAAGGCGATGATGGGATACCACTCGCCATCGGTGGCCATCTTTTCGATCAGGTCGGGGATCGTCCCGGCTTCGTCATGGATCATGATCACGCCGGAGCGTGGCCACGCCATTGCCAGTCGTCGATATTCTCGAAAGGCTCGACATGGATGCTGCTGGCCGCAAGCGCATGGCTGATCGATGCGCGGCGGCGCGTATCGCGATCGATCAGGATGAGATTGGAAACGTGTTCCACCAGCAGTGCCCCTAAAGGATTGTCCTAGGGGATTATTCCGGACTTTTGCCGGTTGCGGGTGGACGATCCGATCCGTTTCCGAGGTAGGTCAAGGCCGAGCGCGCGGACGGCGTTGTAATCAGCGGCCTGCGTAGAAACCGAATCGGGAGATTAACGGCTCATCCGCCGCGCAGCGCCCGGCCGATATCGACGAAATCGGCGCGCAACGTGGTGATCCGCGCCGAGTCGAAGTCGGTCGCGCAATCCAGGATCGTGCGCCGCGCGGCCTCGTACATGTGGCGCAAGGCCGAGGCGACGCCGTCCTCGCCGCTGACGCCCAGCTGCAACGCAGTGACCGCCGTCAGCGCGCGGGTGAGCGAGCGGCTTTTGAGGTGGTTATCGCCCGCTTCGGCCGAATGCAGCGCCGTGCCCAGCGCGCCGATCAGGTGCTCGATGCACAAGTGCACCAAATCGGCCGGCCGGGACGCAGCGACGCGTGCGTCGAAGTCGACGCGGCGGTAGGCTTCTTGGGGAGAGCGCATCGCCAGCATGTCAGCTGTCCGACTTGTTCCAGGCGGCGATCTGGTTCTGGATGAACGAGAGCGTCGATTGCGAAGCGGAAATGCGGCTGTCGGAGACGGCGAAGCGTGCGGTCAGGTTCGCGCGCAGGGTTTCCTGCTTTGCGGCCACGGTGGTCTGGTCTTCCTTGACCTGGCCCAGCTGCTTAGTGAAGCGTGTGATCGAGCCGCCGAGCGAGCCCGGATCGCTTGCCGCGGTGGCATTGCGGTACAGCTTGTCGACGGTGGCGTAGACGCCATAGAGCCCGGTCGTGAACATCGACGCGACCCCGTCGGGGTCCTTGGCGAGCGTCGCCTTCAACCGGTTGGTGTCGAGCACGAAGGTACCATCGCGCTGCGTCGAGAGACCAAGGTCGGCCAGCGTCTTGGCCGCGCCGGTGGCGTTCGGCATGACGGTCGTGCCGGCAAGCTTGCTGAACGTCTTCTTGAGCGCACGCGCCCCGCTGTCTGCGCGCAAGTCGCCCGAGGTCGGATCGGTCGCGGCGTTGAGAGCCGAAGCTATCTCGTTGAGTGCCCCCGTCAGGTCCGTCATCGTCGTGCTGAGCGCGGCCGAGGTGTCGGTGAAGGTGACGTTGGTCGGCACAGGAGGCGTGCCGGTGCTGACCGCCGTCAGCTTCAGCGTGACGCCCGGGATCGCCTCGGACACCGTGTTGGACTTGGAGGTGCGCGCCAGGCCGTCGACCTTGAAGCTGGCGTCGCCGGCGGTGGCGACGAGCTGGCCCGTCGTAGCGGACGGATCCCACGCAAGCTTCGACAACCCCGGATTTGCGCTGTCCTCGCTCGCCTCGATGACAAAGCCGTTGGCGGCGCCTTCCTGGCCCTTGAAGACCAGCTGCGCACCGGCGCCGGTCTGCGCGACGTAGGCAGTGACGCCGGTCTTCTTGGCATTAATGGCATTGGCGACATCGTTGAGCGTGGCGCCCGGCGCGATGGCAACGTCGACTGCGGCGTGGCCGGCGTCCTCGGCGAACGACGAGCCTGAGATCGTGCCGAAGCGCAACCTCAGCGTCCCGGCCCCGACCACGTCCGTCGCTGCGGTGGGGCTGGTGTAGGCCGCGCTCGCCAGAGTCTGACTCTTGGCCAATTGGGTGACTTCGAGCGAGTAGGAGCCGGACGGCGTGCGGGTGCCCGAGAGGGTGCCGCTCGCGACGCTCGCCCCGCTGAACTGTGGCTGTGGCGACAGGTTGCCGGTGCGCACGAGATCGCCGACCGAGGTCGAGAAATTCAGCAACATCGCCTTCATGTTCGATGCCGAGGAGATCTGTGCGGTCAGCGTGTCCGACTTGGCGGACAGCCGATCGACCTTGCTGGCGAACTGCGCGGTGGCGAGGTTGGTCGCCAGCGCCGCCATGTCGATGCCGCTGCCGGCGCCGAGCTGGCTGACGAGCGATTGCGTGGCGCTCGTCGATGTCGTCGAGGTGGTCGTCGTCATGGCGTTAAGAACGGCTCGCGCGCATGGGTATTAAGCCACGATCGAGGGATCTAGGCGACCCTCGGTGTCGAAGCGCAGGGTCAACGGTACGGCGACGTCGGGGCGAGGCGGATGCTCGCCGCGCTTCAGTGCAAAGACGAAGGCGAGGATCGCGGCGATTGCGACGTATAGTTCTTCGCGGATCACCTGCCGCTCGCGCGTGGTGTAGTAGACCGAGCGGGCGAGGGCGGGGTATTCCAGCACCGGCACCTGGTACTCGGCGGCGAGCTCGCGCATTGCCAGCGCCTTGTCGCCGCGTCCCTTGGCCAGCACGATCGGCGCGCCGGCCTTTTCGGGATCGTAGGCGAGCGCGACCGAAAAGTGGGTCGGGTTGGTGAGAATGAACTGCGCGTCTTTGACGGCAGGGATCAGGCCGCCCATGGCGATCTTACGCTGGCGTTCGCGCTGCGCCTGCTTCTTCTCGGGCGCGCCCTCGGCTTCCTTGTGCTCGTCGCGCATCTCCTGCATCGACATCTTCAGCCGCTGATGGCGCCGGAACCACTGCACCGGAAAGTCGATGAAGGCGATCAGCGTCAGGCCCCCGGCTAGCACGAAGAGCAGCATGACGATCTGGTGCCAGCCATAGGCCAGCTGCTCGAACAAGTCGCCGCGGCCGAGGCGGCTCAGCTGGGGCACGTTGTTGCGCCCCCAGCTCCAGGCCATGGTGCCGAGCAGCGCGACTTTGGCGAGGCCCTTGGCCATTTCGATCCAGCCATTCGCGCCGAACATGCGCTTGAGGCCCGACATCGGGTTCAGGCGTGAACCCTTTGGAGCGAGATTGCTGCCGATCCAGCGCCCCTCGCCGCCGAAGCTCAATTGCGAGACGAGGCTGACGATGATGACGGCGACGCCCAGCACCGCGATGGGCGGCATCACGGCGAGTGTAGTCTTGAGCAGCATGGTGCCGGGCGAGAAGTTCTCCAGCGAGGCACGGTCCCAGGTGAAGCTGGTGCGCAAGGTCTCGGCCAACAGACCCAAGACCCAGGGCCCGGCGATCAGCAGCCAGGCGGCCGCGACCAGCGTCGCCCCGGCTGTAGCCAGCTCGCGCGAGCGCAGGACGTCGCCCTTCTTGGCCGCATCGCGCAGGCGCTTCGCAGATGGCGCGAAGGTCTTTTCGCCGCTGTCCTCGCTCATGGGGCCGCGCTCACTTCGTCATCACCTTGGCAGTGGCCGCCAGCGCCTCTTGCGTCAGCAGGCTGGCCTGGTCGGTCAGCACTGGCGCGGCGACGATCAGGCCGGCGATCCCGGCCAGCACGCCCGCGGGCAGGCCCAGCGAGAACAGATTGAGTGCCGGGGCCGAGCGGCTGAGCATGCCGGTGACCACTTGCACGACGAGCATGATCAGCGAGACCGGCAGTGCGATCGCGACGGCAGTGATGAACATGGTGCCGGCGAACCCGGCGATTTCGGCGAAGCGCTCGGCGCCAAGCCAGGTCTGCCCGGGCGGAAACACGCGATAGCTGTCGATCACCAAGGCGATCCACTGCAAGTGACCGCCGAGCGCCAGGAAGATGAGGGTGACGACCACGGTGAAGTACTGGCCAAGGGCCGGAGACTGGCTGCCCGAGTTGGGGTCGACCGCGGTCGCCATGCTCATGCCCATGGCGCCGCCGATCATCTCGGCCGCGATCACCGGCGCAGCGAACGCGAACTGGAGCACGAAGCCGAGCGCCAGGCCGACCAGCACTTCGCCCGCAACGCTGACCATACCGGCGACCGATAGCAGGTTGGCCGGCGCCGCGACCGGCGACCAGGCACAGATCAAAACCGCGACGGCTCCCGCCATCATGACGCGCGCTTGCGCAGGTACGCCGGCCATGCCGAACAGCGGCGCGGCCACCAGCGCTGCACCGACGCGGGTCATCACGAAGACCAGGCGCCAGAACTCGGCCTCCAGCGGGCCGAAGCCGAAATCGAGCTGGAGCACGAGTGCGGGACCTTATTTCGAGATCGTTGCGATCTGGGTGAAGACGTCCTGCGTGAAGTCGCCGACCAGTGCCATCATCGAGCCGCCCATGATGACCAACACCAGCGCGGTGACGGCGAGCTTGGGCACGAAGGTGAGGGTCTGCTCGTTGACCGAAGTCGCTGCCTGGATCACGCCCACCACGAGGCCGACGGCGAGCGAGGCCAGCAGGATCGGAGCAGCGACCAGTGCAGTGGTCCAGAGCATCTGGTCCGCAAGGGCCAGCGGAGCGGTGATATCGTCCATAAGGCTCTCTCGCCGAAAATGGTTAACCGAAGCTTGAAGCGAGCGATCCCATCAGCAGCGCCCACCCGTCGACCAGGACGAACAGCAGCAGCTTGAAGGGCAGCGAAACCACCATCGGGCTCATCATCATCATGCCAAGGCTCATCAGCACCGAGGAGACGACAAGGTCGATCACCAGGAACGGCAGGAACAGCATGAAGCCGATCTGGAAGGCGGTCTTCAGCTCGCTGGTGACGAAGGCCGGCAGCAGGATCGAGAACGGCACGTCGTTGCTGTTCTGGAACTTGGGCGCCTTGGCCATCTCCGCGAACATCGCCAGGTCGCGCTGGCGCGTCTGGCGGATCATGAAGTGGTGGAATTCCTGCCCTGCGTTCTGGATGGCCTGCTGTGCGTTGATGGTGCCGGCGGAGTAAGGCTGGATTGCGCGCGCACTCACCTGCTCCAGCGTCGGCGCCATGACGAACAGCGAGAGGAACATCGAAAGGCCGATCAGCACCTGGTTGGGCGGCGACTGCTGCAGGCCGAGCGCCTGGCGCAGGATCGAGAGCACGACCAGGATGCGCGTGAAGCTGGTCATCATCAGGACCAGGCTGGGCAGGATCGTCAGCAGCCCCATGATCATGAGGAGCTGCAGCGACAGCGTCATGCCCTGGCCGCCGGTGCCGCCCATCGACCCGAATGCGCGATCGAGCGCTCCGGGGATGGCGGACGAGGCTGCGGGCGCCGCGGCTTGGGCCTGTGCGTAGGCAGTAGTGGGTAGCAGGGCCAGCGTGCCAGCGATTGCCGACAAGCGTACCAGGGATCGTACCGGGTTCACTCCACGAACTCCGCAGGCTTCACCCGCGCCGGCGCTTCCGCCAGTCGCGTCAGCCCGTTGCGCCCCGCCGAAACCAGGATCTCACGGCCATGAAACTCGATTACCGCCAGCTTCAGCGTGGGCGAGAGCATCGTCGTCTCGATCACGCGCACCGACTTGCCCGCACCGCCGCCGATGCCGGCCTTGGCCTGGACCTTCTGGGCGAGCTTGAGGCACCCCCAAATCGCCAGGCCGATCAGCGGCAGCATGATCAGCAGCTTGAGGATGTACCACAACATCAGCCGAGGTTCCCGGCACCCAAAGCTGCGAAGTCGACCGGAGCGATTTCAGGCACGGGCGCGCTCTGCTGCTCGCCCGCGAGTTCGACGATGCGCAGGCCGAAGCGGCCGTTCTGCGCTACGATCTCGCCCTTGGCGATCGGCTTGCCGTTGACCATGACGTCGAGCAGCTCGTCCGTCAGGCGATCAAGCACCACGACGCTTTCCTGGCCAAGCGACAGCACGTCCTTGAGCTTCATGTCGGTGCGGCCAAGCTCGACCGAGAGGCGGACGTCGACATCTTTCAGAAAGTCGAAGCCGCGCGGATGGATGGACATTGGTGAACTCCCCAGTTCGATGAACGTCTGGTAAATTTGGATGGTAAAGAATTGGTGAATCAGAACGCGGTGGTGATCTGAACCGCGATGCGATCCTCGAACTCGCCGATGGCACCGGTGGCGACGGTGCGCTCGCCTGCCTTGAGCGGTACGCTGCGGGCGACGGCCACCGGGATGACGTCTCCCGGACGCAGCGCGGCAAGCCGGGTGAACGGCACCATCATGTCGACCAGCACCGCCGTCAGCGTGATCGGCAGCGAGGCGAAGGGTTCGCTCATCGGATCGGGCGCGTGCGGCGTCGAGGGCTTGGGGAGCTTGCGCTCGCGACCGGCGAAGAGGGCGGCCAGGGTTGCGTGCGGGAAGGTGAGCGAGAGCAGCCAGGGCTCACAGCCCGGCTCCTCGACTGCCATCGATAGCTCGAACACCGTCTGATCGGGCGTGAACGGCGCGATCTGCGACAGGCGGGTGTCGCGCTGCAGCGGCACCGTCGGCAGCGCACCGCCCAGCGCATCCTGCAACGCCGTCGCCAGGGTCCGCTCGAGACGGCCGATCAACAATTCGGCCGAGAGCGGGAAGGCGTCGGGCAGCGGATTGGGAACGGTGCCGAGGCCGCCGAAGGCGCGGTCGACAAGCCGGAACACCGGCGCCGCTGCGCATGTCAGCAGCACCTGGTGCCGCTCCGGCCCGATGCCGAGGACGGCATGGCTCGCCAGGCTCGACGCGTCCTGGCCCAACTGGCCGGCAAGCAGCGCACGCGGAGCGTCGGGGCGCACGGCAGGGGCCTCGCTGCCCGACAGGCGCGCCAGACCGCCCGCGAGCGTCAGCGCCAGCCGGCCCGACAGCAGGGCCAGCGAAGGCAGCAGATCCGCGTCGCACGGAGCTGCCGGCCCGAGCAGTTCCGGGCAGTGCTGCGCCGCGACACGGTCGGCGATGAAGGAGCGTTCGGGCCGCACGGTGTGCCTTACTGAATGATGAAGCTGCGGAAGAAGACGTCGTCGATGCCGCCGAACCCTTCTTCCTCGGTGAGGACGTGATTGATCGCAGCGGTGAGCCGCTTCTGCAGCTGCTCCTTGCCTTGGATCGAGGTGACTTGCTCTTCCGAGGTATCGGCGAGCACGTTGAGAATGGCGGAGCGGATCGCCAGCTCGTGCTCCTTCTGCCACATCAGCACGCGGCCATCGCGACGGGTGGACGAGGCGATGCTGACCTGGATCAGCGAGTCCGAACCCTTGAGGTTGGACGTGAAATCGCCGTCATAGGTGTAATAGGCCGTGCGGTACTCGCTGCCGCCTTCGCCATACACGGCTTCGGCGCCGCCCTCTTCCTCGCCTTCCTTCTTGGGCGCGTAGGGATCTTCCTCGCCCTTGCGGATCAGCTTGGGGTTGTTGTCCTCCTTGGCCTCGGCATGGCTGCCGATGACGCCGGCCTGCATCAGACCGAACACGCCGCCGCCACCGGCGCCAAGCAGCACCACGCCGCCGACCGCCTTCATCAGCAGGCCCTTGCCCTTCTTCTTGGGCTTCTTTTCGGTGTTGTCGCTCATCGTGCTACCTTGGGGACCTCAATCACGGGGTTCAGGCGTAAATGCCGCTGCGTCGCGGCGACGCCGGAGTAGATGGACCGCGCTCGTCACCTTTGGCGCGAGGATGGTTAATAGTTTGCTCACGTGCCGCACTGCGCTCGCCCGCGGCAGCACGGTCGCGTGCCCCTTGCTGGCCGGACGCTTGCTGCTGCGAAGGCTGGCTGGTGTTGGTGGCCGGCGTATCCTGTTGCTGACCCTGGGCATCGCGGCGAGCGTTGTCGCTCGACTGATCCCCGGCGTTGGATGCCAGCGAGGCCGCCGCGGCGGCATGCACGGCCGGGGCAAAGGTCGGATCGGCGCTGCCGAGCGTCACGTGGATGTGCGAATTCTCGGCCCGCAGGTTCAGCGAGATCGAGCCGAAGTCCTCGTGGACCAGCGCGGCACGCACGGCATGCGGAGCGGCCGCGGCGCGCGCTTCGGTGATGCGGTCGACCAGCGCGGCGATGTCCTGAGTCGGCGCGGTCGGTACGGATGGCGTGACGGTCGGCATCGCAGGAGCCGGCCGCAGCTCCGGCGACGTGGCGACGATCATGTCGGCGCGCACAGGCTGTGCCGCGGCGTCGATCGTGGCGGTAGGGAGCGCCGGCACGACCGGCTTGTGCGCAGGAGCATCGACTGCCGCGGCGAGGACCATCGCGGCGCGATTTGCGGCCCAATCGCCGGTGCTGCGGATCGGAGCTTCCTCGGCGGGCTGTGCGGCTGGCTTGGGCGCTGGAGCGGCGGTGCCTTGCGGCTGCTCGACCGCGACCGGAGTGGCAGGAGCGGGTGCGATCACGTCCTTGGCTTGCGCAGGAACGGGCATACGCGTCAGCCCCGGCAGAACGCTTATGGTGGCGGCCTGCTCGGGCGGAGTGACGGTGAGGTCCGGGGCTGTCAGGACTGCCTTGAGCTCGAGCGGCACCGGCGCGGCGACTTGCGGGACGGTGCTCGCCATGTTGACGGGTGCGACGATCATCGGCGCCTGGACTGCGGCAGCGGGCGCCACCGACTGCCTGACTGGCGCACGGTCAACCCGCCGAGCGGACGGCGTCGCGCCCTGAGCGAACACAGCCGGAGCAGCTTGCGAGGGCGCAGCCGTGGCAGCTGGCACCGGCGGGGTTGCCGCGATCGTGGCGGCCGGCATGGGCGCGATTGCAGGCTGAACGGCTCGCGCAAGCGGTTCCGGAGCTACAACCTTGGTGCGGGCCGCGGATTCGAGGGGCTTGGCGGGCAGAAGCGGCGTGGTGCGCTGTTCTTGCGAGGCCATGGCCTGCGTTGTCGCCTGCGCAGCGGGCTGCGGTGTGGCTTGCGCCATGATTGCCTGCGGGATTACGGCAGCGGGCGCCGTCGGCAGCGTTGCAGCCGTGGGACGGACAGCATCGAGCGCATCGGTTGCGAGCGACTGCTCCTGCGTGCTTTCGGGCGACGGTTCCCCGGCGGTGGCGGCTTTGCGTGGCTCCGGCAGCTTGCCGTCCGGCAAGATCTTGCCGCTTGCCTTGCCGCCGGTGCCGGTCTTGCCGGTGGCAATAGGCTGCGGGGCAGCCGGGACGAGCTGTGCCTGCGCTTGGGCCTGGACCGGCACCGGCTCCGTGACAGGAGCCGCGGGGCTCTCCATCGTCAGCGTCGCACCGGTGAGAAGCGCCGAGAAGTCCACGATCTGCGCGCCTTCGCCGCCAACGGCCGCCGTTGCGGCTGGCAGGACCGCGCCCGGCAGGGCCAGGGCTGGAGCAGCAGTTGCGGAGACTTCGATCATGAACCGGCAAACTCGCGTTGGTTACGCGGGTTAACTATACAAGGTCCGTGCCAGTTTGCTTGCGGCTGCCCAGGGCGGGCGCTTCGGCCCCGCGTGCGATCAGCTTTTCCTGCAGCCGGAACCGCTCTTCGACGGCCGAACGGCGGCGCTCCGCCTCGGCGAGCATGCGCAGCTTGGCGTCGGCGATCGCTTCGGCGCGCTGCGCGTCAGCGCGAGTGTTGCGGGTCAGCATGCCCAAGCCATCGACGAACCCGGCGAGCTGGCGCAGCGAGGCGCCGTCCTGCGATCCACGCCGCGCGCCATAGTCGGCCGCGAGCTTGCCGGTGCGATCGGTCAGCATGCGCAATTGCGAGAGCGTGCTCTCCGCCTCGGCCGCCTCGCGCGCAGCGGTCTGCTTGGCGATGGCGCGGATCTTCTCCAGCCGCTTCAGCCGCAGCAAGCGCGCGCGTTCCTCAGCGTTCATGGATTCGCGCTCCGAGGGTCACTCGCAACAGAAATGGGCAAGACGCCATGAGGCTTACGCGCCCAGCAGCGCCGCGAGCTGGGCCGCGCTGGTGTCGAGGTCGATCACCTCGCCGCCGATCTGGCAGAGGAAGGCGGTCAGCAGCTCGTTCATGGCGATCGCCTTGTCGAGCTGTGGGTCGGCGCCGGCACGGTACGCGCCCATCAGGACGAGGTCGCGATTGGCCTCGTAGCTGGCGGTCAGCGCGCGGAACTCGCGGGCGAGCTTCTGGTGCTGGGGCGAGACGATGTCGTTCATCACGCGGCTGAGCGAGGCCGCGATGTCGACTGCGGGGTATTGCCCACGCTGCGCCAGAGCGCGGTTGAGCACGACATGGCCGTCGAGAATGGCGCGTGCGGTGTCGACCACCGGGTCGTCCTGGTTGTCGCCGTCTGCAAGCACGGTGTAGAGACCGGTGATGGAGCCGCCGCTCGCCGCCGAGTTGCCGGCGCGCTCGACCAGTTTCGTAATGGTGGCCAGAGCCGAGGGCGGATAGCCGCGCGCCGCGCCCGGCTCGCCCAGCAACAGGCCGATCTCGCGCGCGGCGTGGGCGACGCGGGTGAGGCTGTCGAGGATCAGCAAGACCTTCTTGCCCTGCGCGCGGAAGTGCTCGGCCATCGATGTGGCGAGCATGGCGCCGCGCAGGCGCAAGTTGGGCGCGTGGTCGGCGGGCACGGCGACCACCACGGTGCGGTGGCGCTTCTCGTCATGCATGTGCCGCTCGACAAAGTCGGAGACTTCGCGGGCGCGCTCGCCGATCAGGCCGACGACGATGATCTCGGCCTCCGCTCCGCGGGCGATCATGTCGATCAGCACCGACTTGCCGACGCCCGAGCCGGCCATGACGCCGATGCGCTGGCCGACGCCGAACGTGGTGAGCGCGTTAAGCGAACGCACGCCAGTGTCGAACGTCTCGCGCACGGGGCTGCGGTCGAGCGCAGAGGTGCGCAGGCCGCCCGATGGCCACTCGCTGCGGACCTGGATCGCCGGGCCGCCGTCGATCGGCATGCCTTCGCCATCGACCGCACGGCCGAGGAACGCGGCGCCGACCGGCAGCATGCCGGGTCGTCCCTCGGGATAGACCCGCGCGCCCGGGCGCAGCAGGACCGAATCGCCCAGCATCATCATCAGCGTGCGGCCATTGCGAAAGCCGATCACTTCGGCGGCGAGGCTGGAGTTGCGCCCGTTCACCACCCGGCACATCGCGCCGACCGGGATCGACAACCCGCTCACTTCGAGGAGGCCGCCATCGCAGGCGACCACCAATCCATAACGGCGTGGCGCAAGGTCGATCGGTTCGGCGGAGAGTTCACGCAGGATCGGGTCGAACAGGTTCAGCACTGGTGCAGCGCCTCGGCGATGGCGCGCCGCCAGGTGGCGGGCCCATCCTCGACGCCGCCGTGGGCGCCCTCGACCCGGATCGCGCCGCGATCAAGCGTCGCGTCCGGCTGCACATCCCACTCGGCGCGCATGCGCGGTGCGATCAGCGCGAGATCCTGGGGGTGAACGCGGATCACGCGATCATCGTCGGCGCGTGCGAGCATCGCCGCGGCGGCGGTGACGCGGCGCAGCAGCAGGTCCTCGTCCAGCGTCAGCGGCGTGATCGCCGCCTCGCACAAGGCAGCGACGGTGTCGCGCAAACGCTGGCGCAGTTGCTCTTCCAGTGCCGTATCGAACCGCGCGAACGCCAGCGCCAGACCTTCGGCCGCTTCGGAGTCCTCCAGCGCGATGGCGTCGGCCTCGGCACGAGCCTCTTCGTAGCCCTTGCTGTACCCCTGAGCGAACGCCTCGCCGATCGGATCAGGCTCAGGTTCGAGCCGGATCGCCTGGACCGGCTCGGGTTCGAGCACGGTCACACCCGGCTGGTCGCCATAGCGGCTGCTCGCGCGGAATCCCGATGCCGCGGGCAGCGCGTTCAGGGACATGCGTGCATAGCCGTCAGACCCAAGTCTATCAGACATAATCGCCGTCACCCGATCCGAACGCGATGGTGCCGTCGGCAGCCAGCTTGCGGGCCACCGCGACGATCGCCTTTTGCGCTTCGATCACTTCAGCCAGCTTGGTGCGGCCACGGGCCGCAATCTCGTCCTTGACGCCATCGGCGGCACGGCTCGACATCGCGCGGAAGAACACGTCGCGCTCGCTCTCCGGAATGCCCTTCAGCGCGCCGATCAGCACATCGCTTTCGATCTCGCGCAGCAGCGCACCCATCGACTGCGGGTCGAGCACGAACAGATGCTCGAACTTGAACATCTCCTCCTCGATCTTGCGCGCGAGGACCTTGTCGAGCTTGGCGATCTGCGGGAGCACGCGGGCTTCCACGATCTTGCCGGCGCCATTGATGATGTCGGCGGCTTCCTTGATGCCACCGATCGAGAGCGGTGCCTGGCCGTGGCGCTCGCCGATCTTGCGGGTGAGCAGCTCCTCCAAGATGGTGATCGCCTCGGGCGCGACCGGGCCCAGAGTGGCGATGCGATGGACGATTTCGGCCTGATCGGCGGGCGGCAGCGCATGGAGCACGGCGGCGGCGACCTCCGGGTCCAGCTGGACCAGCAGCACCGCGATCATCTGCGGATGCTCGCCCTTGATCAGCGGGGTGAGTGCCTCGGGCACCAGCCAGCGTGCCAGTTCGATGGTGGAGGCCTTCGCCTCGGGCGCGATGCGGCGCATCAGGCTGTCGGCCTTCACCTCGCCGACTGCGCGACCCATCATGTTGCGTACCTGGCCGACACGATCGTGCGCGACGAGGCCGAGCGATTCGGTCTTCTCGACGAAACCGGCGATGGCGCCGGCGATCACTTCGGGGCCAATCTCGCCCAGTTCGACCATCTTCTGGCCGAGCAGGCGCAGTTCGGCGGGCTCGAGTTCGGCGAGAATCCGGGCGGCCTGGTCATCCTGCAGCAGCATGACCATGACCGCGGCGTTGCCGGCGGGATCGAGGTTCGCGAGCACGCTCATCAGGCTGCCTCCGCCTGCGGGCCGGGCTGGCCTGGCGTTTCGTTCAACATCTGGCGCAGGGCCTGGACCGAGCTGCCGTGCTTCTCGGAAACGATGCGCTGGGCGAGCTCGACCTGGCGGGCAAGCAGTTCGGAGCGCGAGATGTCGACGTCGACGCCGTTCTCGTCACGCTTGGTCATCGCGATGGCCGCAACCGCACTGCCCGCACCGATCCGGGCGACTTCGTCATCGTCCTCGTCGTTGGCGGCGGCGCCCTTCTTGCCCTTCTTGGGCTTGGCCGCCTTGTCGCCGCCGATCTTGGCGATCAGGGGACGCACGCCGAGCAGCAGCACCAGCAGCACCGCGATCACGGCCGCGCCATAGCGCACCAGTGTGGCAAACCAGGGCGTCTCGTAGAACGCGGGCGGGTTGTCGTTGACGGCCTCGAAGCTGCGCATCACGACCTTGACCTGGTCGCCGCGCTGCGGATTGGCACCGACCGCGGCGCCGACCAGCGCCTCGATGTCGGCCAGGTCCTTGGCCTTGGCACCTTTCAGTGCGTCCTTGCTCAGCACCACGGCGACCGAGAGGCGCTTGATGCCGCCGGGACGCTGGTTCGAGACCGAGACCTCGCGGCCCAGTTCGTAGGTGCGGGTGGAGCTGGACTCGCCGTTGGCGGGCTGCTGGCCGTTCGTGGCCGGAGCTTGCGTGCCCTGCGGCGGGCCGTTCTGCGCCTGAGTGGCGGGCGGCGGAGTGTTCGACAGCACGCCGGGGATGCCGACGGCGGGCGCGGCACTGGCCGACTGCGACTGCTCCTGCGTCTCGGAGCGGACCACGCCATCCTTGTCGTAGCTCTCGCGCGCGGAGGTCACGTCGTCCATGTTGAGCTCGACCTGGACTTCGCTGGAGAAGCTGCCTTCGCCCAGCATCGGGCGCAGGATCTGCGAGACTTGCGCGCGCAGCTTGTCTTCCATGCGGCCCTGCATGTCGAGCCGCTCGGAGTCGCCGCTGCGCTGCGCGGAAAGCAGCGAGCCGTGCTGGTCGACCACGCGGACGGCGTCGGGCGAGAGGCCGGGCACCGAAGCGGCGACAAGGTTGACGATCGCCGAGACCTGGCCGTCGCTCAGCTGGCGGCCGGACTTCAGGCGCACCATGACCGAGGCGGTCGGCGCCAGGTTCTCGCGCACGAAGACCGACTTCTCGGCTTCGGCGAGATGGACGCGCACCGATTCGACGCCGTCGATCTCCATGATCGAGAGCTGCAGGTCGCGCTCGCGGGCGGAGCGCAGACGCTCACCCTCAAGGTTGCGGCTGGCGCCCATCGGCAGCTTGTCGAGCATCTGGTCGCCGGTCTCGGGTGCCGCCAGTCCGCCGTCCGAGGCGACGAGCATGCGCGCCTTGTAGAAGTCGCTCTCGTCGACGGTGAGTGCGCCGGTCTCGTTGTCGATGTGGTAGCCGATGTTGGCGGTGTCGAGCGCGGCGACGACGCCCGCACGCTCGCTGTCGTCGAGCTGGCTGTAGAGCACGCGCTGCGGCGAGGGCGCGACGGCGGCCCAGGTCAGCGCAGCGCCGCCGAGCGCGGCAACGCCCAGGAACCACGGCAACATGCGCTTCACCGCCGGTTGGGCGGTGAAAGCGCTCATGCGAGTGAGGACGGAGCCGCCCGCCGGATCGGTAAGCGGGGCCAGGATGGAGGTACCGGGAGGAACGCCGGAGCCGCCGGCCGAGGCCGTGGCAGGAACCAGGTCAGCCATCTATCACACTCCCATCCGCATGATGTCTTGGTAGGCGCTGAGCAACTTGTTGCGGACCTGCAGCGTCGCTTCGAACGAGACGCTGGCTTCCTGGCGCGCGAGCATGACCTTGGCGACGTCGGTCACTTCGCCGCGCTGGTAGGCTTCGGAGATGCCTTCCGCCTTCAACTGCGTGGCGTTGACGCCGTCGAGCGCGGTCTTGAACGCGTCGGCGAAGTTCTGCGCGGGCGCGGCTTGCGTGCCGGCCGTAGGTGCCGTTCCCTGCGGCGCGTGGAGCTGCTGGAGGACCTGGTTGCGATCCATGATCTGCTGGCGCAGCGCCATGATCTGCTGGACGCCGGCCGCGCCGCCGCCGATGCCGGAGATCGCGCTCATCGACGGCCACCCGCCGCAGCGCGGCTGATCTCGATGCCGGCGTCACGGAACGATGCCAGACGATAGCGAAGGGTGCGCTCGGAAATGCCGAGTTCGCGGGCGGCCTGCAGGCGGTTGCCGCCGCAGGCTTCCAGCGTGTCGATGATGGCGCGCGCTTCGGAGAGCTGCACGACGCTCGACAGCTTGCGGGCGGTGGTGTCAATCTCGACAACCTCGGCGGCCGCGATCGGCACGTTCACCAGGCGAGCCGGGCTGTCGAACACAATATCGTTGGGGGTGATCGTGCCCGATTCGCCGGCGAGCAGCAGCGCGCGGCGCACCACGTTCTCCAGCTCGCGCACGTTGCCCGGCCAGGCGTGGATCTTGAGCATGGCGAGCGCGGCTTCGTTGAAGCAAGGCACCCGCGCCGGGTTGGGGGCGTGGCGCAGCGCCATGCCGAAGGCGAGGGGGGCGATGTCGTCGGCGCGCTCGCGCAGCGGGCGCAGCGAAAGCGGGAAGACGTTGAGGCGGTAGTAAAGGTCGGCGCGGAACCGGCCCTCGGCGACTTCGGTCGGCAGGTCGCGGTTGGCGCAGGCGATCACGCGAATATCGACCGGGATCGGCTTGGTCGCGCCAATCGGCACCACTTCCTGCTCCTGCAGCGCGCGCAGCAGCTTGGCCTGGAGGGAGAGGGGCAGCTCCGCGATCTCGTCCAGCAGCAAGGTGCCGCCGTCGGCTGCGCGCATGAAGCCCTCGCTCGCGCCGGTCGCACCGGTGAAGGCGCCCTTCTGGTGGCCGAACAGCATGGCCTCCAGCATGTGCTCGGGCATCGCGGCGCAGTTAACGGCGATGAAAGGTCCGGCAGCGCGCTTGGAGCGAGCGTGGATGAAGCGGCTGAGCACTTCCTTGCCGGTCCCGGTCGGGCCGTTAATCAAGACGGGGATGTCGCTGACGGCGAGACGGTCGGCAAGCGCGAAGACCGAGAGACTTTCCGGATCGGCCGCGATCGGCTCACCCGGGCCCGCCATCGCTGCAAGCGTCATGGCCAGAGCCGATTCGCTGGCGGGATCGGCATAGCTGACCACGGTGCGTCCGGCGCCCTGGCGAGAAATCGCGGTGAGCCCGCGAGTTAGCGCAATGCGGCGCAGACCGGCGGAAGGAACCGACGCTTCCTCTACGTCCAGCAGCGAAACTTGGCCCGCCCCCACGAGCGTCGCTGCCACTGCACTGGCGCGCTGGGCGAGGAGCCCGTGCTTGCGCGCAACATTTTCGCCGATCCCCAGAACGGTCATTTCTTTGCAACCCCCAGTGGAAATTAACCACGCTTCGTTGGACCCTCTCTGCGGCCGAAACGTCAAAGGCATCGGTAATTTAAGGCCTGGGGAAACTACGTAGTTTTTTACGTTGCACGAAGGGGCAGGAAAATGGTTCCCAAAAAAAGTCGCTTAAAGTTCGGCGGCTTCCACCCGTTCTGGTGGCTGGCAGCTGCGCCGGATGGGCTGGCAGGCTGACGGTTTTCGGGACCACACGGGAGTACACACCATGTCCGCCATCAACACCAACATCTCCGCCATGAAGGCTTCCAACGCTTCGATCAGCGCCAACAAGGCTCTGGGCACCTCGATGGAGCGCCTCTCGACCGGCAAGCGCATCAACTCCGCCAAGGACGACGCCGCCGGCCTCGCCATCTCGACTTCGATGACCTCGTCGATCAAGGGCATGAGCCAGGCGATCCGCAACTCGAACGACGGCATCTCGCTGGCGCAGACCGCTGAAGGCGCGCTGGGCGAAGTCACCAACATGCTGCAGCGCGTCCGCGAACTGGCCGTGCAGTCGGCTTCGGGCACCTACAGCGACACCACCGACCGCGTTTACATGCAGGCCGAAGTCGATCAGCTGACCTCGCAGATGGACCAGGTGATCACCAACTCCGAGTTCAACGGCGTCAAGCTGTTCGATGGCAGCACCGCGACCGTCACGATCCAGACCGGTTCGGAGAGCGCCGACACTGTCGACCTCGCCATGGCCGACCTGACCTCGCTGGCCGCCAGCGGCGGCGCTGCCGGTTCGTACGACGTTTCCAGCGCCACGGCTGCCAACACGCTGCTCGGCACCGTCGACACCGAGCTCGACTCGATCTCCTCGGCCCGCGCCACGCTCGGTGCCGGCCAGAGCCGCCTCGAATCGGTCGTCAACAACCTGACCAGCAACGTCACCAACCTGTCGGATGCCCGTTCGCGCATCGAGGACACCGACTACTCGACGGAAACGACCGCTCTCGCCAAGGCGCAGATCCTGTCACAGGCTTCGACCGCGATGATCTCGCAGGCTAACCAGAGCCAGCAGAACGTCCTCTCGCTCCTGCGTTAATCGCGGGCTGCATAGAAGGCTAGCCTGCCCGCAAGGGGCAGGTACGGGCCCGGCGGTGTTCCCCAGACCGCCGGGCCTTTTGGCGTGTGCGCGAAGGGGGTG
This sequence comes from Novosphingobium sp. 9U, assembly GCF_902506425.1. Taxonomy (NCBI): domain Bacteria; kingdom Pseudomonadati; phylum Pseudomonadota; class Alphaproteobacteria; order Sphingomonadales; family Sphingomonadaceae; genus Novosphingobium; species Novosphingobium sp. 9U. The sequence continues at coordinate 272,445 of NZ_LR732504.1, read as the reverse complement.
GCGAGTGTAGCCCGGCTTATCACTTCATTCCTTTCGTCATTCCCGCACTGGCGGGGAATCGATCTCCTGACATCGCGGAGCAGGAGCCACCTGGAGATGGATTGCATCCGTGACGAGTTAGCAAGAGCAGCTAGGCTGGAGCCGGGGATGCGACGCAAGCGTCGTGCGGATGGAAAAAGCGCGCCTATTCTCCCTGAGCGCGCTCCTGTCGCGACTAAACCAATCCCGCGCGCAGCAGCTCTTGCTGACACGTTCGCTAAATGTTCCCAGCGATTCGCAGAAGTTAAAACTTGGTAAATAGGAGTCATCAGACGCTTACATTTACAGAATTGTAAATTGCCCGAATCGCTGGTTGCTGGTCTCCTAAGACCATAGATGCTTAACCTTAGGTAAGAGCGTCTGATACATCTTATAAGGCCAGTACAGGGGCTTACAGAATGCATTTAAACCAGTGGAGCGTTGTGTCTAACGAGGCTGCGAGCAAAAATAAGATATTCTGTGATGTCAGAGGAATACTAGGGTCAGCTGTTGATATTCTGATCACACTACTCGACGCAGTCGATGGCGATGAGAGTCTAGAGGACGACGAATTAAACGATGACGCCCTTGAACAAGGGGAGCACACAAGCTTCAGTCATGTTCGGCCAATATATGCGCTCGATCAATCCAAGGGTCCGCTGAACGCCTAAGCAGCTTTATCGCAGACCAGCTAACAGCTCCGGACAGAGATCGTCTGCTGACCACATGCCCTCGGCACATCTCATCTCGACCCCAAGCTCTGCGGATTCTGGACGACGGTGAATTATCGTGAGGCTTACGGTCGCCACGCGTTCAACGGCATCCTCTTCAACCACGAGAGCCCGTTGCGCGGAGAGACTTTCGTGACCCGCAAGATTACCCGCGCCGCCGCGGCAATCAAGTTGGGGCGGCAGGACAAGCTGTGGCTCGGCAACCTCGACGCCCGGCGCGACTGGGGCCATGCGCGTGACTACGTGCGCGGCATGTGGATGATCCTGCAGCAGGACGATCCCGATGATTATGTCCTCGCTACCGGAGAAACCACGCAAGTGCGCCGCTTCGTCGAGTGGGCGTTTTAGGATGTGGACATCGCGCTCGAGTGGGACGGGCACGCGGCGGACGAGAAGGGCTACTGCCGCCGCTCCGGCAAGTGCCTGGTCGAAGTCGATCCGCGCTACTTCCGCCCCACCGAAGTTGACTTGCTGATCGGCGATCCCAGCAAGGCCAAGCAGCGCTTGGGATGGAGCCACGAGACGCCGGTGCGCGACCTGGTGCGCGAGATGGTGACGGCCGACTTGGCGCTGATGCGCCACGCGCCGCTCGCCCAGGCGCTGTGACGCGCCATGCCGAAGGCACCGTTCGATCTCAGGGGCAAGCGCGTGTTCGTCGCCGGTCATCGCGGCATGGTCGGCTCGGCGCTGGTGCGGCGTCTCGCCGGCGAGCAGTGCGAAGTGCTGACCGCCGATCGATCGCAGCTCGACTTGCGCGACCAGGCCGACGTGCGCGCCTGGTTTGCCGAGCAGCCGCCGGCGGCGGTGTTCCTGGCCGCTGCAAAGGTCGGCGGGATCCTGGCGAACGACAGCTACCCGGCCGACTTCCTGCTCGACAATCTGCAGATCGCCACCAACGTGATCGAGGCTGCGTACCAATACCGGACGGCCAAGCTGCTGTTCCTTGGATCGAGCTGCATCTACCCGCGCGACGCGGTGCAGCCGATCGGTGAGGATGCGCTGCTGACGGGCGCACTGGAGCCGACCAACGCGTGGTACGCTCTCGCCAAGATCGCCGGGATCAAGCTGTGTGCGGCGTATCGCCGCCAGCATGGGTGCGACTTCATCTCGGCGATGCCGACCAACCTTTACGGGCCGCACGACAACTTCGATTTTGCCACGAGCCATGTGCTGCCGGCGCTGATCCGCAAGGCGCACGAGGCGAAGCTTCGCAGTGCCGACGCGATCACCATCTGGGGCACCGGCATGCCGCGGCGCGAGTTCCTCCACGTCGACGATCTTGCCGACGCCTGCGTGTTCCTGATGAAGCGCTATTCGGGCGAGGAGCACGTCAACGTCGGCTCCGGATCGGACATCGCGATTGCCGAACTAGCGCATTTGGTGTGCCGCATCGTCGGCTTCGCGGGCGCGATCCGGCACGACCTCGACAAGCCCGATGGCACACCGCGCAAGCTGATGTGCGGCGCGAAGCTCGCGAGCCTCGGCTGGCGTCCGCGGATCGGCTTGGAAGCAGGGATTGCGGCGGCGTACCGGGCTTATCTCGACAGCCTGGCCGGGGAGGCACGGGCGGCATGAACATCCTCGTCATCGGCCTGAACTATGCGCCCGAACCGGTGGGCATCGGTCCCTATACCACGGGCATGGCCGAAGCCTTGGCTGATGCCGGTCACCGCGTGACGGTCGTCTGCGCACGGCCGTACTATCCGTCCTGGAGCGTGCCGATCGCTCATCGCGGACGCCGAGCACGGCGGTATAGCGAGCAGGGCGTGACGGTCGTGCGTCTGCCGATCTACGTGCCTGCCAAGCCGGACGGGCCGCGTCGGCTGCTCCACCACCTGAGCTTCGTCGCTGCCGCGATTCCGGCAGTGATCGCGGAAGCGCGGCGACGCCGCCCCGACGTGGTGGTGGCGGTCGCGCCATCGCTGCTGTCGAGCGTGGTGGCGCGAGGCGCGGCGCGGCTTCTCGGCGTTCCCTTGTGGCTGCACGTGCAGGACTTCGAAGTGGAGGCCGTCTTCGCCACAGGGCTGCTGTCCGGCAAGAGCCTGCTCGGAGGTCTGCTTTCCCGCCTGGCGCAAGGCTTCGAGCGTTGGTCGTTCGGCGCGGACCGGGTCAGCACGATCTCGCCACAAACGTGCGCGCGGCTGGCAGGACGGGGCGTGGCACTGCGCAAGATTATCGAGTTGCGCAACTGGGCCGCCGTGGATGAGATCGTCCCGCTGAGCGAAGCATCGGCATACCGGGCGGAGTGGGGCATCGATCGGCCGCACGTGGCGGTCTATTCGGGCAGCATCGCCAACAAGCAGGGGCTCGGCCTGATCGTGGCCGCCGCCCAGCGCTTGCAGCACCGGCGCGACCTGGCTTTCGTGATCTGCGGCGAGGGGCCGCAACGCGCGGCGATCATGGCTGCCGCTGCCGGGCTAGACAATATCCAGTTCCACGCGCTTCAACCGCGAGAGCGCTTGTCCGACCTCCTCGGCCTGGCAAGCGTGCACCTCCTGCCGCAGATCGCCGGCGCGGCGGACTTGCTGCTACCCTCCAAGCTTACCAACATGCTCGCGTCGGGCCGGCCGGTCGTGGCCACGGCGGCGTCGGGCACTGGCCTTGCTCAAGAGGTCGAGGGCTGCGGGATCGTCACCGCGCCCGGCAATGCGGACGCCTTCGCTGCCGCGATCGAACGGCTGGTCGACGATCCGCAGCTCGGCGCCAGGCTCGGCCAGGAGGGTCGCCGTCGTGCCGAAGAGCGCTGGAGCCAATCGCAGATCCTTGGCCGCTTCGAACGCCAGCTGCGCGAACTCGTTGCATGAGTTCGCATTTTGTTCTTTCCTACAAGATGCCGTTGCGCATAGTTATCCGGCTCCGCGCGCCGCCGCGTGAGCAGGTCCGGGCGAGGGCGCGGGCTGCGATCCACGCGAAGTGGACGCCGCAGGTCCAGGCGCGGATCATCGAATGCCGTCGAGGAAGTCGAGCCGCGACAAGTCGATGCGTGCGAACAGATGCAGGTTGATCGCGACGCCGCCCAGGAACAGCGTCCAGATGAGGGCGTGCATCGATCGGCCAAGGCTATTACGTCATCGTGCCGCTCGCCGTGTTCCTGTTCCAGGGACAGTCCGAGGTGCCGGACCTGCAACTCGTCTACCGACCCTACAGCGACGTCGCGACGAGCGGCATGCTGATCGGCGGCATGTACTTGTTTCCGACGCTGCGCCTCGCCTTTGCGCGCGTGGATCCCGAGAGCCCGGACCATAGCGACCCACGCATGGTCTCGACCGTGGTGATGCTGTTCATCGTCACCGGCGCCGTGTCGTTCCTGCTGACCGGCCTGACGAGCGGCGGCCACTGGCAGGAAAACGTGGACGGCGCCTTCACGAACCCTGCGTTCCTGCCCATCAAGTATGCCGCCAATGTCGCGCGCAATGCCGTGTTCGCGGTGCTGCTGTATCGCGTTACGCGCGGGGAGATGACCGTCGGCTCGGCGCTCCTGGCAGGGCTGGTGCTGGCGCTGGTCGACCTGTTCACCACCTTCAACCGCATCACCGCCGTCTACCTGCTGATCATGGCCATGCTGTTGATGAAGCACCGGCCGATCCGCATGATGCTGGCGACTATCGCGAGCTTGATCGGCTTGTCGGCATTCAGCACCCTGTGGCCGGCCTTTCGCGGACTCGCCACGGCGCAGGGCTATTCGGCAAGCGCCTTTTCCGAAGCCTGGTCCGCTGCGCGCCGGGCGCAGGAGCTGGCACCCGGGAGCCTCGCCGCCTCGCTGGACGGCATATTCGAATCGTCCAACATCGCAGTGCTCAACTGGATCGTGCAGAGCTATGGCACCGTCGAGCGGCCGTTCCTACAGTTCGCGATGTTTGCGCGGCCCGTCACTCTGCTGCTGCCGGGCGCCGTGTGGCCGAGCAGGCCGGAGAACTTCGGCCTCTTCTTGGGCGAAGGGATCGCGCACATGCCTTCGCTGGCGCTCAATTCCACGCTGTACGGTGAGAGCTATGCCAACTTCGGCTGGTTCTGGCCGCTGGGCCTGTGTGCCTTCGTGCTGCTGTGGCACAACGTCTACCGCCTGATCGCCCCGAACGCGCGCGTGGTGCAGATGATGGGCGCTTTCGCGGCCATCGCGATGTGGCGTTTCGATGCCTCGTTCGTCGGCTGTGCGGCGCTGCTGACGGGCGGGCCGGTCTGCGGCTTGTGGCTGGTGCGGATCAGCCGGTTCAAGTCGGCGGGGCAGTTCTACTTCATCGCTGCGGCCGGTCTGGTCTCGATCGGGTTAATGGCGGAGCAGGTCCGGTGATCCGGCGCGTGGCGGCCGGCATCGGCATGACCGTGTTCGACAAGCTCGTGATCGCGGGCACGCAACTGCTGCTGGTGCCGGTCCTGGCGAGCCGGTGGGGTCTCGAACTCTACGGGCAGTGGCTGATCCTGGCGACCTTGCCGCAGTTCCTGAGCGTCAGCGATTTCGGTTTCGCCACGGCGGCCGGCACGCGCATGACCATGGCGGCGGCGCGTGGCGATCGGGCAGAGGCGGTGCATATTTTCCAGAGCGGCTGGCGCGCGATCCTGGTGACGTCCGCCGGCATGATCGGCCTGGTCTTATTGACGGCATGGTGCCTGCCGGACGCGGTCTTCGGCCCGAGGCCGGCAGCGCCGGTTCAGGACTTGCGCATGGCCCTGGCGGTGCTCGGGCTCTATGGTGTCGTGGCGGTGCAGGGCAGCATCGTCTTCGCGGGCTTCCGCGCCGCGCAGCTGTTCCCGGTCGGCGCGTTCTGGAATGCGATCGTGTTGCTGATCGAGAATGCGGCGCTGGTGGTCACCGTCGTTGCGGGAGGCGGCATCGTCGCGGCCGCCAGTGCGTGGCTGGTCGGTCGACTGGTCGGGCTGGCCGGACAGAACCTGCTGCTAAGGCGCAAGGTGCCTTGGCTGACGATCGGCCTGGCACAAGGCAGCTGGAGCGAGGCGCGCACCTTGATGGCGCCGGCGGGCGCCGTCATGCTGATGCCGATCGCACAGGCCGTGGTGTTGCAAGGCACCGCGCTCGTCGTCGGTGCCGTCGCCGGGCAGAGCGCCGTTCCGGTGTTCGCCGCGGCGCGCACCCTGTCGCGCGTGGGCATGCAGTTGTGCTGGATCGTTAGCACGCCCTTGATGCCCGAGTTCTCGGCCGCGGCGGCGCGGGAGGATCGGCGGGCGATGGCGGCCATGGTGCTGGCGGTGCTGCTGTTCTCGGCAGGGATGGTGCTGCCGTTCGCGCTGGGCTTTGCGCTGTTCGGTGACGAGGCGATCGCGTTGTGGACGCACGGAGCGATCGCGGCACCGGCTGCGCTCGTCGCCACGATGGGCTTGGCCATCGCGGCGGGTGGACTGTGGTACCCCCTGTCAAACCTCATGCTCGCGCGCGATCGGCAGGCGCAGTATACCGGCTGGTACCTCGGCCTGGCGCTGACGAGCCTGCCGCTAGCCGGCGCCCTGGTCGCGCAGCTGGGCGTGAGCGGCGCGGGTTTGAGCCTCGCGGTGCTCGACTTTGCGATGCTGACCGTGGTCGCGCGGCTCGTGCGCCGGCATCTGGTCACCATTCCTGAACTTGGCGCAGCGTTTCGCGCGCTGCGCCAGACCGGCCATGCACACATCCTGCGCCGAAGAACAGCGCGGATTAGCGGCTCATCGCAGCCGTGATCGCTGCCGCAGCCATCAGTGTGGTGGCTGGGCCGGCGGCTCGCTGAGTTCGACACTCACCAAGACTGTCGACGTTGTGTTTAACCACTATCGACCGTCGCGGCACTGCGTGGCCGTGCGCCTCGAACAGGTCGCCTGTCCAGCGCCCGTCCGCTGTGAAGCAGTCCAGCCATCGCGCGCCATCACCGCGTTAGCCGGCGTCGCCGTACAGCGACCCGGTCCTTCATCGTTCAGGTGAACGCCACCGCCCTTTTCTTACTCTCGTTCCAGGAAGAATGCGATGGAAGGGCGTGAGTGCGAGCGGGGAAGGCTGCGCGTCAGTCCAGCAGCAGGATCGAGATCCGGCGGTTGCGCGGGTCGGACGGGTCACCCGGGATCAGCAGCTCGCGGTCGGCCACGCCTTCGATGCGGTTGAAGCGGTTCTCGCCGATGCCGCTGCGCAAGAGCGCCTGGCGGGTCGCTTCCGCGCGCCCGGCCGAGAGCGACCAGTTGTTGCCGGGCACGCCGTCGCGCCATGGGGTCGCGTCGGTGTGGCCGCGGATGGTGAGCGAGCCCTTGTCTGGGCCTACCGCTTGCGCGATCGCGACCAGCAGTTCGCTGGCTTGGGGGGTCAGCACGGTCGTGCCCATCCGAAACATCGAGAAGTCGGCGTCGTCGACGAGATCGATGCGCACGCCTTCGGTGGTGTCGACCATGCGGACCTGGCGGGCGAGCTTGCGCAGTGCTTGCGTCGAGGCGAGCTTCTGCTCCAGCGCCTGCTTGGCTCGCGCAGTGCGCTTGATCTTGGATCCGCCCTCCTTGGGGCCGCCGGTCGCGTCGCGCGGGATGGTGATCGACTTGGTGCCGGTCTGCCCGGCCCGATGCGGGTACTTGTCGGCATCGGTCAGCGAATCGCCGCCGAGCAGGCCTGCGGCCGAGCCGGCGCTGCCTTCCTTGGTCTTGACCAGCGTGGGCGAGAAGTAGTCGGCGATGCCCTTGCGCTGCTTTTCGGTCGTCGCGCCCAGGATCCACAGCAGCAGGAAGAACGCCATCATCGCGGTCACGAAGTCCGCATAGGCGACCTTCCAGGCGCCGCCATGGTGCCCGCCGGCGACGATCGTCACCTTCTTGACGATGATCGGCGCAGGCAGTTCGTTCTTGCCGCGCTTGGCGGCGGGCGCGCTGGCCATCTTACCGGCCCCGCATCGCATCGAGCAGTTCGGACAAGCCAGGGCGGAAGGCATGGCCCAGGCCCGAGCGCGCGCTCTCCACCACCAGCGGCTGCGGCCAGCCATGGAGGCTTGCGATCACCACTTGCTTCACCGCGTGGAAGATCATCTCGTCCTGCTCGACGATCTGCTTCAGGCGGCCGGCCATCGGCGCGACGATGCCGTAGGCCAGCAGCACGCCCATGAAGGTGCCGACGAGCGCCGAGCCGATCATGCCGCCCAGGATTGAGGGCGGCTTGTCGATCGAGCCCATGGTCTTCACCACGCCGAGCACGGCGGCGACGATGCCCAGCGCGGGCAGCGCGTCGGCCAGCGTCTGCAGCGCGTGCTGCGGCTCGTGCATCTCGTGGAACGTGGTCTTCATCGCGTTGTCCATCACCTCTTCGACCGCGTGGGTCTCGAGCGTGCCGGAGGAGACGACGATCAGGGTCAGGGTATCGCAGATCAGCGCGATCAGCGGCTTGTTCGCCAGCAGGCGGGGAAATTCGGCGAAGAGCGAGGAGGATTGCGGGTCGGTGACATGCGATTCCAGCGCCACCGGGCCTTCGGCGCGCAGCAGCTTCATCAGCCGGCTGACCAGCACGATGGCGTCGACGTGGTCCTGCTTGTTGTGCTTGGGGCCCTTGAAGATCTTTTTGAACGAGCCGCCCAGGCCCTTCAGCTCATGCATCGAGTTGCCTGTGACGATGGCGCCGATCGCGGCGCCGCCGATGATCAGCATCTCGTGCGGGATCGCCTCCATCACCGGGCCAAGCGCACCGCCGGTGAGGGCGAAGCCGCCGAACACCATCACCAGCAGGATGACCACACCAACTGCAGCAAACATGTCTTCAATACCCCCGAAAAGTCGTGTGCGGCTGCGTCAGTTGAGCTGGTTGAACAAGCTGAGTTGCGAGAGCTTGGTGAAGCTGGCCTGGCTGGCCTGGAGCACCACCATCATCTCCTGCAGGCGCGCGATCGAGGTGGCCGGATCGGCACCGCCGATGTCGGTTTCCTCGCCCGCGCGCAGTTCGGCAAGGTTGCTGCGCCGGTCGGTGGTGAGCTCGATCCAGGCCAGGCGCGAGCCGACCACGGTCTGGCCGGTGCTGACGGTGTCGAGCCCGGCCGAGAGCGCGTCGAGCGCCTTGTTGGCCGCGCCCGCTGCATCGGTGCCGCCGGCCTGCAACGTGTCCGACAAGGACTTCACCACCGCCATCAAGTCGGTGTCCTGGCCGTCGACCTTGAAGTTCAGGAACTCGGGGCCGGTCATCGAGCGGGTGACGGTCTGGCCGTCGCCCAGCGGCAAGTCGCCGCTGCTGGGCGTGCCGGCGTAGACAGCGTTGCCCGAGGCATCGAGCGTATAGGCCATCGTCGCGTTCTCGCCGCCGAACAGGGCGTTGCCATTCGAGTCGCGGGTGTTGGCGAGGCCCACCAGCGTGCCGTGGATCGCCTCCAGCTCCTTGCCGATGCTGGCGCGCTGGTCGGCGCTGAGCGTGCCGGTGGCCGCCTGGGTCGCCAGTTCCTTGGCGCGCGCGATTGCGGTGGTGAAGTCCGACATCGTCGAATCGGCGATGTTGAGATCGGACGTGGCGCGATTGGCGTTCGTGCTGTCGATCTTGGCCAAGGCATCCGCCCGCGCCAGCGTGCGCAGGCGCGATGCGGCGACCGGATCGTCCGATGACCGCCCCAGACGCGCACCGCTGCCGATCTGCGACTGGAGCTTCTCGGTCTGCTTGCGCAGCGCCGTCATGTCGCTGCGCGCGCGGTCGAAAAAGGCGCTGGTGCTGTTGGAAGTCAGGATGGTCATGATAGCCTCAGCGGATGCCCAGGAGCGTGTCGAAAAGATCGTTGGCGACTTGCATCACGCGGCCCGAAGCCTGGAAGGCCTGCTGGTAGCGCACCAGGTTCACCGCCTCCTGGTCGAGGTCGACGCCGGCTTGCGTCTGCAGCGCGATGCTGGCGCTGTCGGCGATGGAAACCAGCGCGTCACGCGTCACGGTGCGGCCGGCGACGGCGCTGGAGATGTCGAACAAGGTGGCATCGAGGCCGCCGGAGGGGTTGGCGGCGCTCAGGGCGGTGCGCAGCGCAGCAAGGTTGCCCGAGTCGCGGCTCCCGGCCGTTGTGCCAGCCGGAGCGGTGGCGATCTGGCTGCCACTGGTGGCGACCACGGCGATGTCGGCCGCCTTGGTGCCCGAGAAGATCGGCTGGCCGGCCGCACCGGCAAGGTCCACGCCTGAGCTTTGCGCGGCGTTGACGGTGGCGATCACGCTTCCGGCGACGGCATCGATCTTGGTCCGGGTCTCCGCGACTTGCACCAGCGCTTGGGCCTTGCCGGCCAAAGCGCCTGAAGCAGGAGCGACGGCGGTGCCGTTGACGGTGAAGCCGATCGTGCCATCGGTCGCGGTCTGCATCGCCAGCGCGCCGACCGTTTGGCCGGAGACCAGCTGCGGCCCGGTGCTACCGCCCAGGCGCACTTCGACGGTCTTGTCGGACGAGAACACGGTGGTGACGTCGACTTGCGAGCTCAGCTTCTGCAGCAGCGTGTCGCGCTGGTCGAGGAGCGTCGACTGATCGCTGGAGCCGTCGGCCGTGCGGGTGAGACGGGCGTTCACCCGTGCCAGTTCGCCGGACAGCAGGTTGACCTGGTCGACGCCGTCCTGCGCCTCGAAGCGCAAGCCTTCGCCGGCTGCGTCTAGGCTCTTGGACGTGACGTTGAAGGTGCTCGCCAGCGTGCGCGCGCTTTCCAGCGCGGCCGCGCGCAGCGAGCCGTCGGTGGGATCGGACACGAGCTGCTGGAGCGAGCCTTCGAACGCCACCGAGGCTTCATAGAGGCCGCTCTGCTCGACGGCGGATTCGATGTTCTCCAGGCCTTGGACCTCGGCACTGGCGCGCGCGGCGTCGGAGCCGGTACGGCGCACTTCGGCCTGGCGGAACAAGTCCGCGTTGCGCGCGATGCCGCTGACCCGCACGCCCGACAGGCTGATGCTGGCCGTACCGCTGAGCGTGCTCGTCGCCGAAACTTCCGACAGCGACACCGAGCGCCGCACATAGCCCTCGGACGAGGCATTGGCGATGTTCTGCGCCGTGACGTCGAGCGCGGCGCGGGCGGCGCGGGTGCCGCTGCGCGCAATGGCGAGGAGGTCGCTGGCCATGGCTTACTTGGCCTTCTGCGAGGTCTGGCTGGACGGCAGGAAGCGTGCGACTTGCGCCTCGATCTTGGCGGCGAAGCCCAGCGCGCCGGTCTGCGCGGTGATGTCGGCGAAGTTGTTGTCCTGCATCTCGCGGAAGGTATCGAGCGCCTGCCCGCCGAACAGGTCGTCGCCGCCGAAATCGGCCTTGCGCGCGGCGCTGAGCATCTGGCGCACGAACACCGCTTCGAACTGCTTGGCCGCGGCCGACAGCTTCTCGCGATCGGTGGCGTTCGCGCCGATCAGCTTCGTCGAAGCCAGGTTCGTGGCAGAAACGCTCGTCATATCACCACCATCTCGGCTTTCAGGGCTCCGGCTTGCTTCAGTGCCTCAAGGATCGCCACGAGGTCCGACGGAGTGACGCCCAGCATGTTGAGCGCGTCGACGATCTTGCTGAGCGAGGCGCCGGGCTGGAACATCATGACCTTGCGGTTCTCTTCCTCGACGCTGAGCTTGGAGTTCTGCTCCACCGCAGTGCGGCCCTGGCTGAACGGCGCGGGCTGGACCACGGTCGGCTTCTCGTCGATGCGCACTACCAGCTTGCCGTGGCTGATCGCGGCGGGCGCCACGCGCACGGCGTTGTTGATGACCACGGTGCCGGTGCGGCTGTTGACGATGACGCGCGCCGGGGTTTCTGCGGGCGAGACGTCGATCATCTCGATCGCGGCCATCAGGCTGGCGCGGGTGTCGGCGTCAGGCGGCAAGCGCAGCGAGAGGCTGACGCCGTCGGTGACGCTGGCCGTGCCGGGCAGCTTGCGGTTGATCGCATCGCGCACGCGGCTGGCGGTAAGGAAGTCCGCGGTGAACAGGTTCCAGCTGAGGTCGGCGCCGTTGTCGAACCCGGTCGCGACCGCGCGTTCCACGCTGGCGCCCTCCGAGATGCGGCCGACAGTCGGGATGTTGATGGTGACGTTGGAGCCGTCCTTGCCGCCGACATCGAGGCCGCCAACCGCGAGGTTGCCCTGTGCCATCGCGTAGATCTGGCCGTCCGCGCCGTACAGCGGGGTCATGATCAGCGCGCCACCGCGCAGCGACTTGGCCTTGCCGATCGTGGAGACGGTCACGTCGATGCGCTGGCCGGGCTTGGCAAACGCAGGAAGGTCGGCCGTGATCATCACCGCAGCCGCGTTCTTGAGGCCGGGCTGCACGCCGGGCGGGAGCGTCAGGCCCATGCGGCCCGAGACGCCCTTCATCGCCTGGGTCAGGTAGGCGAGGTTGTCGTCGCCGGTGCCGGGCAGGCCGACGACGATGCCGTAGCCGGTCAGCTGGTTGGAGCGCACGCCCTGGAACTGGCCGAGATCGCGCACGCGCTCGGCATGAGCGGGCACGATCACCAGCATGGCGCTGAGAAGGGCGGCGGCGAGAGTGTGAAAGAGGCTGCGCATCATCAGAACGGCGAAATGATGTTGAAGAAACGGCCGAGCCAGCCCTGCTTGCTCGCCCGCTGCAGCGCGCCCTTGCCCGAATATTCCATCTTGGCGTCGGCGATGCGCGTGGAGAGCACGATGTTGTCCGCGTCGATGTCGACGAGGCGCACGATGCCGGAGAACCGCACCCATTCATCGCCCTGGCTCAACATCATCTGCTTCTCACCCCTGACCAGTGCGGTGCCGTTCGGCCGAACCTCGGCGATGGTCACTGCAAGCGTCGACGAAAGGCTGCTCGTCTGCCCCGCATTGCCCTGTCCGTTGAACGTCGAGGACGAGGAAGCATTAAGGGCATTAGGGTTAAGAAACGATAACGGTCCTGATGAGGGCGGCGTGATCGAGGCGTCTCCGCCCTTGTTACTTTTGGAATTTACCGACTTTGAGGCGGTGGTGCTCTCGACCAGGCGGATCGTTACCGGATCGCCGATGCGGCGTGCTCGGTTGCCCTCGTACAGCGCGGCATAGCCGTAGCTCGCCTGGAAGATCGAACCGTTCGCCGGCAGCGGCGCGGCCTCGACGGGCAGGGTGGCTTCGAAGCCCGACGGCTTGGGCGCCTTCTTGGCCGCGGCGGGATCGGGCAGCACGGCGCTGATCGCGGCAGCTGCAGCGATGGCGCCGGCCATGCGCACCATGTTGCGGAATGGGGCAGGCATCGTGCTCACAGCGTCTGGTTCGCGTTGCGCAGCATCTCGTCGACCGAGGAGATCATCTTGGAGTTGATCTCGTAGGCGCGCTGCGTCTCGATCATGTCCACCATCTCTTCGACGATGTTGACGTTGGAGCCCTCCAGCATGCCCTGGCGGATGTGGCCGCGGCCTTCTTCGCCGGCGATGCCGATCTGCGCGGGACCCGAAGCGCTGGTCTCCATCAGGAAGTTGTCGGAAGCCGCCTGCAGGCCCGCCGGATTGGTGAAGCTGGCGATGGTGATCTGGCCCAGGTCCTGCGACTCGGCCTGGCCGGTCACGGTTGCCGAGACGGTCCCGTCCTGGCTGATCGTGATCGAGGTCGTGCCCTGGGGCACGTTGATCGGCGGCTGCAGCGGGTAGCCCTGCGTCGTCACCACCTGGCCATCTTGCGTCAGCGAGAAGTTGCCGGCGCGGGTGTAGCCCAGCTGTCCACCGGGCAGCTGCACCTGGAAGTAGCCGTCGCCGTCCAGCGCCATGTCGTAGGAGCGGTCGGTCTGCTCCATCGTCCCTTGCGTCTCGATGCGCGTGGTCGACTGCAGGCCGACACCGGTGCCCAGGTTCAGGCCGGTCGCGTAAGCCGTCTCGGTCGAGGACTGCGCGCCGGCGACGCGCGCGTTCTGGTAGGCCAGCGTCGCGAAGTTGGCGCGGTCGCGCTTGAACCCGGTGGTGGAAACGTTCGCCAGGTTGTTGGCGATGACCCGCATGCGCTGGTCCTGGGCTTCCAGGCCGGTGCGGGCGACGTGAAGGGCGGAGGTTGGCATGGTCTATATTCCTTGGATCAGTCGAGGCGCATGAGCTTGGACGAGCCTTCGTCGAGCTCCTTGGCGGTCGAGACGAGCTTGGTGCGCAGATCGAACAGGCGCTGCGCCTCGATCATGTCGACCAGGACTTCGGATGAATTGACGTTGGATTGTTCGACCGCCTCGGGGATCACCTTGGCATTGTCGTCCACCGGCAGCACGCCGCCGCCGGGCACGCGGAACACGCCCGCCAGGTCCTTCTCGAGCGGCGAGCCCTTGGTGCTCACCAGCTTGAGCCGGTCGATCTTGGCAGGCTGCTGCTCGGGCTGGGTCGGATCGGTAACCAGCACCGAGCCGTCCTGCGAGATCGAGACCATGGAGCCGGGAGGCACCATCAGCGGGCCGCTCTCGCCCAGCACCGGCAGGCCTTCGCCGTTTTCGACCACACCGGTGATCGAGACGGTCAGGTCGCCGCGGCGGGTGTAGGCCTCGTTGCCGTCGACCGACTGCACCGCCAGCATCGTGTCGCCGGTCATGGCGACATCGAGCGGGCGGCCGGTCTGAACGATCGCGCCCTCCTTCATGGAGGCGCCCTTGACCTCGGACCGGTTCATCGAACGCACGTCCAGCTGCGGTCCGTTCAGAGTAACGGACTGCGCTTGCAGGACCTCGGCCTTGAAGCCGATGGTCTGCGCGTTGGCCATGTTGCTGGCGATCATGCGTTCCCGCACCATCGACGCGTTCATGCCCGAGACGGCGGTGTAGACGAGCCGGTCCATCGGTCAGTTCCTTGCGTCTCTTGGCTTTACGAACGCAGGCCGATGATGGTCTGCGAGATCTGAGTCGCGGTATCGATCGCCTTGGCGTTCGCCTGGAAGTAGCGCTGCGCGGTGATCAGGTTCACCAGCTCCTCGGCCACATCGACGTTCGAGTGCTCGATCGAGCCCGAGAGCAGCGCGCCGTTGGCGCCGGTGTCGGGGGCGCCGAAGGTGGGAGCGCCGGAAAGACCGGTCTGCGTCCAGTTCGAGCTGCCGACCTGCTTGAGGCCGGACGGCGCAATGAAGGTCGCCAGTGCGATGGTGCCGACCTGCGTGTTGGTGCCGTCCGAATAGGATGCGGTTACCGCCCCCTTGGGGCTGATGGTGACGCCGGTGAAGGTGGCCGTGCCGGCGGTCGGCGGGATCTGGATGTCGGCCGGATCGCCGGTGGTGGTGGTGCCGGCGAAGGCCTGCAGGCGGTTGCCCGAACCGTCATGGATAAAGCCGTTCTCGTCCACCGCGAACGAGCCGTTGCGCGTGAACATGGTCTGGCCGCCTGGCGCCTTGATCTCGAAGAAGCCGTCGCCGGTGATTGCGACGTCGAGCGCCGAGCCGGTCTGCTCGACCGGACCGATCGCAAAGTTCTGCGTGATTGAGTCGACGGCCGAGCCGATGCCCTGCTGCTGTTTGGGATTGGTGAACGAAGAACTCGCGACGATGTCGGCAAACTCCACGCGCGACTTCTTGAAGCCGTTGGTCTCGGCATTGGCTATGTTGTGGCTGATGACGTTGAGGTCGGTTTGGGCGTTCTTCAGCCCGCTGATCGAAGTGTAATAGGACATGGGACTGGCTCCTTAAGAAGCGGTGGAGTTGTTGGCTGCGGTCTTGGAGATCAGCACGTCGAGCTTGCCGGCGATGGCGCTCAGCGTGCTGCCCATTTCCGTGCTGTTGGCGAGCGTGGAGAACTGCGCCATCTGCGAAAGCATCTGCTTCTGGTCCACCGGATCGGTTGGGTCCTGCTGCTGCATCTGCGCCGTCATCAGCTTGATGAAGTCGTTTGCGCCGAGCGAGGCGAGGCCGCCCTTCGACGAGGACGTGTCCGTCTTCGCCGCGGTCGACGTGGTCGAGTAGTTCGAGAATACGGAGCTGACGGTCATTTGAGCCTCATCGTTTCGAGCATGAGTTGCTTGGCGGTGGAGAGTGCCTCCACCATGTTCTGGTACTGGCGCGAGCTTTCGAGCATCTCGACCATCTCGGCGTTCTCATCGACCGGGGCGGTCCAGACGTCGCCATTGGCATCGGCCAGCGGATGGTCGGGATCGTGCTGGCGGATCGCCGCGGCATTCTCGCGCACCACGCCCTGCACCTTGACCGAGGCCATGCCCGTCGCGCGATCGAGGTCCTCTGCGAAGACGGCGCGGATCGGGCGGTAGGCTTCGGCTTCGCTGCCGGTCACTGTGCCCGCGTTGGCGAGGTTGGACGCGGCCGCGTTCATGCGCACCAGCTGCGCGGACATGCCGCGCTGGGCGACGTCGAAGATTGTGCCGGGCATCGCTTAGTCGCCCTTCATCGCGCGCGTGATCGTGTCGACGCGGCTGCGGATGAACTCGAGCGTGGTGGAATAGCCCACCGCGTTCTCGGAGAACGCGAGCTGCTCGTTCTGCAGTTCGACGGTGTTGCCGTCCATCGAAGGCATCACCGGCGTACGATAGAGCACCGCGCCCTTGGCCGCCGTGTCGGTGTCGCCGCCGGTGCTCTTCTGGCTCGCGGCGAGCGCGGCCTTGAAGTCGATGTCCTTGGCCTTGTAGCCAGGGGTCGCGGCATTGGCGATGTTGCTGGCGATCATGCCCATGCGCTGCGAGCGCAGTTCAAGAGCGGCGGCATGGATGCCGAACAGGCTATCGCTCATGGCATCTTTCCTTGTTCGAGTGGACGTTTCATCGGTTCGCGACGTATCTCAGCAAACAGCGTGCCAATTGCCCTTGAGAGGCATCCGGAAACTTGCGTGGGCGGCAAATTGCCCGCGATCCGCCTGGAGCCGGCAAAGGTTTGCCGCTTTCCGGCAAATGCACGCCGCGGACGAAAACCGGTAAATTGCCGGCCGTTCTCCTGTTGCGAAGGAGTTCATCACCCCATGCATGTCGAAAGCCTGATCGATCCGCTGTCCGCCACCATCGTGGTCGGCGGTACGCTGGTGGCGACGTTCTTGCGCTGCGGCCTGGCCGATTGCCGCACTGCCATCGGTGCGCTGTTCGCGCTCAGGAAACCGCGCTTCAACGCCGAACGCGCGCGCGGAGAGCTGGCGACGCATGTCCAGGCGATCCGCCGCGACGGCCTGGTCCGCGCGCAGTCGCATCACTTCGGCGACCCGGAGTTCGACGAAGCCTGCGACGCCATGGCCCAGTCGCACTCGCTGACCGCGCTGCGCGATGCGCACCGCAGCCATCGAACCAAGCGCCAGGAGCGCGCGCGCCATGCCGTCGACACCTTTGCGCAAGCGGCAGAGCTGGCGCCGGTCTTCGGCCTCGCCGGCACGCTCATCTCGCTGAGCCAACTGCCGTCCGGCGGCGCGGCGAGCGGCGACTTCACCGGCGCCATCGGTATGGCGGTGCTGACCACGCTTTATGGCCTGCTGCTGGGCAACATCGTGTTCGCCCCGCTCGCCCGGGTCGTCGAGCGTGCTGCGCAAGCCGAGGAGCGCGAGCGGCAGGGCGTCGTCGACTGGCTCGAAGCGCAGATCGCGCCTGCCGTTCCCAAGCTGCACGAAACCGCACCGGTCCCCTCGGCCAAGCAGGTGCGCGCCTGATGAGCGTGAAAGTCGGCACCGGCTGGCAGACGATCATCGCCGACCTATCGATGATCCTGTTCATGCTGACCGCCAGCGCGGTCGCGCGGCAAGATCCCAAGGCGCATGCCGCGCCTGCCGTCGGCGCTCCCACAGCCACACCGCGCAGCGAGCCGGTCGCGGTGTGGATCGCGGGCGAGGGCGCGCCGCCGCTGCGCGAGTGGCTGGCCCAGCAACCGCGCGACCCGCGCCAGCAGGTCACCATCACCGCCAGCTACGCGCCCGGCGCGATGGCCGAGGCCCTCACCAAGGCCCAGGCGCTCGCGCGCGAGGCCGGAGACGCGCGTGTCGTCGTCGAGCCAGGGATGCCGGGCGAGAAGGGCACAGCCCGCGTCGTCATCGGCTACGACGCACCCGAAGCGCGGCTGGCACATAGCTTGCGTAGTTCTGCGGACAAGACCCAGACCAAGGACCGACCATGAGCATCCTTCTCGCCATCCTCGCCGCCGCTTCGGCCGGCTATGCCGATCTGGACACGATCGACCGGGAGGTCGCGGGCTTCACCGGAGCCGAGATCGGCCAGAGCGGCGGCGCGCTGACCGGTGTCGACCGCCGCTTGCGGTTGCAGGCCTGCCGCTCGCCGCTGGCGCTGTCCTGGCGCACGCAGAACCACGAGAGCGTCGTCGTCCAGTGCGGCGATCCTGGCAGCTGGCGCTTGTTCGTGCCGGTCAAGCGCGAAGTCCAGGCGCTCGGCGGCGCGCCGGCGATCAACCGCGGCGATGGCATCTCGATCGCCGTCAGCGGCGATGGCTTCACCGTCGCGCAGCCTGGCGAGGCGATGGAGGCAGGGGCCGTGGGCGCCTGGATCCGCGTCCGCCCGATCAACGCCAAGCCCAATGCCGAGCCCATGCGCGCGCAGGTCGTGCGGCCCGGCCTGGTGTCGCTCCCGCTAGACTAGGATCTGATCCAGCGAGGCTGGATCAGGTGCGGCACCGGCCCACGCCCCCACCCGACCTCCCATCAAGTATACTTCCGTGGGAAGTCGGGTGGGGGCGCGGGCCGGTGCCGCATCCACGCCAGTGGATCATGTCTAAGTATATATACCTGAACAGCAATTTGCCGGCACCAGCGGCAACGAATTGCCGCTCAGACCCTTAAACCGACTTCGCCGCTACCGTTCTTCGCTATGACAAGTGAACAAGGAGCGGCCAAAATGCCACCCATCGAAGTGGGTGCTCCCCGCGCGATCGGCGCGGTGAGTGCCGAGATTGCCCGCAAGTCGGGCGCCGACATCAACCCTCCCGCCGCCGCGGTGCCTGCATCTGCGACTGCCGCGCCCTCGGCAGCAGCCAACGCGAAGCCGGCGGTTGCCACCAACGCTACGCTCGATCCGGGCGAAGCGCCGATCAACACCGATCGGGTCGCGCAGATCCGCAAGGCGGTCGAAAGCGGCAATTACCCGCTGGTCCCGGCGCGCATTGCCGATGCCATGATCGCGGCGGGCATGTTCCTGAGGAGCGGTAACGCGTGAGCATTTTCCAGACCTTGCCGGCGGCAACCTTGCGCGACCAGCTGCGGCAGATGCTTGCCGTCCTGGAAGAGGAACGGCAGGCGCTTGCCGGTCTGGACGTCGACGCGCTGATGGGCGCGGCGAACGACAAGAACTCGCTGTGCGGCTCGCTCGAGGATTGCGCGGGCGCGGTGCTGGATGACGAATGCCGCGGCATGCTCGAAGCCGCGCGTCGGCTGAACGAGGTCAATCGTCAGGTGCGCAACTTGGTCGCGGCCAACGTTACGGCGCGGCTCAACGCACTAACCGGCACGCCCCAGCTTTACCGCGCCGGCCCGCAGTACGCCTACATGGGCACGCGCGGCTGAACCGCTTTCCCACTCCCCAGCATCGGGGAGAGGGCAGCGACCACAATCTGGCACGCCTCTTGCTGAACACTCCGGTACGTTCACCCGGAGCTAGCATTGCCCGATACACCCTATCTTGGCGCCTCAGCCGCCGCTGCCATCGCCGGGAACGGCACACCCGTGCGCGCCGCGATTGCGCGGGCGGCGCAGGCAACCGGCGTCGACTTCAACTACTTGCTCGCCCAAGCCAAGATCGAGTCGAGCCTCAACCCTTCGGCCAAGGCCGGCACGTCCAGCGCGGCGGGGCTGTACCAGTTCACCAATGGCACCTGGCTGCAGACGCTCGACCGCCACGGCGCCGAGCATGGCCTGGGCTGGGCCGGCGATGCGATCTCCGGCGGGCGGATCACCGACCCCAGTGTGCGTGCGCAGATCATGGCGCTGCGCTACGATCCCAATGCCTCGGCACTGATGGCGGGCGAGCTGGCCGCGGATAGCCGCGCCGAACTCGCCACCGCACTTGGCCGTGAGCCCGATGCTGCCGAGCTGTACCTCGGCCACTTCCTGGGCATCGGCGGTGCGACTTCGTTCCTGACCACGCTCGCCAGCGATCCCAACGCCAGCGCTGCGAGAATCCTGCCGCAAGCCGCCGCTGCCAACCGCTCCATCTTCTACGGACCCGGCGGCGCACGCAGCGTCTCTGGCGTCATGGACCTGATCCGTGGGCGTGTCGCGGGTGCGATGGAGAGCGGAAGTGCAGAGCTGTGGGCGTCCGCTGCGCCGGGTGCGTCGGAATATGCCTCGGCAAGCTACTCCGCCGCGCCCGGCTTCAACCTGCCGGTCGGTGGCCCGATTGCGCAGGAGTTCCACTCGGCGCAAGCCGCGATGCCGAGCGCACCCGCAATGACGACCCGCTCGATGGCCGAGACCCTCAACGACTCCTTCGGCGGCACTGCGCCGGGCGCTCCGGCGCATGTGCGTGACGCTTATGCCAAGCTTGCGAGGTTCGGCTTGTGAACTTGCTGAACCGCATTTCCGGCGGCGCCTCGCTGGCCCTGCCCGCCGGCATCCTGATCCTGATCGTGCTGATGATCGTGCCGGTGCCCGCGATCGTGCTCGACGTCTCTTTCGTGCTTAACATCGCGCTCTCGGTCGCCATCCTGATGGCGGCGATGAACGCGACCAAGCCGCTCGACTTCTCCTCGTTCCCCTCCGTCCTCCTGTTCGCGACCCTGCTGCGCTTGGCCCTGAACGTCGCCTCGACCCGTGTCGTGCTGGTTCACGGCCACGAGGGCGAGAGCGCGGCGGGCATGGTGATCGAAAGCTTCGGCGCCTTCCTGATCGGCGGCAACTTCGCCGTCGGCATTTTCGTGTTCCTGATCCTGATGATCATCAACATGGTGGTGGTCACCAAGGGCGCGGGCCGCGTGTCCGAAGTCTCGGCACGCTTCACCCTCGACGCCTTGCCCGGCAAGCAGATGGCGATCGACGCCGACTTGGCCGCCGGCCTGATGACCGCCGACGAAGCCAAGGCCCGCCGCCGCGAAGTGGCGACCGAGGCGGACTTCTACGGCTCGATGGACGGTGCCAGCAAGTTCGTGAAGGGCGACGCCGTCGCCGCGCTGCTGATCCTGGGCGTCAACATCATCGCCGGCTTCTGCCTCGGCATGATCAGCCACGGCCTCTCCGCCGGCGAGGCCGCGCAGCACTACATCACCCTCGCCATTGGCGACGCGCTGGTGGCGCAGGTGCCCTCGCTGCTGCTCTCGATCGCCGCCGCCGTGATCGTTACCCGCGTGTCCGACCAGCGCGACTTGGCCGGCCAGATCGGCGGGCAGTTCGCAGCGCCGAGCACCTGGTTGCCGGTGGCCGTCGTGCTCGGCGCGATCGGCATGATCCCGGCGATGCCGCAGGTGATCTTCCTTCCTGCCGCCGGCATTGCCGGGTGGATCTGGCACTCCTTGCGCAAGCGCGCGAACAAGCCGGTCGTCGTCATCGAGCCGATCGCCGCCGAACTGCCCGACCCCGGCCGCATCGTGCTGGAGGACGTATCCGACCACACGCTGGTCACCATCGAGCTCGGCTACGGCCTCGTCCAGCTGGTGGACGAGCGCAAGGGATCGCCGCTGATCGCCCGCATCACCGGCGTGCGTAAGCAGCTCTCGCAGACTTTCGGCTTCATCGTGCCGCAGTTCCGTGTCCGCGATGCATTGGACATGGCGCCCAACGACTATCGTATCGTGCTGGGCGGCGTGACGTTGGGTGGCGCCACCATCCGCGCCGACCGCATCCTCGCGATCGACGCCGGGGAGGCGCGCCCGACCCATACGCTCCGCGGGGACGCCACGCGTGACCCCAGCTTCGGCTGCCCGGCGCTGTGGATTGATCCCACTGCGCGCGATCATGCCGTGGCCGAGGGCTTTCTCACCGTCGACGCCGGCACCGTCATCGCCACGCACTTGAACCAGCTGCTGGCAGAGCGCCCGCAGGACCTGCTCGGCCCGGACGAGGTCAAGACGTTGATCGAGGGGGTGAAGGAGCATTCCGCTGGCCTCGTCGAGACGATCCACCCCGCCCCGCTCAGCCTGGCCGCGATCACCCGCGTCCTGCGCGCGCTGCTGGAGGATGGTATCCCGATCGGCCATCCGCTGCCGATCCTCGCCTCGCTCAGCCGCGGCGTGATGCAGACGGTCGAGCACGAGCGCCTGGTCGAACTGGTCCGCGCCGACCTTGGCCCGCTGATCGTCGGCCGCATCTGCCCGCCGCACGAGCGCTTGCCGGTGCTGACGCTCGACGCCGGGCTCGAGGCCGCGATCGTTCAGGGCATGCACGATCCCGTCACCGGTCAGCCGGTGATCGAGCCCGACCTCGCCCGCATGATCGGCGAGCGGATTGCCAACCTGGCCGCCTCTCGCGGTGCCAATGCCGGGCCGCTGGCGCTCGTCGTCCAGCCCCGCGCTCGCCGCGTACTTGCCGCCCTGCTGCGGATGCGCGCGCCCTCCTGCCTCGTCATCTCGATCTCGGAACTGCCGCCGACGCAGCCGATCGAGGTGGTCGACGTCATCGGCGCCGCTCCGGCCGCGCCTTCGCTCCCTGAACCGCACATCATCGAATCCATGGACATGGCCGCATGAAGCTAGACCATTCGCCTTTCGCCTCTTCTCGCCGCATCGCCGGAGCCTATGGCGGCGGTGATGTCGCCGACCGGGTTCGCCGGTTCCTGCCGATGGTGCGCCGCCTCGCCTGGCACGTGAACGGCACCGGGCGCCCCGGCATCGAGCTGGAGGACCTGGTCCAGGCCGGCCTCGTCGCCCTGACCGAGTGCGCGCAGAAGCACGCTGGTCCCACCGAGGACGGATTTGCCGCCTATGCCAAGATGCGTGTGCGCGGGGCGATGGTGGACCTCATCCGCCGCACCATCCCGATGTCGCGCGGCGCTTCGGAGCGCAGCCGCACCTTGCGCGACAAGGAAGCAGAGCTGCGCGGGAAACTGGGCCGCGAGCCGCTGGCGCACGAACTCGCCGCCGCAATGGGTATCGACGAGGCGCATCTCGCCTTGCTGCGCGACACCAGCCAGCCGCTGCGCTTCGACTCGATTGACGAGGTCTATTCCGACCAGGACGGCGCCTTTGCCGACCAGACGCCGGACAGCCTCACGCTGCTGCAGGACGAGGAGACCCGCGGCGCAGTGATCCAAGCCATCGCCGACTTGCCCGAGCGGCTGCGGCTGATCATCTCGCTCTACTTCGTCGAGGAGCTGAACCTCGCCGAGATCGCACAAGTGCTGCAGGTCTCGATCCCGCGCGTGCATCAGCTGAAGGCGCAAGCCTTGGCCAAGCTGCGTGAGGCGCTGGAGGGTGTCGCGGACGTGATGTGAGATCCGGAGGTAAACCGCAGCCTCACGGGAGGGCCTCTCGCCCATTGCCACCACACCAGCCACCCTGCATGGTCTCGCCCTGAGCCGCGGGGGGAGCGCGAAAGGGGTGAGTTCAACGCAAGCAACCATCTCCCCCTTGCGCGGGCATCAGAATCTCATGCTCCTGCTCGGTGTGCTGCTGCTCTGGCCCGCAATTCTGCACGGCGACGTGTTCGGCTTCAACGATACGGTATCGTACCTGCGGGGCGCCGACACGGTCTGGGCCAAGCTGACCGGCCATTCGGACGCGTTCTTCGCGACGCCGGTGTCCGACATAGCGCCGGGCGCCACCAAGGCCGAGCCCGGCATGGTACTCTACGGCCGCTCGCTCTACTTCGGGCTGTTCCTCTATCTTGGCTTGCTGGCGAAGAGCTTCTGGGTGCCGGTCGTGCTGCAGGCGCTTGCTGCCGGAGCGGCGATCGTCGGCATCGTGCGCCACTTCGTCGATCCCGCACACGAGCGCGCCTTTGCGCGCACCTGCCTCGCCGCGTTCGCGCTGCTGGCGCTGACGCCGCTGCCGTTCTTCGTGTGCTTCCTCATGCCCGATCTCGTCGTCGGCCTGGCGATCCCGGTGGCGGCGCTGCTGCTTTGCCGCTGGCGCGTGGAGCGGCTTTGGTGGCGCATCGGCATGCTGGCGCTCCTCGCATTCGCCGCGCTTTCGCATTCGACCGCAGTGGCGCTGCTCGGCTTGCTGGCCGTCGCTGGCTTGGCGGCCGCGTGACGCCTGCACTCGCGAACGGTCGCCCTCGCCGCGAGCGCTCTGCTGGCGACGGCGCTGATCGGCATCGGCGGTGAGGCGCTGTTCGGCCTTGCCACGCGCGTCACCACCGGCGCGAGCCCCGTGCGTCCGCCGTTCCTCACTGCCAGGCTGATCGAGGACGGACCGGCCAGACGCTTCCTGGCCGAGCGATGCGCGGACGCGCCGTTCGTCCTGTGCAGCTACCCCGTGCTGCAACCGGTCACCGCCGAGGTGTTCCTGTGGGAGCCCACCCGGCCACGCGGCGGGTTCAAGGCGCTGCCGCGTGACGACGCCGTGCACGTGTCGCAGGAGCAGGCTCGGTTCGCGCTCGCCGTCGCCCGCGCCTATCCAGCCGAGACCGCGGCGGCGCTGGGCGGAGACTTCCTCGAACTCGCGGGCAACCTGCGCCTGCACGATTTCCGCCCCGAATACCTCGCCG
This sequence comes from Novosphingobium sp. 9U, assembly GCF_902506425.1. Classification (NCBI taxonomy): domain Bacteria; kingdom Pseudomonadati; phylum Pseudomonadota; class Alphaproteobacteria; order Sphingomonadales; family Sphingomonadaceae; genus Novosphingobium; species Novosphingobium sp. 9U. The sequence continues at coordinate 248,307 of NZ_LR732504.1, read as the reverse complement.
GCCAGATGCGCGCCGATCGCCCGTTCGAGGCGGTGCCGGAGGGTACGCCGCTGCCTTTCAGCGACCGCGTGATCTCGGCCCTGACGCTGTTCCTGGTGCTAGCGGCGCTGGCGGCATTCCCATGGCGGCGCTCTGCCGCGCGCTCCGATCTGCGGGCCATGGTGTGGGTCGTGCTGGTGGCAATCTTGCTGAACGACGCGATCTGCGCCTGGCTCTCCGGCCCGTTCGCACGCTACAACACACGCGTGATCTGGGCGCTGCCGCTGATGGTGCTGCTGTTCAGGGCGAGCACCAACCTGGGCAAGCGCAGGTCGGTCTTGGTGTAAACCGCGCGCACTACCCTAGGGCTTATGCCGATAGCGCCTATGCTGAGCGTGTAGAACCACGCGCCTTACGGGCACTGCAGCCGCAGCGCCACGACCTCGCGCGAGCGATAGGCCACCCCCATCCGGCAGCCATGACGCCGCGCCGCCTCGGCATAGATGCGCTCCCGCTCCGGACCCAGGTACGTCGCGGCGATCAGGGCGGGACCACGCCCCTTGGCATGCCGAACCACCCAGTCGGAGTATGCCGGATAGCCGTGCATCGCATCGAGCCGCTCCCATACGTGCTGGGATAGCACCGGTGAGCCCGTGGAAAGCGGGCGAGCGACTTCAACCGGGCTCTCCATCGGCCGGCTCTCTGCGCGTAGCAGCGCATCGATCCGGCGAGGTGGTCTCGGATCGTGCGCGGCGTAGTGGCGCAGGGTCGGTTCGAACAGGATGTCGGGCAAGACCAGCGCGTCGGGGTGTGCCTTGATGAAGGCGTAGAGGCCGCGCGTGTCCTGGATGTCGGTGTCCCGCCTCCAATCCCGCACCAAGGCGTTCGCGGCGCTCGGCACCAGCGTGAGCGCAAGGGCGAGCGGGAGCGCAGCGCTCGCCCGGACCCTGTCGGCTGCCAGGACGAACAACTCGGCCACCAGCAGCGCGCCGATCGGCATGGTGAAGAGAAACTGCTTGTTGGTCGACACCGGGTAGAGCCGGGCCAGCCAGAGCACCGCGACGATCGCGATCAGCCCGGCCAGAAGGCGCAAGGGCTGCCACACCGGTGCCGCGAATGACAGACGCGGCGAGGTCAGGCCTTTGCCGAGCACGAACAGGACTGCCGTCGCGGCAAGCGCGCAGATCAGCGCCAGCGCCGCCTGTGCCCGGCCGATCACCTCGAACTGGGCCAGCAGCAGGCCGGGGTGCTGCACGTACTCGGCCATGGCCAACCGCTGGTAAGCTGCCGGATAGTTCGCGGTCTGCAGCGCGGTGGCGGGGCGGAACAGCAGCAGGTAGCAGGCGATCCATCCCAGAGTGTAGAGGGCGAGCAGACCCAGCCAGCGCCAGCGCAGTGCGCCGCGGTGGCGGAGCAACGCTGCATCGAGCACGGCCACTCCGACCACCAGCATGATCGAGAAGGAGACGAACGACAGCATCCCCGCCAGCGCCATCACCGCGGCAGGGCGCTGCGGCAGCCAGCGCAGCGCGAGGAGGAACAGCAGGCTCGCTTGCATCTCGAAGCCGTATTGCTTGAGTTCCAGGCAGTAGCGAATCGCCAGCGGCGTCACCGCCATCATCGCAATGGCGAGCAACGCCGCACGATCGGAACGTCGATTTGCGACGAGGGCGAGGCCGCCCAGCAGCGCCAGGTTGAGGCCGAGCAGGATCAACCGCGTCGCCTGCACCGACTGACCTGCCAACGCGTAGGCCCCGTCGAGCGTCAGCAAGGCAAAGGGCGGGGCGGCTTGGTCGTAGAAGGGCAGGCTGCCGAAGTAAGCCTGCAACGGCAGTCCCAAGTTCGCCAGGAGGGTCGATTCGTCCTGCCACAGCCCGCGGCTCGACTGCAGGGCGCCCGCCAGCGCAAGCACCAGCAGCGCGATCAGACATGCCCACGCGTAGGCCGCGGGGCGCGGGGCAGTCAGCTTCCGGGCAGCTTGCGCGCCCGTCACCTCAGGCGCAGGGCGCCGCCAGGAGGCACAGGCCCGAGCTGGCGAAGAACACGTCGGCAAGGCTGTCGGCAAGGCCACACCCGCCCGGCGCGATCTCCTGACCGGCGACGTGGACGGGCCCCTCGCGCGGGATCACCAGCAGCTTGCCCTGATAGCGCGCCGTGGTTGCCTCGTCGGGCGTACCGGCAACCTGGTCGAGCGTGAACAGCGGGCCCGGCACGAGGTTCACCGAGGTGGCCTCGGGCGCCTTGCCCTTCCACTTGTCGGCATAAGGCTCGCCCTTTGCGACGGCCATGCCTTCGTCCAGGTGCAGCTCGCGCGGGCGGCCGTAATCGTAGAGGCGGTAGGTAATGTCCGAGTTCTGCTGGACCTCGATCAGGCTGATCCCGGCGCCGATCGCGTGCACGGTGTTGGCCGGGATGTAGTAGAAGTCACCCGGCGACACCGTGTGCCACTCCATCAAGTGCTCGATCGAGCCGTCGAGCGCGGCGGCGCGCATGGCATCGGCGTCGATCGCCTGCTTGAAGCCGATGCCCAGCTTGGCGCCCGGCTCGGCCGCGACGATCACCCAGCACTCTTCCTTGCCCTGGCGGCCCATGCCCTTGGCGATGGTCTGCGCGTCGGTCGGGTGGACCTGAACGGAAAGCGGCTCGCTGGTAAAGATGTACTTGACCAGCAGCTGCGGCAGCTCGGGCGGCGGCTCGAACCAGATCTCGCCGATCTTCTTGCCTGCCTCGGCCACGAAGGGCGCGGGCAGGGTGTCCTTGCCCCAGGGCTTCTCGACTTCCTTGATGGGGAGCTGACCGCTCATCGCCTTTGAGTCCTTACTGGTTCACCGCGCCCGAGAGCTTGCCGACCTTCTGCGCGCCGGCGGCGGTGGTGATCATGATGTCGTTGCCGTCGACCACGACGTAGACATCCTCCAAACCGATGACCGAGACCTTGGGTCCATCGCTGTCGACCAGCACGTTGCGGCAGTCGACCAATTCGACGTCCCCTCGCGTCGCATTGCCCTGCTCGTCACGCTCGCGGGCGATGTGCAGGGCCTGCCAGTTGCCGATGTCGGACCAGGCCATGTCGGCCGGGACCATCGCCGCCCGGCCGGTGTTCTCCATCACCGCGTAGTCGACCGACTCGCTCTCCACCGCGGCGAAGGCTTGCGCGTCGGGGTGAAAGCGATGGCCATCGCTGCTGCCCTGCTCGACCGCCTTGCGCACTGCGCTCAGGATCTGCGGACGGTGCGCCTCCAGCTCCTTGAGGAAGTCGCTGACTCGGAAAGCGAAGATGCCGCCGTTCCAGGCGTAGATGCCTTCCGACAGGAACGACTTGGCGCGCTCCAGATCGGGCTTCTCGACGAACTGGGCGGTGCGAAAGGCGCTGTCGGTGATCGGCTCGCCGCGCTTCAGGTAGCCAAAGCCAGTCTCCGGCGCGGTCGCCTCGATGCCGAAGCTGACCAACCAGCCCTGCTGCGCCAGCTCGGCAGCGGTGCAGGCAGCTTCGGCAAAGGCCTTGGCGTCGCCGATGTGGTGGTCGCTGGGGCACACCAGCATCACCGCGTCCTCGGGCAGGCGCAGTGCCGCGAGCGCGATGGCGGCGGCGGTGTTGCGGGCGCATGGCTCGACGATGATTTCGGAGCCGGGGCGGTCGCCCAGCTGATCCTCGACATGCTCCAAGTGAGCCTTGCCAGTCACCACGACCGGTGCGCCGAAGCCTTCCGTCGCCGGGCAGCGCTCCAGCGTCGCCTGGAACAGCGTGGTGTCGCCGACCAGTGGCAGGAAGGGCTTGGGCTTGGTCGCCCGGCTGCGGGGCCAAAGTCGGGTGCCGCTGCCGCCACACAGAATCACGGGTACAAGCTTGCTCATCACGCCCCCTCTTAATGATGCGCTTGCGAAATGCTAAGCGCGCAATGCACGAGCTTCATAGTGGTTGCTCAGCCTCTTAGGGCGAGTTGGGATTGAAGCGGCCGAACGCCGCCGCCAGCAACTGCTTGATGATGCCCCACTTGGCTCCAGCACCGGTGATCTTGGTCGGCACCGCCTCACCCGCCGGATAGCTGCGCCGCACGCCCAGTTCGCACACGCGGTAGCCGAGCTGGCCGGCGCGGGCCGTTAGGTAGAACAGCAGCTCGTAGGCGAAGAACACGTCGCGGAACGGCTGCACGCGCGGGTCGGTGAGGTAGCGGCGCGAGTAGGCGCGAAAGCCGTTGGTGGTGTCGGTGAACCAGTGCCGCCCGGCAAGGCTCAGGACTGGGGCGTGGATCAAGCGGTTGCCGATCGTGCGCTCCAGCGGCGTGTTCTCGGCCTTGCCGCCCGGCGCATAGCGTGAGCCCTGGACGTAGTCGTAGCCCTCGCGCAGCTTCGCCACGAACTGCGCAACGGCCTCGACGTTGTCCTTGCCGTTGCCGTCGATGGTGATGACGCCCTCGTAGCCTTGATCGAGGCACCACGCATAGGCCATGCGCAGCTGGGCGCTGAGCTTGCCCGGCCCGGTCTTGGTGAGCAGCGCGCGAACGCCTTGCTCGCGCAAGAAGTCGAGATCGAGCGAGCCGTCGGTGGAGCCGCCGTCCGCCACCACCACGTCGACCGGCAGGTTGGCCGCGGCCACGCGCGCAAGCTGGGCGCGGATGCGCTCGCCTTCGTTGATGACCGGGATCACCAGCACATGGTCGTGGCGCCGATCGCCCAGAAGGTCGACGCGGTGTGCGGGGACTTGGCGCGGCAATTCGGTTAAGCAGGAGTCTCCGGAGCAGGGCGGAACACGAGGAAGCGGCTGAGCACGTAGTTGACGACGAACGAGACGCCCGTCGCCAGCGCCAGCACGGCCAAGTCGGGCAGGGCGGTGCGCTCGAGCAGCGCGACGCTGCCAACGCGCGTGCCGAGCGTCGCCAGCAGCGCCAGCACGTAGAGCGATCCGCGTCTGGCGGAGGCTTGGCGGGTGCCGAAGGTCCAGCGTTCGTGCAGCAGGTAATTGAATGCCGCGCCCACGCAGAAGCCGAAGAAGGCGGCGAGCGGCAGCGGCATCAGCGAGCGCAGCAGCCAGGCGGTGCCGAGGTCGACGCACAGACCGGCAACGGCGACAAGCCCGAACCGCACCAGCGAGGAGGCGAGCAGGCCTTGTAGCGTTCTAGCGATCATGCCCCGACACCGCCCGATGCCATCGCCCGGCCGTGGACGAAGCGATCGTCCGCTTCTGCCCACTCCGGGCCTGCCTGGCGCAGGATGTCGAACAAGTCGTAGATGTTGTCGATCTTGCCGCCCATGATCGATATCACCGGCGAACCTTCGGGCTGGCGCTGGAACAGGATCGGGCGGCCATCGTCGCGCTCGTTCTTGGCGAGCACCGTCTTCACCTCGAACAGCGAGCGGTCGTAGCGGGCCTGGGCGAGCGCCGGCACGTAGCGGGCGGCATCGAGCACCATGTGCCGCTGGCGCGTCTCGCGCGGGAGGGTGGCGAACACGTCGTAAGCCGCGCGCCCGGCCGAGCCGTCGGTCCAGTGCGCATGCGGGGTGTAGCGCACGTGCGTCAGGGAGTGCAGCCCGGCAGAAGGGTAAGGCATGCACGAGAAGAACGGCCCGTCCATCACGGTCAGGCCGTAAGGAGCCAGCTCGGACGGCACTTCGACAGCGCGATCTCCGTCTGCTCGTGCTTCAGCCTCGCCTGTGGCAGGCCCGCGGAGGCGAGCAGGGCATTGGTCTGCGCGTATGTCACGTTGAAGACGAAGCGTGCGTTCAGCGCCGAGCCGTCGGACAGGTGCACCGTTGCGCCCTCAGCCCGTGCTTCGACGCTGTCGGCGCGCGTCCCCAGGCGCACCTCGATACCCAGCGCGTCCAGGCGGTTGCCCATGTGGCGCGCCAGCACCGACCAGTCGAACGCGAACTCGTCGCAGGCGAACGCTTCTTCGATGGTGTTGGGGGAGAACAGCGCGGCTTGGGAGGGTGTCGCCCGCGCGATCGGCGCGCCCATCTCGGCGAACATGCGCTGGAAGCGCAAGGCAGAGACCTTCGAGCGGTGGCGCGCGATCGCGTAGAGCATCTGGAAGTCGTCGACTACCGCATCGGGGAAGTCGGTGGCGAAGCGGCGGTGCAGCACCATCGACTTGACTGCAGTCAGCGCACTCCTGGGATAGTGGAATCCGGTGTGCACCCGCGCCTGGTTGACCCGTGAGGCGCGCGCCAGCAGTTCCTCACCCGCCTCGACCAGCACGATCCGCTTGCCGAGCGAGCGCAGGAACAGCGCCAGGGCGCAGCCGTAGAAGCCGCCGCCGACGACCAGGTAGTCGGTCTCATCGCTCATTCCGCGGCGTTGCGCACCGGCGCGCCGTGGTCTTGAGCGGAGTCCCGTGACGTGGCGATCTCGACGTTGAACTCGTCCATGACCTTGCCGAACAGGTCGATCGGCGCGGCCTCGTCGATCACCAGGTCCTACGGGCCCCCGGTCAGCGCTTCCAGCAAGCGCCGGAGGCCGATCGAGAGGCCGAAGATGGCGAAGCCGAGGAACGCCGCGGTCAGGCTCAGCGCCAGCGAGGTGGTGAACCAGCCGGGTTGGATGTGCGCCAGCGTCAGCCACACGATCACGCTGTAGATCGCGAACAGGGTGCCACCGAACGCCGCCAGCAGCGCTGCTACCGCCACCAGCGTCAGCACGCGCGGGGCCGAGCTGATCGTCAGCCGGTGGAGGATCTCGGTGCGGCGGAACAGCAGCGGCCCGGTTTCCGAGCCCGAGCGGAAGCGCGGCAGCCCGGCGCCCGCGCGCATGTCCTGCCGCACGATTGGCAGGCGCTGGTCGACCGGCGGAAAACGCGTCGCCAGCAGCCGATCGGGATGCGCCAGCACGATCCCCAGCAAGGCGCGGGGGAACGCGATCGTCAGCATGTCGTGCGGGCCGATCGTCAGCCCGGCGCCGCGGCCGAGTGCCATCGCCAGCGAGCCGAGCGGGTTGGCGTCGACATGCCGACCGACGACCAGCGAATGGCGCGCCTCGGCCGTCTCGATCATCGCGGCCAGATTGAGGTAGCCGACCTCGGATGCCGCGGTGAGCACTACGACATCACCGATCGCCTCGGACGCGACCGCAAGGCGCCGCTGGTAGAAGCTCGCGCCCGGCCGCGGCTGCAGGAGGCGCAAGTTGGGTACGCTGGCCTGCAGCTGACCGTCAGCCAGTTCGGATGGAGCATCGTGCCCCGGATCGCAGGCGAGCAGGACCTCCCAATAGCGGAACCGGGCATCGAGCTGCCGGCTCAGCGCGACGAGCTGCTGCAGCTGCGCCTGGTCGCGCGGAGGACCGGACAAGGCAACCGACACCAGCAGATCGTCGCGCGGCTGGCTCACCGGTGCGCGGCCGGCTCGGCGAGCGCCTGCTTCAATTTGTTCACCGACGTGGCGAGGTCCGCCAGCGGCGTCGACGTCGCGGCCATCTCGATCGAGTACCACCCGGCGTATCCGGCAGCTTGGAGCGCCTGGATCGCGCGCGCCGCTTGCGCCGGATCGGCGGGCGCGGGTGCAAGGTGCGGTTCGCTCACGTGCACGTGGCCGATCGTGTCGACAGCATGCGCGGCGATCGCCTCGATGCGCTCGAAGTCGCCTTCCATGTGCAGCGCGCCGATGTCGAAGTTGAGCACCACGCCGGGGTGATCGACGCGGCGTACGAAGGCTTCGGCTTCTTCGATCCGGTTTAGGAAGTTTGTACCGTAGGCGCGGCCGTTGGGCTCCATGGCGATGCGGGTGCCCGCTGCCAACGCACGCTCGCCGAGGCGGCGGAACACCTCGGCGGCCTGGGCCTGCGCGTCCTGCGCCGACAGGCTTTCGGGGTAGACACGCTGGCGGGGCGAGCCGAACACGAGGTTGGGGATCTGCAGCCGCTCGGCAAGCGCGATCGCCCGCTCCATCCCGGCAACGAGGCGGGCGCGCGGCTCCTCGCCCTCGAACAGCGCGGCGCCGGTGACACCGAACAGCAGCGACTGCATGGAGACCAGCGTCAGTCCGGCCTCGCGCATCGGTGCCAGCGCCGCATCTGCCTCGGCCTTGCTCGGTACGAAGGGATCGGCAGCTCCGGCGAGGAACAGCCCCGGCGCGATCTCGAGCCCGGTGAACCCGGCCTCAGCGAGGATCGCATAGGCCGCGTCCCGCTCGCCCGCAGGCCAGGCAATATTGGAGGCGGCGAGCTTCATGCCGCAACGCGCTCAGCTTGCACGAACTGCGTGAGTGAAGCGAGAACCTGCTCGCGTGTCGCCATGTAAGGGCCGTCCTGTCCCCACAGAGCGCCATGCCGCGTGCGCATGTCCTCGCTATGCACGCGCGCGGAGGTCTCGGGCATCGGCGCGCCGGTGACCGCCTGGTGCACCTCGCCTGCGGTCAGCGCCGGCGGCGACAGGTGCAGCACATCCAGTTCGTGCTCCAGGCCAAGCCCGATATCCCGCCAGAGCCGGCGCATGTCGTAGAACTGGAAGCGGCTGTCCGGGTGCGTGAAGCGCAGCGCGCCGAGGCCTGCGTCTACGATCGCCTCCTCCAGCGCCGCGCGGCGGCCCGTCGCATCGAGTGACGCGCGGTCGATCACGTGCATGCCCAGCTCCGCATCGAGCGGATAGAGCGTGTCCAGCAGCGGTGCCAGCGAGCCACCCGCCACGTCGTGCAGCTGCTCCAGTTTGGCGGGCGGCACCATCGAGGGCATGGGGTTCATCAGGTCGAACAGGAAGTTCTTCTTCAGTCCCGGCCCGAACAGCGCCGGCAGCCGCACCACCAGCGCGCCCGGAAAGCGTTCGGCGACGAAAGCCTCCAGCCGTCGGCGGTTGACGCCGTAAGGCGTGGCAGTCTCGAACGCGGTGGTGTCCTCGTCCTCGGCGGCGAACCCGGCGAGCACGGCCACGGTCGAGATCAGCACAAAGCGCGTGGCCGATCCCACGGCGTCGAGCTGACCGATGAGCGCATCGATGCGCGCGGCATCGCGGTCGGCGAAGCGGTTGGCCTCGAACATCGAGCCGGGCGCGGCGGCGCAGACCAGGGTGTCGAACGCGGCGCCGGCCATGCCGCCGACATTGGCGCTGTTGAAGCGCGCGCCGAAGTCGTGCTGCCGGACCAGGTTGCTGCCGACGAAGCCGGTATGGCCGATCAATCCGTCCAACGTCGATCCTTCTTGGCTGCGCACCTGCGCCCTCGCGGGCTCAATGCGCCGGTCTTCGGGCCTGTCACTACAAGTAGATGATCCGTAGAACCACCGATAGATGCCAATTTCAGGACAATGCTGCAGTCGCGTGGGGCGGCCCCATGCGAACCACAGCCATGTTCGCGAGTTACCACCTGCCTAGCTTCATTACCGTGGCATCCCGCATTGCGGCATGTGCGGGATTGGGCCATGTCCGACACGGGCTTCAGGGGAGGAACCAGCTCAATGCGCATCACGATGATCGGATCGGGGTATGTCGGCCTCGTATCCGGAGCTTGCTTTGCCGACTTCGGGCATACCGTGGTGTGCGTCGACAAGGACGAGCGCAAGATCGCGGCGCTGAACGGCGGGGCGATCCCGATCTTCGAGCCCGGACTCGATCGCCTCGTGGCCGACAACGTGCGCCGCGGAAGGCTCTCCTTCACCACGGACCTCGGCCCGGCCGTCGCCGAGGCGGATGCGGTGTTCATCGCCGTCGGCACGCCCTCGCGCCGGGGCGACGGCCATGCCGACTTGTCCTACGTCTTCGCCGCCGCGGAAGAGATCGCACGGTCGCTCAAGGGCTATACAGTGATCGTCGACAAATCGACGGTCCCGGTCGGCACCGGCGACGAGGTGGAGCGGATCATCCACGCTACCGCGCCTGAGGCCGACTTCGCGGTGGTCTCCAACCCCGAGTTCCTGCGCGAAGGCGCCGCGATCGAGGATTTCAAGCGTCCCGATCGCGTCGTCATCGGCAGCGACGATCCGCGCGCGCTCGCCGTCCTGCGCGACATCTACCGTCCGCTCGCCATCGGCCGCTCGCCGATCGTGGAGATGGGCCGCCGCGCGGCCGAGCTGACGAAGTACGCGGGCAATGCATTCCTCGCGACAAAGATCACCTTCATCAACGAGATCGCCGACTTGTGCGAGAAGGTCGGCGCCGACGTGCAGGACGTGGCGCGGGGCATCGGCCTCGACAACCGCATCGGCTCCAAGTTCCTCCACGCGGGACCGGGCTATGGCGGCTCATGCTTCCCCAAGGACACGCTGGCCCTGCTCAAGACCGCGCAGGACTATGAGGCGCCGCAGCGCATCGTGGAGGCGGTGGTGGCGGTGAACGACAACCGCAAGCGCGCGATGGGCCGCAAGGTGATCGCCGCGGTCGGTGGCGAGATCCGTGACAAGACCGTTTGCGTGCTGGGCCTCACCTTCAAGCCCAACACCGACGACATGCGCGATTCGCCGGCCATTGCCGTGATCCAGACGCTGCAGGACGCCGGCGCCCAGGTGCATGCGCACGATCCGGAAGGCACCGAGCAGGCGCAGAAGGTCTTGGAGAACGTCACCTACTTCGACGAGCCCTACGCCGCGATGGAGGGCGCCGAGGCTTTGGTGATCGTAACCGAGTGGGACAACTTTCGCGCGCTCGATCTCAAGCGGGTGAAGAGCCTGCTGGCGGCGCCGGTGCTGGTGGACCTGCGCAACATCTACCCGCGCGCACGGTGCGAGGAGCTTGGGTTCACGTACTGCGGGATCGGGCGGTAAGGGCATCGTCGTCCCCGAGCTTGACCCGGGACCGGTTTCGCCATGTCGCGAGCTTCCATAATCGCTGCTCCACCCACTTCGTCATTTGCGGCGAGGGGGGAATGACGAAGGAGGGAAAGCCTTGCAGCTGCTCCACAGCTGCGTCGCGGGTAATGCTCCAACCCACTCACATTGACTTTTCCACATCTCCCCGCTACCTGCCCGCCTTTACCGTTCCTGCTGATTTCTCGTGGAGTGCCCATGGCGCGCGTTACCGTCGAAGATTGTGTCGACAAGGTCCCCAACCGTTTCGACCTCGTCCTGCTCGCCGCGCAGCGTGCGCGTGAGATCTCGGGCGGCGCCGAGCTGACCATCGAGCGCGATCGCGACAAGAACCCGGTGGTCGCCCTGCGCGAGATCGCCGAGACCACCGTGCAGCCGGTCAATCTCAGGGAAACGCTGGTAACTTCGCTGCAGCGCGTGCTGCCCGAGGATGACGACGAGATGGACGAGATCGGCTCGCTCAGCCAGTCGGCCGAAGCCCTGCGCATCACCGCCGCAGCGCCGACCCGGAATACCTCGATCGGGTCCGACTACGACGGTTAAGCGCTGAAAAGGGGCAGGGCAGATGGCAAAGCGCGATCGCACCCTGCCCAGGATTGCCGGAGCGCGTGTCTCCGGAGCTTTGCAGGCGGTTTCTCCCGCCAAGGCCGAGAGCGCCGCGACGGTCGCGATCTACTCGGTCAAAGGCGGCGTCGGCAAGACCACCATCGCCGCCAACCTCGCCTGGTGTTCCGCCGAACTGTCCGGTCGTCCCACGCTGCTGTGGGACCTCGACGCGGCCGGCGGATCGGGCTTCCTCTACGGCCTGGAACCGCACCGCTCGCGCGCGGCTGGCGAAGTCTTCGCGCGCGAGGGCCATGCCGAGAAGCTGATCCGCCGCACGACCTTTGACAGCCTCGACGTGCTGCCGGCTGACGAATCGATCCGCACCCTCGACGCTACGCTCACCGCGATGGGCAAGCGCAAGCGACTGGCCCGTTTGGCCGAGACGCTGGGCGCGCGCTACGAGCGGATCGTGCTCGATTGCCCGCCGGTGATGAACGAGCTGAGCGCGCAAGTGGTGCGCGCCGCCGACCTGATCATCGTGCCGCTGCCGCCCTCGCCCTTGTCCGCCCGCGCGCTCGAACTGGTGGTGCGCGAAGTGGCCGATCACGCCAAGCGCCACCCGCCGATCCTGCCGGTGCTCTCGATGCTCGACATGCGCCGCGCCCTGCACAAGGCCGCGCGCGAGGAGAACCCGGCCTGGCCGGCGATCCCCTATGCCAACGCGGTGGAGCAATGCGCGGTGCAGCAGCGGCCGGTCGGCGCCATCGCGCCGCAGAGCCCCTCAGCCCAGCGCTTCATTGGCCTGTGGCGCGCGATCGAGCGCAAGCTGGGCGAGCGCTGATCGCCACGCCGTAGCGGGGCTTTGCCCGCCGCCTCTCGTCCGTTACCATCACGCCAGGCGGGGGCGAGCAGATGAGCGATATCGCGCAAGGGTTGGCCGAAGTGGGGCAGGGTGCGCTCGCCGCGCATGCGGTGGAGCCGCGCACTGGTGAGGTGGACACCGGGCACACGCATGAGGCCGTTTGCCTGAATTGCGGCACCGCGCTGGTGGGCAGCCACTGCCATTCTTGCGGCCAGGCGGCGCACGTCCACCGCACGCTGGGGGCCTTCTTCCACGACCTGCTTCACGGCGTTTTCCACTTCGAAGGCAAGATCTGGCGCACGCTGCCGCTGTTGGTCCGGCGCCCGGGCGTGTTGACGCGCGAGTACATCGACGGCCGGCGCGCGATCTACGTCTCGCCCATCGCGCTGTTCCTGTTCTGCGTGTTCCTGATGTTCGCGGTGTTCCACGCGACCGAGGGCGAGAACATCCCGGCCAACATCGACCTCAACAATCTCGACGCCGCCGTGACGGCGCAGAAGGCCGAGATCGCGCGGCTGAAGCAGGTCCTCGCCACGCGCGAAGCCCAAGGGGGCGAGACCGACACGCTCGATCAGCAGATCGACGATGCAGAAGAGAAGCTGGACACGCTGCGCGACCTCCAGGCTTCGGGCGTGCGCTCTACGCAGGATGCCAAGGGCAATATCGATATCCCGATCGTCGCGCAGGCGCTCAAGAGTTTCAGGGAAAACCCGGCACTGGCTGCCTACAAGCTCCAGACTTACGCTTACAAATACAGCTGGGCGCTGATCCCGATCTCGGTGCCGTTCCTCTGGTTGCTGTTTCCGTTCAGCCGACGCTTCCATCTTTACGACCACACCGTCTTCGTCACGTATTCGCTGTGCTTCATGACGCTGCTGGCAGTGGCCGAGATGCTGATCGACGCCGTAGGCCTGGGCGGCGTCGCCGGGCTGCTGTTCTTCGTGCCGCCGTTCCACATGTACGCGCAGCTGAAAGGCACTTACGACCTCAGCCGGCGCGGTGCCTTGTGGCGCACCGTACTGCTGGTGAGCTTCGCGCTGATGGCGTTGCTGCTGTTCTTCAGTGGCTTGATGGCGACCACCGGCGGCGAGTGACGCGTCAGGTCGATCCGGCGCGGAACGCCGCCAGCCGCGCCACGGCTTCGTCGAGCACCGCGTCAGGCTTGGTGAAGCATAGCCGGACGATCGAGGTGGGGCGCGGCGACGTTTCGTAAAGCGCGGAAACGGGTATCGTCGCCACGCCCGCTTCGCGTACGGCGCGTTCGGCGAAGGTCGCATCGTCCATCGCGATGCCGGACTGTGCGAGATCCACGCACAAGAACCAGGTGGCGGCATTGGGCAGCACCGCGAAGCCGGCGCTCTCTAGGCCCGCCTGCAACCGCGATCGTGCAGAGGCCCACCCGGCGCGCTGCGCATCGAGCATCGCGTCGGGCATGGCGAGGCCCTCCGCCACCGCCCATTGCAGCGGCGGCGCGCTGGCGAACGTCAGGAACTGGTGCGCTCGGGCGAGCGCCGTGCCGATCGCGCCTGCGCCCGCCATCCAGCCGATCTTCCAGCCGGTGAGCCCGAAGATCTTGCCCGCCGAGCCGATCTTCACGCTCCGCGCCGACATCCCGGGAAACGCCATGAGCGATCTGTGCGCAATCCTGTCGAAGCGCACGTCCTCCCAGACTTCGTCGCAGATCGCTACTAGGTCATGTGCGACGCACAGCCGCGCCAGGCCCGCCAGCTCCGCCTCGCTCGCCACGGTGCCCGCCGGGTTGAGCGGATCGTTAAGCATCAGCACTCGCGTCCGCGAGGTTATCGCGCGCTCCAGCATCTCCAGTGGATAGGCGAACTCCGGCGGCGCGAGCGGCACCGAGACGGGCACGCCGCCAGCGCGCCGCACCATCGGCGCGTAGGCGTCGTAGGCGGGCTGAAACAGGATCACCTCGTCGCCCGGGCTCACCAGAGCGAGCACGGCCGCGGCGATCGCCTCGGTGGCGCCGGACGTCACCGTCACCTGATCGGGATCGAGCGACAGCTCCTGCCGCCGGGCATAGTACCCGCAGATCGCTTCGCGCAGCTGCGGCAGGCCGGCGCCGGGCGGGTACTGGTTGGAACGGTCGCGCAGCGCTCGCGCGGCCGCCTCGATCAACGGCTCTGGCGGCGGCGTATCGGGATAGCCTTGGCCAAGGTTGATCGCGCCCGTTTCGCGCGCAAGGCCGCTCATCCGGTCGAAGACGGTGCGCTCCAGCGCGGCGTAGATCAGATTAATGCGCATCATGAGCCCTGGCATAGCGTCACGCGCAGCGCCTCGTCAGCCGCTTTCGATCCCATCGGCGGGATCGCTTGGCGCGCCTCAAGGATTAAAGCCTCGCCATGGCACCGCCGTGTTGGTAGCCGTGATGGTGAAGGGAGATGATCGTGCCACGCCGCCTCGGCAGTCACCACCGCGCGCCTCGGGTGCGCACCGGCTTGCCTGGGCATGCGACACAGCCGCGGAGCGCCGGCGCATGAGCCGCACCGCCACACTGATCGAGCGCTTGCCGCTGCTCCAGAAGCAACCGGTGCTGCGCTGCGTGCTTGCCGTGGTGCTCAGCCTTGCGACGGTGCAGCTGCGCTGGTCGCTGAAGGACTGGCTGCCGGTCGGCTATCCGTTCGTGGTCTTCTTCCCCACCGTGATCGTCACCGCATTCGTGTTCGGACGCATGGCCGGCATCCTGGCCGGCTTCGTGTGCGGCCTTTTCGCCTGGTACTACTTCATCCCGCCGGTCGGCGTCTTCTCGTTTGATCGGGGAAGCTTGGTGGCGATGGCGTTCTATACCGGCGTGATCGTCGTCGACATCGCGCTGATCCACTGGATGCAGGTGACGAACCGCCGTTTGCGCGCCGCACGCGAAGAGGGGCAGCTCCATGCCGAACAAAGCGACCGCCTGGCCGAGCGATCCGAGCTGCTGTTCCAGGAACTGCAGCACCGCGTCGGCAACAACCTGCAGATGGTGGCCGCCGTGCTCTCGCTCCAGCTGCGCGGCCTGGACGAGCCGCGGGCGCGCCGCGCGATCTCCGATGCAGTGGCGCGCGTGCAGGTGATCGGCAGCATCCAGCGCCGGCTCTACCGCAGCAATGGCGAGCTGGTCCCGCTCGACGACTTCATCCGCGAAGTCAGCGAGCAGATCATGCGCTCCAGCGGTGGTCCCGGCGTGACCCTGCGGATCGAGGCGGCGACTGGCCTGGTGTTGCCCCCCGACGCCGCCGTGCCCATGGCGCTGATCCTGGCCGAGGCGATCGCCAATGCGCTGGAGCATGGCTTAGCCGGGCGTGCAGCCGGCAGCGTCACCGTTCTGCTGGAACAAGGTGACGGCTCCGTGCGGCTGGAGGTGCGCGACAATGGCGCGGGCCTGCCGCCAGGCTTCGATGCCGCTCAGGCCGACAGCCTGGGCCTGCGCATCTCGCGCGTGCTCAGCCGGCAATTGGGCGCGGATTACGCCCTTCACGACACGGCCCCGGGATGCCGGATGTGCTTGTCGTTGCCTGAGGCGCGCTTTGCCGGTGGGCCTCTCGTGGCGTGATCGATCGGTTCTGCCGACGAACGCCTCCAAACAGGAGCTGGTTCGTTCGCCGTGAGGGGTTGCGCTAACTTGTCATTCAGCGCGGCTAGCCTACATTAGTGGGGTCAAAGGACTCCGAAAGAATCTATGAACGACGATCAGCCCAACGGCAATCCCTGGGTCAAGAGCCTCCTGGTATGGGGCGGCATCTTCCTCGCGCTTCTGATGGTGGTTTCGATGTTCGGCTCGCGCGGCGATGTCGGGCAGGCGATCCGCTATTCGGACTTCCGCGCGAAGGTGGCGGACAGCCAGGTTGCCGAAGTCCAGATCGGCACCGATCGCATCGTCGGCAAGTACAAGAACGGCGACTCGTTCAGCACAATCCCGATCCCCAACGACACCTCGCTGCCGCAGCTGCTGCAGGAGAACAACGTCAGCTACGCCGGCAAGGCCGCCGAAGAGCCGAACCTGCTGCTCTACATCCTGGTCCAGGCGCTGCCGTTCGTGCTGATCCTGGGCATCGCGTTCTTCGCGCTGCGCCAGGTGCAGAAGGGCGGCGGCTCCGGCGCGATGGGCTTTGGCAAGTCCAAGGCCAAGCTGCTGACCGAGCGCTCGGGCCGCGTCACCTTCGACGACGTCGCCGGCATTGACGAAGCGCGTGAGGAGCTGGAGGAGATCGTCGAGTTTCTGCGCGATCCCTCGCGCTTCTCCAAGCTCGGTGGCCAGATTCCCAAGGGTGCGCTGCTGGTCGGCTCGCCTGGCACCGGCAAGACCCTGCTGGCCCGCGCCATCGCGGGCGAAGCGGGCGTGCCGTTCTTCACCATCTCGGGCTCTGACTTCGTCGAGATGTTCGTCGGCGTCGGCGCCAGCCGCGTGCGCGACATGTTCGAGCAGGCCAAGAAAAACGCGCCTTGCATCGTCTTCATCGACGAAATCGACGCCGTCGGCCGTCATCGTGGCCATGGCCTTGGCAACTCGAACGACGAGCGCGAGCAGACGCTGAACCAGCTGCTGGTCGAGATGGACGGCTTCGAGGCCAACGAAGGCATCATCATCATCGCGGCGACCAACCGCCCCGACGTGCTCGACCCTGCGCTGCTGCGTCCCGGCCGCTTCGATCGGCAGGTCGTAGTGCCGGTGCCCGACATTGACGGTCGCGAGAAGATCCTCGCCGTGCACATGAAGAAGGTGCCGCTGGCACCCGACGTCAATCCGCGCGTGATCGCGCGTGGCACCCCCGGCTTCTCGGGTGCCGATCTCGCCAACCTCGTCAACGAGGCCGCGTTGCTCGCTGCGCGTCGCAACAAGCGCCTGGTCGCGATGCAGGAGTTCGAGGACGCCAAGGACAAAGTCATGATGGGCGCAGAGCGCCGCAGCATGGTCATGACCGAGGACGAGAAGAAGATGACCGCCTACCACGAGGCAGGCCACGCGATCGTCTCGATCAACGAGGCGGCGTCCGATCCGATCCACAAGGCGACGATCATTCCGCGCGGCCGTGCGCTGGGCATGGTGATGCGCCTGCCCGAGCGGGACAGCTACTCGTACCATCGCGACAAGATGCTCGCGAACCTCTCGGTCGCCATGGGCGGTCGCGTGGCCGAGGAGATCATTTTCGGGCACGACAAGGTCTCGTCGGGCGCGTCGTCGGACATCCAGTACGCCACCAGCCTGGCGCGCAACATGGTCACCAAGTGGGGCATGTCCGACAAGCTGGGTCCGCTGCAGTACGAGGAACAGCAGGAAGGCTACTTGGGCATGGGCGGCTCGCACCGCCTGATGGGTTCGGACGAGACCAACAAGCTGATCGATTCCGAGATCCGCAGCCTGGTGGAAACCGCGCACAAGCGCGCGACCGACATCCTGCAGACGGAGAGCGACAAGCTCCACCTGCTGGCCAAAGCCATGCTCGAGTACGAGACGCTGAGCGGCGACGACATCAAGCAGTTGATGGACACCGGCGAACTCGACCGGCCGAACGAGCCCAAGGGCCCGACCCGCACGGCTCCGGTTCGCGGTTCGTCGATCCCGAAGGCCGGCAAGCGCTACTCCGGCGGCGCGGCACCGCAAGGCGCCTGAAGCTCCGCTGCGTTTGAGTTTGCGGAAGAGGGCCGGGGGCAACTCCGGCCCTCTTCTTGTTGGGCGCGGTAGGCTGGCGGGCTGGCATGATCCGTCTGGCGCACCATGCCTACGACGCGTCTCCGTCAGTCCGCAGTCTCGTCCAGCTACCGCGGGCTCGCCTTGAGTTTCGGCGACAAGCTCAGTCCTGAGGCGTGCGGGCTCTTCGTAAACCGCTCGGGCCCCGCGCTACCCGCTGCCGACCTCGCTCCTTCACCGGCAATGCTGAGCTTCTCGGAGCATGCCAGCTGAGGTGCTGTTTCACGGATTGGCCCAGCCAGAAGAGGTGGCAGCTGGGCGGCGGCTCACTTCAAGCGTGATCGCTGACGTACGTTCGCCCGCAGAGACCGACACACTTCACCATGCCGGTGATGGCGTGCTGCACTTGGGATGTCCGCTGGCTAAACCAATCGCGGTGAGCTTCAACAAGCTCAACCAGGCTGCGCAGAGGTGACCCGCTCAAAAGGTTCGGAGACGGCTCGAGCTCCGCCACTAAGTGCCGGCTACGCTGCAAGCCGCCGTTCTTAGGTTAGCCGGCGCTTGCGAAAAAGCGGTGTCACCAGTCAGAGACGTAGGGCGATAGCGTTGCCGAACATACCCGGCGATGGAGCCATCTACTTAGCCAATTACCACGCCACCGACGTGCCCACAAATTTGCTCAGCGAACGCCTGGAGCGTGGGCTATTTTCAACGCGCAATCTGCTCCTCCTCCTTTGAGGGAGGAGGTCGGGAGCTGGGTGTACCCACGCTGGCGTGGACGCGCGGCCTGGCGTCATCGTTCACCCCGCCGTGCAGGGCACTTAGTCGAAGAGGATCGTGCTCTAGCTCCCAGTCCGCAGGCGCAAGCGGCAGATCACGCCGTAGTGATCCGAGTGCCCCGCGCTGGTCCGATGGCAGCCCTCGCGCAGCCAGTGCTTGCTGGCGAACACGTGGTCAATGCCGGTAAACGCAGGCGCCGGCCGATTGGCGGGGTAAGTTGGGATGAAGCTGTCGTGCCGGCGTAGTCCGCTGGTTTGCGCGAAGCGGGCAAGGCCGAAGGTGCCGGTGCCGGCGTTGAAGTCTCCGCCCACGACTAGCGGCATCTTAGCCTCCGCGCGGGCGAGTTCGGCGGCTTGTTGCATGTAGTGCTGGGCGAACTTCACGTAGGGCCGCGCCATGTGCACGTCGATGACGCGCAGCGGACCGCCGGGTGTCTGGATCTCTCCCAGCAGCAGGTCGGCATGGCTCGCGTGCGGCGGCCAGGTCACCGGCACGCGCTCGATCGGCCAGCGAGACAGGATCGTCAGCGAGCATGGGCCACCACCGCCGCACGACTTGATGCGGTGATAGCCCGGCAACAATGCCGCCAGGAACGGCGCGACCGTGCCGTTGGTCTCCTGCAACAGCGCAATATCCGGCGCCTCGCTATTCACCACCGCGGCGATCGCGCCTGGATCGGGGTTGGCGTGAAAGGTGCTGAGCGTCAGCACCTTGACCTGCAAGCCGGCACCGACCGCGCTCTCTCCGACGCGTCCGAAGCCCGCGAGCACCGCGCCGCCCAGCTGGTATCCACCCACCAGCAAACCGATCGCGGCGACCGCGATGCTGGGCTGATCGCGCAGCCGCAGCGCGCCGGCAAGGCATAGCGCCAGCACCGGCAGCAGCAGCGGCAGCATGACGTTGAACTGGTCGAGCGTATGATGCGTACGGCCGAGCTGCCCCACCAGCACCACTGCACTCGCCGCAGCGGCTGCCATGCCCACCAGAGCACGCGCCAGGAAGCGGGCGCGCCGTCGCCGCCGGCTGCGAGGTTGCGGGTCGATCAGGCGCAGGTGCTCCGGTGCGGACTGCCATCAAACGCGGCGGCATCCGCCATATGATGCAACATCGCCGGTTCCTTTGTCGGTGCGACCGCTTGCTGGTCGCGGGGCTGCGAAGTCAATTGCTGCGGTTGCGAAGGTAGCCCGCCCGCATCCGCGCCGCAAGCTCGGGTCGATCCGTGGTCTGCAGGTGGCGCTCGGTCTCGACGCGGATGAAGGCATCGATCGGCAGATGCTCGGCAGAGAGGCAATTGGCTTTCATCAGCCGCAGCGCCAGCGCATCGCGTTCGCACAGGCTGCGCGCGAGATCGCGGGCGCGGGCGTGCAGTTCGTCGGGAGCGAACAGGCGCGTCACGAAACCGGCGTCCAATGCCGCTTGCGCGTCGTACTTGGCCGCGAAGTAGAGCCATTCGCGCGCAACGGCCGGGCCGAGCAGCCGATCGAGCGACCAGGCCGCGCCCATGTCGCCCGAAACGCCGACGTTCAGGAACGCGGTGGAGAAGCGTGCCCGCGTCGAAGCCCAGCGCAAGTCACAGGCCGCCGCCCAGCCCAGGCCTGCCCCGGCGCATCCGCCGTCGATCACCGCGATCGTGACCTGCGGCATCGAGTGAAGCACGGCGGAAGCCTGGTGCATGTCGCCCAGGTCCTCCGCCGTCGGCGGTGCGCCGCCACTCTCGCCGGTGATGTCCGCGCCGACGCAGAAGTCCTCCCCGGCGCCGCGCACGATCAGCACGCGCGCCTCGCTGGTGGCGATCGCACGGACCGCGTCGTAGACCTGGGCGCACATTTCGACCGTGACACCGTTGCGCCGTTCGGGCCGGTTCAGCGTCAGCGTGGCAAGCGCGCCGGTGTGCTCGACCAAGACCGCAGCGCTCATTGCGGGTTCGACCATGCCGGCGTGCGCTTCTCCACGAACGCGCGACCGCCCTCGGCGACGTCCGGCCCGGTGAACATCGCGCGCACTTCGGGCAAGGCGAACATCCGGCGGTTTGAAGCTTCCATGCCATCGTCGTAGTAGCTTTGCATCACCGCCTTGGTGGCAATCACCGAAGAGGGGGAGCACTCGCAGATGCGCTCCGCCCAGCGCCGGGCGCAGGCCATCAGATCGCCAGCGGGCGCGACTTCCGCGACCAGGCCCCACTCGTGCGCCTGCGCCGCGTCGATCTTGCTGGCGGTGAGCAGCATGGCGTGCGCGCGCTTGGGGCCGAGCTCCTGGACGATCCGCTGGATACCGCCGCCCAGCGCTGCCAGGCCGACTTTGGGTTCGGTCAGGCCGAAGCTGGCGTTGTCCGCGGCGACGATGATGTCGCAGGCGAGCGCGGCCTCGAACCCGCCACCCAGCGCGTAGCCGTTCACCGCCGCGATCACCGGCTTGCGGCGGCCGAAGCGCCAGACCAGGCCGGCAAAGCCACTCTCCGGCACGGGCATGCCGTTGTGGGCACGCGCGTCGTTCTTGTCGAAGGGCGTGCGCAAGTCCGCGCCCGCAGAGAAGGCCTTGTCGCCCGCACCGGTCAGGATCGCCACCCAGAGCCCGGGATCGCGCTCGAAGGCGTCGAACACTTCACCCAGCTCGAAGTTCGCCTCGCCGTGCAGAGCATTGCGCATGTCGGGGCGGTTCAGCGTGACAGTCATGACATGACCGTTGATGGCGACCTGGCTGTGCTGGGTGCGGGTGTAGACGTCTTGCATGCGCTCTCTCCTTGGAGGCCGCCCGGCTTGTCAGCGGGCTGGACACTCGTCAAACACACAGCATGCGACAGGCCAGTACAACCCTTGGCTTCGACACGCCCGGCCGCGGGCTGATCGATATCACCGCAGCGGTGGACGAGTGGCTGCGAGCGACCGGCGTCCAGGAAGGCGTGCTGACGCTGCTATGCCGGCATACCTCGGCCTCCTTGCTGATCCAGGAGAACGCCGCGCGCGAGGTGCGCAGCGACCTGATGGCCTGGCTCGAGCAGGTGGCGCCCGAAGGCGACCACTACCGCCACGACGATGAGGGGCCTGACGACATGCCCGCGCACTTGCGCGCGACGCTGACCGGCGTGACCCTGCAGATCCCGGTGCTGCGCGGCCGGATGCGGCTGGGCGCCTGGCAGGGCATCTACCTGGCCGAGCATCGCCGCCGTCCGCACCACCGGGAAGTAGCCGTCCACCTGATGGGCGAGTAAAAGGGAAAGAGCATGCCGATCGAATGGGACATCATCGAGCGCGAGCGCCACGTCGTTGGCGAGGCGCCCCGCATCGAACCGTTGGCGGACGATGCGCTGACGCAGACCGACATCGACCTTATCAATACGGTACGGGCGGGTGCCGGGGCCGGGCCGTACGTGGGCAGCGCGCCCGAGTACATGCGCACGATGCTGCGTCACCCGGAGCTGTTCCGCAGCCAGATGGACCTCGGCACCGTGCTCTACAACGGTGTGATCCCGCCGGTGCAGCGTGAACTCGCGATCCTACGCGTGGCGTGGCTCTGCGGCGCGCCCTACGAGTGGGGCCAGCACGTCGGCATTGCCAACCGTCTGGGCATCGGCGCCGAAGCGGTGGAGCGGGCGCGCCAGGGCTCGCAGGCCGATGGCTGGACCGAGCATGAGCGCGCGATCCTGGCCGGGGTGGAGGAGCTGATCGAGGACAAGGCGGTGTCGGACGCGACCTGGACCACGCTCGCCCGGTCATGGGACGAGGCGCAACTGATCGAATTCCCGATGCTGGTCGGCCAGTATGTCGCTACGGCGTACGTCCAGAACACGCTGCGATCGCGGCTCGAGGGCTGCGAAGAGGGGCTCTCGCGCCGGTGAGCGAGGCCGCCGATCCGCAGCCATTGGGGCCACAGGGCGGTGAGCTGGTGCGGCGCCACCGGCTCTCCACCCGCGTCTGGCACTGGGTGAACGCGGTGACGCTGCTGGTTTTGCTGATGAGCGGGCTGATGATCTTCAACGCCCACCCACGGCTCTATTGGGGCGAGTACGGCGCCAACCTGGATCATGCCTGGCTCGAGATCGGGCAGCAGGGCGGCGCCGGGTACTTGCGGATCGGTTCGTGGCAGGTAGCGACCGGCGGCGTGCTCGGGGCCTGGACCGATGCGGGCGGGATCGAGCGGCACCGCGCGTTCCCTTACTGGGCGACCCTGCCATCGAGCTACAGCCTGGCGGATGGGCGGATCTGGCACCTGGCCTTCGCCTGGGTGCTGGCCTTGGGCTTGCTGGTTTATCTGCTGCGTTCGTTGAAGAACGGGCATGTGCGCAGGGACCTTCACATCACCGCGCACGAGTGGCGGCCGGCGCATATCTGGCGCGACATCAAGGATCACGCGCGGCTGCGCTTTCCCACTGGAGCCGCGGCGCTGCGCTATAATGTGCTGCAAAAGATCGCCTATGCCGGCGTGCTGTTCGGGCTGATCCCGCTGATGATCCTGACCGGGCTCGGCATGTCGCCCGGCACCGATGCGTGGGCGCCGCTGGTGACGGAGATCTTCGGTGGTCGACAGTCGGCGCGGTCGGTGCACTTCCTGTGCGCCTGGGGGCTGGTGGCGTTCTTCGTGGTCCATGTGGCGATGGTACTGCTCGCCGGACCGATCAACGAAGTGCGCTCGATCGTCACCGGCTGGTACCGCCTGCCGCAGGAGCGGTCGTGAGCAAGCTGGTCCTCTCGCGCCGGACGCTGATCCGGACCGGAGCGCTGGGCGGCGGCTTGCTGCTGTCGGGTTGTGACAAACTTTACCAGCAGCCGGCGTTCCGCGGAGCTCTGGAGAGCGCTGAGGACTTGCACCGCATGACCCAGCGCGCGCTCGGCGGGCAGGCGCTGGCGCGCGAGTTCAGGCCGTCCGACATGTCGCCGGTGTTCCGTGCCAACGGCAGCACGCAAGGGGCTGGCGAGGCGTATAGGCAGCACCTGGCGCAGGGCTTCGCGCGCTGGGCGCTGCGTGTGGACGGCCTGGTGGAGCGGCCGCTCGACTTGCCGCTGACCGCGCTCAAGGCGCTGCCGCAACGGGTTCAGATCACGCGCCACGACTGCGTGGAGGGCTGGAGTGCGATCGGGCAGTGGCATGGGCCGCAGCTCAGCCACGTGCTGGACCTGGCGCGTGTGAGACCGTCGGCCCGCTACCTCGTGTTCCACTGTGCCGACATTTACGGCGGCGCGCCGTACTACGAATCAATCGACATGGTGGATGCTCGTCATCCGCAGACGATCCTGGCCTGGGGCATGAACGGGCGCCCGCTGGAGGAGGCGCATGGCGCGCCGATACGGCTGCGGGTCGAGCGGCAGCTGGGGTACAAGCACGCCAAGTTCGTCATGCGGATCGAGGCGCGCGATACCTTGGCGGGGGTGTATGGCGGCAGGGGCGGCTACTGGGAGGACCGGAGCGCCTACGCCTGGTATGCGGGCATATGAGGTAAGGGTCCTCTCCCCGCCGGGGAGAGGAGATGTCGATCATCCCGCCAGCCGCACAAGCTCCGGCTCTTCCGCCACGACCCGCGGCTGGTCCGGCCAGATCCCGCGGGTGTCGTAGACCAGCTTGCTCGCCCGCTCCGCCAGCGGCACGACGCGGAACACGTCGTGGTCGACCAGCACGATCAGGATGTCGCAAGTCTCCAGCGCCTCGTCGACGTCGATCTGCACCGCGCCGGTGTCGGTGAACTCGATCGGCAGTTCGCTCGCGTAGGGCTCGACGATGTGGACCCGCTCGCCGTATTTGCGTGCCAGGCGCGCGGCAACGAAGCGCGCCGGGCTTTCGCGGAAGTCGTCGATGTTGGCCTTGAACGCCAGGCCGAGGCAGGCGATCTTCGCGCCCGGGTGCGCGGCGACCAGCTCGTCCGCCTTGGCGATGACGTGGTGCATCTTGCCGTCGTTGACGCCGCGCGCTGTGCGGATCAGCGGCGTCTCCTTGGGCGCACCGTGCACGATGAACCAGGGATCGACGGCGATGCAGTGCCCACCGACGCCGGGGCCGGGCGAGAGGATGTTCACGCGCGGGTGGCGGTTCGCCAGGCGGATCACCTCCCAAACGTCGAGCCCCATGCGGTCCGACACCATCGACAGCTCGTTGGCGAAGGCGATGTTGACGTCGCGGTAGGCGTTCTCGACCAGTTTGGTCATCTCGGCCGAGCGAGCGTCGGTGACGACGCACTCGCCGCGCACGAACCGCTTGTAGAAGGCCAGCGCCTTGCGGGCGCAACGCGGGGTGATGCCGCCGATTGAGCGGTCGTTGTTGGTCAGCTCTTCCAGGATGCGCCCGGGCAGCACGCGCTCGGGGCAATAGGCAATCGAGATGTCGGGCGTCTCGCGCGTGCAGCCCGGCACCTTCAGGTCGGGACGCATCTGGGCGATCATGTCCCGCAGCTGCTCGGTGGTGCCGACCGGCGAAGTCGATTCGAGGATCACCACGTCACCTGCCTTCAGCACCGGTGCGATCGTCTTGCCCGCGGCCAGCACGTAGGAGATGTCAGGCACGTGATCGCCGGACTCGTCCTTGCCGAAGGGCGTCGGCACCGCGATCACGAACACGTCGGCCGGCGCGACCGTGATCGAGGCCGAGAGCAGTCCGCGCGCGACGACACCATGAACCAGGCCATCCAAGTCGACTTCCTCGATATGGATCTCGCCGCGGTTGATGGTGTCGACCACCCGCTGCGAGACGTCGAGGCCGAGCACCTTGCAGCCGGCGCGCGCGATCACCGCCGCAGTGGGAAGTCCGATATACCCCAGGCCGACGACGCAGACGTCAGGCTTCGAATCCGATTTCATTGGCGAGCAGCTCCACGATGCGGGCCGAGCTGTGCCCATCCCCGAACGGGTTGTGGGCGCGCGCCATGGCCTCGTAGGCTTCCGTATCGTCGAGCAGGGTTGAAATTTCGGTAACGATGGTGGCGGCATCGGTGCCGACCAGCTTGGCGGTGCCGGCCTCGACGCCTTCTGGCCGCTCGGTGGTCTCGCGCATGACGAGCACTGGCTTGCCGAGTGCGGGCGCTTCCTCCTGCACGCCGCCGCTGTCGGTCAGCATGATCTCGGCGATGTTGATGAGGCGGGCGAAGTGCGGATAGTCCAGCGGCTCGATCAGCGCGACATTGTCGAGCCCGACGAGCGCGCTGTTCATCACGCGGCGCACGTTGGGGTTGAGGTGCACGGGGAAGATCACCGCCACGTCCGGCTTCGCGGCGATCTCGCGGATGGCGCGGGCGATCCCGTCCATGCCCTCGCCGAAGTTCTCGCGACGGTGGCTGGTGACGCCGATGATCCGCCGCTGCGCGAATCGCGCCTCCAGCTCGGCCAGGCCACCTGCAAGCGACGGCTCGGCCTCGATCTTCGCCGAAACCCAGTGCAGCGCGTCGATCACGGTGTTGCCGGTGACATGGACCCGCGCCGGATCGGCATTCTCCCTCAACAATGCCGCGGCGGCGGTCGCCGTCGGCGCGAAGTGGAGGCTCGCCATCGAACCGATGATCTTGCGGTTCACCTCCTCGGGCCAGGGGTGATAGATGTTGTAGCTGCGCAGGCCCGCCTCGACATGGTCGACCGGCAGCTTGCGATAATACGCCGCGAGCGCGCCAGCCATCGCCGTGGCGGTATCGCCCTGCACGATCACGCGGGCCGGCTGAACCTGGTCCATGACCTTGCCCAGACCTGTCAGCAGATTGGCCGTCAGCGCGTCGAGCGTCTGGTCGGGCTGCATAACGTCAAGGTCATGGTCGGGCACGATGCCGGCAATCTCCAGCACCTGGTCGAGCATCTGCCGGTGCTGTGCCGACACACACACCACGCACTCGAACCGCGGGTCCGCCTTGAGCGCGTGGATCACCGGGAAGAGCTTGATGGCTTCGGGACGGGTGCCGAAGACGACGAGGATGCGCGAGGCGGTGCTGCTGGTCATAAGGGCGCGATACCAGCGCTATGTTAAGCATGAAATAACCTGGCCCCGGAACCGAGATCCCAGAGGCCGTGTTCGCGAGTACGCTCGTAACGGCGCTCAGGACTGATCTTTAAGGCTTTGCACCCAGGGGCAATTCCTCCGGATTGGCGCTGAAAATGACTGCTTTTTACAGTTAAGGAAAGTTTTCTTAAGGGGTCTCGGGCGATGAGCCATCCACGGGCTTCGAGCTCGTGATCTCGGAGCCTTGCATGCGCGTTCTCACCTGCCTTCTCTACGAGCACGATTTGTGGATCGTGCTCCTTGCGGCGCTGATGTGTCTGACGGGCTCGATCGTAGCAGTGACGCTG
The DNA here is from genome assembly GCF_902506425.1 of Novosphingobium sp. 9U. Taxonomy (NCBI): domain Bacteria; kingdom Pseudomonadati; phylum Pseudomonadota; class Alphaproteobacteria; order Sphingomonadales; family Sphingomonadaceae; genus Novosphingobium; species Novosphingobium sp. 9U. The sequence continues at coordinate 221,542 of NZ_LR732504.1, read as the reverse complement.
TTCCGCCGCACCTTGGCCGAAAGCGGAACTGCGCGGTTCCATTGGTGCTTTCTCTCGGCCGTGACCGCCGGCGCGGCGACATGGGCCACGCACTTCATCGCCATGCTGGGCTACAAGTCGGGCGTGCCGATCGACTTGGACGGACCACTGACCATCGCCTCGGCGCTGATCGCGGTGGGCGGCATCGCCATCGGGCTGCTGCTCGCGACCGCAAAGGACCGTGCATTCTCGGTGGTGATCGGCGGCGGCGCGATCGGCCTGTCGATCGCGGCGATGCACTACGTCGGCATGTTCGCCTACCGGGCAGAGGGCATCGTCGAGTGGCGGCCGATCTACGTGATCGCCTCGTTGTTCGTCGCCGCCGGCCTGACCATGGCGCTGATCTACCGCCTGCGTCGCTCGCGCCCCGCCGACCGGCTGGTGCCCACGGCCATGCTCGTGATCGCGATCGTCGGCCTCCACTTCACCGGCATGGCGGCATTCTCGGTGGCGCCGATCCCGGGCGTGTCGGCCGGAGCCGATAGCGAGGCCTTCACCGCCGTCGCGCTGGCGATTGCTATGGTGGCGCTGCTCATCGTCGGTACCGGCATCTCCACTTACTTGCTGGAGAGCCGCACCCAGTCCGAATCGCGAGACCAGCTGGCGCATATCGCCATGCATGATGCGCTGACCGGCCTTGCCAACCGACACAGCTTCTCGCTGACGCTGGAAAGCGAGTGCGGCAAGCTGGAGCGCTACGGCCGCCCATTCGCGCTGCTGATGCTCGATCTCGACCGCTTCAAGCCCGTCAATGACACTCTGGGCCATCCGGTGGGCGACCTGGTGCTGCAGCGGGTGGCGAACCGCCTGCGCCAGGCGGTTCGGGAAGGCGACATGGTCGCGCGCATCGGCGGCGACGAATTCGCGATCGTCGCGTTCGGCATCGCCGACGCCGAGCAGGCCTCCGCGCTCGCCGCGCGCGTGGTCGAGATCATGTCGCGGCCGTTCATCGTCGGTGGCAGCGTCGCGGAGCTGGGCGCAAGCCTCGGTATCGCGCTCGCGCCCGATCATGGCGGCGAAAGCGAGCAGCTGGTCCAGCATGCCGACGTCGCTCTCTATTCGGCTAAGCGCGCCGGCAAGGACCGCTTCTGCCTGTTTGAGACAGAGATGATGGACGCGATGCAGCGCCGCCGCTTCCTGGAGGTCGACTTGCGCCGCGCCTGCATGCGCGACGAGTTCGAGGTGTTCTACCAGCCGGTCATCGACTCCAAGACCGGGATCGTCACCGGCGCCGAGGCGCTGCTGCGCTGGCATTGCGAGGGCCGGGGCGATGTCTCGCCGGCGGAGTTCATCCCGATCGCGGAGGAGCTGGGGCTCGTCTCGCGCATCGGCGCCAACGTCCTGCAGCAGGCTTGCCACGATGCGACCACCTGGCCCGAGGAGCTCGACGTCGCAGTGAACGTGTCGCCGGTTCAACTGCTCGACCCGCGGCTGCCGCAGATCGTGGCGCAGGCGCTGCTCGATTCCGGCTTGCGCTCCGACCGGCTGGAGCTGGAGATCACCGAGACCGCGCTGCTGGGCGACGACGAGGCGGCGCTGCGCACGCTCAACCACTTGCGCGACCTGGGCGTCCGCATCTCGCTGGACGACTTCGGCACCGGCTATTCCTCGCTGAGCTACCTGCATCGCTTTCCGATCAGCCGGATCAAGATCGATCGTTCGTTCATCCGCAAGCTGCCGGAGGATCCCGGCAGTGCCTCGATCGTGCGCGCCATCGCCCAGCTGGGCGAAAGCCTGGACATGAAGGTCACCGCCGAGGGCATCGAAACCAGCGAGCAGCTGTCCTTCATCGCCGAGCATGGCTGCGACCACGTGCAGGGCTTCCTTATCAGCCGGCCGATCCGCGTCGGCGACTTCCTCGCGCTCGTGAAGGCGCGCACCGCGTCGATCGCGGCGTAGTCGGGAGCACTCATCATGCCGTTAAGCCGTCTTCTCTACGTCAGCCGCTGCGCAATGCGCCAGACCGGGCCCGAGCGCGACGCGGTGGTGCGCGAACTGGCCGACCGATCGGCCGTTCGCAATGCCGGATCAGGCCTCACCGGCAGCCTGCTGCATGTCGGTGACCACTTCGTGCAGGTCCTCGAAGGGCCGATCGGTGCCATCGAGCGAACGTTTGAAGCCATCTGCTGCGACTTTCGCCATGACGAGGTCAAGCTGATCGACCTGGTCCCGGTGCGCGAGCGCATATTCTCGCAATGGAGCATGGCGCTGCTGGGCGGCGGCACGAGCACTGCCCTCAAGCTGCGCGACGATCTGGAGGAAGTGCACTTTCTGGTCGGCATCAATGCCCGCGAGGCCGTCTCGCAGATGCGCCGACTGCTCGATCATGGCGCCGTGGAAGCGGAGCCGGTCTAGAGCGCAAGCTTTCGCTTGCCGAGCCGCTGCGGTTCGGGAATGTGCCCGGCATGGCAATTCAAAGCGACAAGTGGATCCGCGAGCAGGCACGCTCCCACGGTATGATCGAGCCCTTCGTCGAGGCGCAGCGGCGTGACGGGTGCATCTCGTACGGCCTCTCGTCCTACGGCTACGACGCTCGTGTCGCGGACGAGTTCAAGATTTTCACCAACGTCGATTCGGCCGTAGTCGATCCCAAGAACTTCGCGGCCAACTCGTTCGTCGACCGCAAGACCGACTGCTGCGTGATCCCGCCCAATTCCTTCGCGCTGGCGCGCACGGTCGAATACTTCCGCGTGCCGCGCGACGTGCTGGTGATCTGCTTGGGCAAGTCGACTTATGCGCGCTGCGGGATCATCGTCAACGTGACGCCGCTGGAGCCGGGCTGGGAAGGGCACGTCACGCTCGAATTCTCGAACACCACGCCACTGCCGGCCAAGGTCTACGCCAACGAGGGCGCGTGTCAGTTCCTGTTCCTGCAGGGCAACGAACCGTGTGAGGTCAGCTACGCCGACCGTGCGGGCAAGTACATGGGCCAGCTCGGGGTGACCCTCCCGAAGCTGTGAAACCCTCCTCTCCCCAGCGGGGAGAGGACGAACATCACGCCGCTTTCGCGTACTCCTCGCGCTCGGCGGCGATAAGAATGTCAGCCAGCATCCAGTAAGCCTCGCCCCAGGCGGCGAGCACTTCGTCGGTTGCCACCTCGGCGCCCAGCACTTCGCGCACTGCCGGCAACAGCGCCTCGGCGACGAGCGGATAATGCTCGGCCTTCACGCCCGTCTGCACATGGCGCGCGACCATGCGCTGCACCGCCGGGCCCAGGTTCTGCAGCTTGTCGATGTTCTTGGCGTAAGCGAGGATCGCCGCCGCCAGCCGCTTGGGCTGTTCGCCGCTGTCCTGCGCAGCGCGGTCGAACATGGCAGCAACCTCTGCGTTGTCGAACAGGCGGCGGTACATGGCGGTGGTGATGGCAAGGCCATGCTGCTCGATGGCGGGCGCGGTGGCTTTGACGATGGCGATCGCTTCGGGGCTGGCAGTGCGCATGAGGTCCTCCTGAATACTGGTACTCTAAATACCGGTATTATCTTTGCTTGATTTCCGCAAGCGCAGATTTCACTTGGGTCGACATGCAGCTGACCCAGCACACCGACTACGGCCTGCGCCTCCTGATCGTCCTGGCGCGTGCCGACGGGGGCCCTGTGGCGCTGACCGAGTTCGCGGCCGAGCACCGCCTTTCCTACCATCACGTCGCCAAGGTGGCGCAGAAGCTGGTGCGCGAAGGCTTCATCGTCAGCCATCGTGGGCGCAGCGGAGGGGTATCGCTGGCTCGATCGGCGGACGCGATCACGGTCGGCGAAGTCGTCCGCGCGCTGGAAAAGGGCATGCGGCTGGCGGACTGCAGCGGCTGCGTGCTGGCCAGCAACTGCGGCACCAGCCCGCTGCTCGCCCGTGCCCTGGCTGCGTTCATGGCAGTGCTCGATGGCGAGACCCTGGCGCAGGCGGCAAAGCCCGGCCTGACCCACGCACCCTGGATGCTCGCCGCGGTTTAGCCGCGCCGGGAACAAACCTGCCGCACGGCGCTTCATTCCACGCAACCTCAGCAGGGAAGAGGCAGGCCATGTCGAAGATTGCCGCCATCATCGGACGTGTGCTGATCGGGCTCCTTTTCATCGTCAGCGGTATCACCAAGCTGACCAGCATCGGTGCGACCGCGACCATGCTGGGTGGCTACGGCCTTCCTCCGGGCTTCGCAGTGCCGGTCGCCCTGTTCGAGCTGGTCGCCGGACTGTGCCTTGCGGCCGGCTTCGCGGTCAGGCTGGTGGCCGTACTGCTGGCCGTGTTCACGGCCGGCACCATCTTGTTCGCGCACAACCGCTTCACTGACCCGGCGCAGGCTGCGCAGGCGCTGAAGAACCTGGCGATCATCGGCGGCCTGGCGCTCGCGTTCGCGCACAGTCAGATGTGGAGCCATTACTACACCCTGCGCACGACCCGCCGCAGCGAGACAGCGACGCTGGACGCCGAGCGCCGCGTCCATGAGGCCGAACTGCGCGCCGCCCGGGCCGAGGCGACCGCCGAAGCGGTGCGCACCACTGCGCCTGCGGGCACGCACTATGTCGATACCGACCATGACGGTCTCGCCGACACCCGCGTGCGCCGCCGCAACCGCTGGTTCGACTGGTAGGCGCCGGATCTGCTCCGCTGCCCGCCCCCAAGCGGGAACTTGCCCTCCGGCCGCGTCTGCGCTGAACTGGTGTTCAACAGACAAGAACAGTCGGAGAGACCATGACCGAAGGCTCGATCGAGCAGCGGCTCGCTGCCCTTGAGGCGCGGTGTCGCAAGGCGGAGGATCACCTGGAGATCCTCAACCTGCTGAACACCTATGGTCCCTTGGTCGACAGTGCCACCGCCCGCCCCGCCGGCGAGCTGTGGGTCGAAGGCGGCGGCTACAACTTCACGCTTCCCGACGGCGGCACCAAGCGCCTCGAGGCACCCGACGAGATCGCCGGCATGTACCACTGGGACGGCCACCTCGAACTGGTGAACACCGGCTGCGCGCACCTGACTGCCACGCCCAAGATCAGCGTGAAGGGCGACGAGGCTCAGGCGGTTGGCTATTCGGTGGTGATTCTCAAGGAAGATGACCGCTGGTTCCTGTGGCGCGCGGCGGTGAACCATTGGACGCTGCGGCGCACCGATCATGGCTGGCGGATCGTTGAGCGCTTCAACCGGGCGCTGGACGGCTCGCCGGAGAGCCACGAAACCATGCGCAAAGTAGCGGCGATATGAGCGCCCACACCGGACGGCGCTTTGCAGGCAAGGTCGCCATCATCACCGGCGCCAGCACCGGGCTGGGACCGGTCATGGCCCGGATGATGGCAGCGGAAGGCGCGAAGCTGGTGCTGGCGGCCCGGCGCCTGGCACTGGTCGAGGAAGCCGTGACGACCATCGGCGAGCAAGCCGTCGCCGTGCGCGCCGACGTCACCGACGAGGGCGACGTGGCGGCCATGGTCGAGGCGGCGATGAGCCGCTGGGGCCAGGTCGACGTGATGATGAACAACGCCGCGGTCCCGGGCACCGACAAGTACATCTGGGAACAGACGGTCGACAACTTCCTCGACACCTACAAGGTCGATTGCATGGCCGCGATGCTATGCAGCCGTGAAGTGCTCAACCGCTCGATGCTGGAGCGGCGGACCGGATCGATCGTCAATTTCTCGTCCAGCGCCGGCTGGGAGGGCATGGTGAGGAAGAGCCACTATTCCGCCGCGAAGGGCGCACTGCGCATCCTGACCAAGACGATCGCACGCGAAGTGGGCGAATACGGCATCCGCTGCAACTGCGTGGTGCCCGGCGCGATCGGCACCGACCTGATGGTCAACTACATGAAGCGCGTCGCCACCGAGCAGGGGCGCAGCCTGGAAGAGATCGAAGCGGGCATCGTTGCGCCGCTGCCGCTCAAGACATTTTCCACGCCCGAGGATGTCGCGCGCATGGCGCTATTCCTCGCCTCCGACGATGCGCGTACGGTAACGGGCCAGTCGATCAACGTCGATGCGGGGCTGGTGATGTCGTGAGGTGCGTTGCGTGACGGTCGATGAACTGCTCGCCCGCGAGGCGATCCGCGACCTGATGGCGCGCTACACCACGTCGGGCGATCGACTGCGGATCGGCGAATTCGTCGAGTGCTTCACCCCCAACGGCGTGATCGAGAGCGAGCATGTGCCCGAGGATCGCGCGTTCCGCTACGAAGGCCACCAGGCCATCCGCGAGTGGCAGGAGCGCTGGCTGCTGAGGGAAGGCGCGACGCACGGGGCTACCTTCGTGCGCCATCACCTCTCGACCTCCCGCATCGAAATCACTGGGCACCACTCGGCGCAGGCACGGACCTACTGGGTTGCCTGGACCGACATCGGACCCGACCACGCCGGCTATTATCTCGACCGCTTTGCCAAGGTCGACGGCGCCTGGCTGATCGCGCACCGCCGTGTGAGGATGGACTGGGAGGCGGAAGGCAGCCTGTTCAAGTCGGCCATTGGCAACTCCAAGCCTTGAGCGTCGCCGTGGCGCGATCAGGCGGCATCAATCACCCTCAAAGGCGCACGTTGCCTTTCACGAACGACTGCGCCGAGCGCCGCGTCAGTTCACGCTCGGCCGGCAGGCGTTCGGTCGCGTCGAGCTGGCGAGTGGCGACCAGCACCGCCTGCGCCAGCGGGTCGGCCAGCGCGATGCCGCAATGGCGCTGGCCGCTCCAAACCACGTCGCCGAACGCCTCGAAGCCGTTCCACAGCACCATGACCTCGTCGCCGATGCGCAGCGGCTCGCTCAAAGCCACTTGTGCGCCGCGCGTCGACAAGTCGGTGAGCACCGCGTGCTGCGTGCCGGCGCGGCTCACCAGCCGCGCGGCAAGCCGCACCCGCAGCCGTGCGCTGGCACGCCGGCCCGGTGGGTTGTGAAGCGAGGATGGCGGAGTGCGGACCATGGCGACGCTTCTAGTCGGCGCCGCCTACCCTGCTGCTTCCGCCCGCATAGGTAAGCCAACGGGGGACTGTGAACGGCCCAAGCCGCCAGCAAGAACAAAGGAGAACCAGGATGAGCCGATATCGCGTGGCACAATGGGGAACGGGCAACGTCGGCCTGCAGGCACTGCGCGCAATACTGGACCATCCGGCGATGGAGCTGGTGGCGGTGCGCGTCTTCTCGCCCGCGAAGATCGGCCGCGATGCCCGTGAGTTGACGGGCAGCGATCCCCTCGGCGCCGGGTCGACAGGCATTGTCGCCACCGGCTCGATCGAGGACGTGATCGCCGCCAGGCCGCACTGTGTCATCTACCTGCCCGACCAGCCGGACGTGGACGACATGTGCCGCCTGTTGGAGGCAGGCGCGAACCTCGTCACCGCCTGCATCGGCTTCAACCAGCGCGCCTCGCTCGACCCACAAGTCCTCGGGCGACTGGAGGCGGCGTGCGCGGCGGGCAGCAGCTCGCTCTACTCCACGGGCTCGAGCCCGGGCTGGTCGACCGAGGTGATGCCGCTGACTCTGATGATGATGCAGCGCCGATTTGAAAGCCTGACCATCACCGACTACGCCGACATGGCGGAGCGCGATTCGCCGATCATGCTCGAGCGGCTCGGCTTCGGCGCGCAGGTGGAGGATATGGACCCGAACCGCCAGCCGGTCACGGTGCAGAGCACCACCTCCAGCTTCAACGCGCTGGCCGCCGCGATCGGCCTGCCGCTCGAAGAAGTGGTCGGCTCGGTCGAGTATGCGCTCGCCCGCAAGCGTGAGGTGATCGCCGCCGGGGTAATCGAGGCGGGCACGATCGGCGCCATTCGCATGGGCGTATTCGGCGTGCGCGGCGACAAGCGGATCCTGCGCCGCTACTCGACCTGGTACGTCACGCGTGACCTCGATCCGGCCTGGGAGCTGCGCGAGTCAGGCTGGAGCATGCAGGTGAAGGGCGACACCTCGCTCGACGTGACGATCGCCTTCGATGTCGCGCCCGAAGACTACGCTGCCTACTCGCCTGGGCTGACCGCGCACCCGGTGATCAACGCCGCCTGCCACGTCATAGAGGCGCAGCCCGGCGTACTGGAGACGCGCGACCTGCCGATGCTGACGCCGCAGCTAATCGAGAGCTGAGGGCCGCAATTGCATGCCCGAGTAATGAAAAGTCAGGTGAGGCGGCGCGGATCGCATCCGTCATGCCGGAAGTTGGAGGCCCGAGCCGGAATCGAACCGGCGTGCAAGGATTTGCAGTCTTAGGCGTAGGCCGCAGAATTCCTAGGGTTTTCGGGGCCGTGTTGCATCCGTGTTGCATGTGTGTTTCGAAGGAGAACGCTGCAAGTTTGGCGGCGCCACATACCCCACCCGTCGGAGCCATTTAGCTGATCGAAATCACTCAGTCGTCCAGGCCGTCGCCCAAGGAGCCTAGAGCTCGCGCAATCACGGACGCGCCGTAATCAAGAGCCGCAGTGGTCATGAAACCCGCGATCAGTTCGGGGTGTTGCTCGGCATAGCCTTGCCCAAGGCTGTGATCGATGCTGCCGATCGCATCTTGAAGGTATTGCTCGGCCGTCTTCGAGGCTTGCCTCAGCAATGTTTCATTATTCGCAAGGATTCGGTTGACCATTTCCATGTCTCCTTTTGCCGCTCACGGGCGCAAGCGCTGCCTCAAAGGTCGCATCCTCTAAGCACAGCGTAACTTCGTATTCGCGCGGCTATGCCGCCGATCCACCTGCGCCCAGCACACCAGCCTCAAGCGCTGCCATCACCGCCGCGTCCTCTTCCTGCGCAGCGAACAAGTGCCCATAAACGTCGAAGGTGAGCGCGATCGAGGCGTGACCCATCCACGCTTGCACCCGCTTGGGGGCGACCTTCTGCTCGATCCAGAGCGAAGCCGCGGCATGGCGGAAGTCGTGCAGGCTGTAGAGCCCTTCACGTACGGTCTGTCCTTGCTCATCCTTCACCGGCTTGCCGTCGACCAGCTTGGGACGGCTGATGCCGGCTGCCAGCTGCAGCGGTTCCTGAAAGCTCAGCACCAGGTTGTTGTGAAAGATGGGCGTGCCCGCCGCGCTGGGGAACACGAGATCAAGCCTGGAGGCCGGGCAGCGTAGCTTCCACCGCTTCAGCTCGCTTACGACGCTGACCGGCACCGGGATCGTCCGGAAGCCTGATGCGGATTTTGGCGGGCCAATCAGGTTGGCCGGGTCCGCGCGGCGGTCGACGGTGATTGTGCCTCGCTTCAGATCCACGTTCGACCAGGTCAGAGCCCGGATCTCAGATGCTCGCAGCCCGGCGAACAGAAGCACCAAGAGAAGCGGCTTGTCGATCGGCCGCGCTGTCTCAGCACCGGCAGCTTCGATGAGGGCGCGCATGTGCTCCTTGGTGGGTGGCACGACCTTCGCCTTGTCGCGTCCGGACCGCTTTACGGTGATGCCGTGGGCGACGTTCTGGCCGACGTACCCGACGCGCTGAGCCTCTTTCAGCAAGGACGATAGCGAGCGGAGGACCTTTGCCGCCATGATGCGGGAATGGCCGCCATCGAGCAGTTGATCACGATACTCCTCGACCATCGGTTTGGTGAGTTGGTTGAGCCGCTTAGCACCCAGAAGGGGATTGATGTGCAGCCGGAGGTGCTCGCGGTAGGACTTGATGGTCGACGGCTCCAATGCCTCACGTTCGGCTCGCTCGATCCAATTCTGGCCTGCCTTCTCGACGGTTATGCTCTGCGAGTCGGCTGTGTGCGTTCCCTGACTGACTTCCCAGCTTGCCTTGGTGACGAACGCATCGGCGTCCTTCTTGCGCGCGAACTGCTTAGCCCGGCGCTTGCCTGCCTGGTCGCGGTAGTCGACGAGCCATGCTTGCTTCTGTGTGCCGTCTGAGGCGGTCCAGGTGCGCTTACGAATGGCGGCCATTGCTTGTCTCGATCAGTTCTGTAAGCGCGAGCTTGTAAGCTTCGCTTTTTAGGCCATGACGGCGGGCCTCTTTCAAGCGAGCGATCGCGTAATCGACATTACCGTACTCAAGCTCGTCAACTTCCCTCGTCCAAGATGAGAGCGCGGCGAGATATCCCACCGGCAGTGCCGCGTCGAATGCGGCTAACATCGACGTTACGTTGACCATTGATAATCGAGGGGACGTGCCAGGCTCGAATAGCCGGAGGTACTCGGCGATGACGTCGGCTCCGCCGTAGAAGAAGCTTTCTGCGTCAACTGACACGCTATCATCCGGCCGGTTTGTCAGCGGCGACAGAGCGTTGGGATCGAAATAGATGAACATCTGCAGCGGCGCTCCGGCGGAGCTACCCAGGCTTGCTAACGTGTCAGTCGCCATTCGGGCAGCCATCGTCGTTTCAAAGCGATTCCATGACAGAACAGTCGTTGCTCGGTCTGGCGGCAAACCAAGCTGGGTGAGTTCCACAGCCAACGCCATCTCGTAAGCCTGCGCGGGCGTGTATTGCGCAGCTCGGCCCTTTACCGCCTCAAATTCGGGCGGGAACGCTAAACGGTGAAAGTTCTTCAAGCGCGCTTGGAACGCCGTACGCTTTGAAGCCGCGACATCGTGCATCTCCGCCAGTGCAGCTTCCAGCTCCCCAAAGGTGACACTCCAAACGCGCATTCACCACCTGTGAAAAGTTTCTAAACCTCTTGCGGCATGCACGGAAGAGGCGTAGCTACCTGTGTAACGTTGCATAGCATCGTTTCTTAGAAGTACCGCTACGGAATCAACGGAGGTTTAGCAAATGCTCAATGCCGATCTCATCCACGGCGCAGCTGCGGCGGCTGCCTATTGTGGTCTGACTCGCCGCACCATCTATCATATGGTTGACCGCGGAGAGCTGCCGGTCATCCGCAAAGGTCGGATCATGTTCTTTCGCAAGAGCGAGCTGGATCGGGCTTTCAGCTCTCAAGCTGCGGCTAGCTAAAAAGAAACCCCCTCGCGGGTGGCGAGAGGGCTTCTGCGTCGAATTGGACCCCGACGCGCCAGCCAATCGCACACACCCGCTCCAACATCAAGTCGCACCCGCCAGGCTCGCTTCTGGTGACGAAGAGGTGCGCCATTTGGAGATGACACAATGGCTGATCTTAGTTTTTCGCGTCGTGGGCTGCTGGCCGGCGCCGCGTCACTTACTGCACTAGCGGCTCCGGCTCTTGCCTCTGCCGCGGCTGGTACCTCTGCTGCTTACGACGCAGGGTTGCTGCGGGTCATTGCAGCGTATCGCCGGGCTAAGAACGTGGCGGACGCTTGGCACGAGACCGTCTTCGATCCTGCGTCCACGGCATACCAGGCTGCTCGAGCGGCCGTACCGCACTACACAACTAAGGCGTCATTCGAGAACACCTTCGGCAAGATGGTCCACATGAGCACCGGCTGCCGGACATCCGAAGCCGTGATCGTCACAAGCCGCCGCGACCACTGGACCTATCAGGACGATGATTTCGGACGCTGCTGTACTGAGCTCGGCGAAGCGCTCGACCGGCGCAATGCCCAGCTTGAACAGATCGACGCGGAGTGGCTGGCCAGGGGGCTGAACCAGCAGAGCGACGCGTTGGGCGATAAGTGGTTCGCGGCGTTCAGCGAAGTCTATGCGTACCCGGTTCGCACAGTCGAGGATCTCACTCTCAAGATCGAGACGGTCCGCAGCGTTGATGAAGATCCATACGACATCGACATCCTCGTGGCGGATCTGAACCGCATCAGCGGGAGGTTCTAATCATGGGCAGGATGGAAAGGCTTATGCCGGCGCCGCCGGCTGCGATCTCGCGCATGCTTGCCACGTTCAACCGGCACCAGCTGGAAGGCTTCATCGCCGTTGCGATCGACCTCCTCGACCTCGCTGATGGCAATCCCGACGAGGAGGAGGGGGATGTGGAGGACTCGTTCGCCCACTCGTGGATCGCGCTTGGCTTTGGTCGACGTGTCCCTGGCGACATCACGGCCGATGCTGACGATCCGGCGTACGCTGAGTGGCACACGTTGCGGGAGTCGCAGAAGAAAGGGCAGTGCCTCATCACCCAGAACGAGGACGACGAGGAGGACGACCCCGCCGGGCAGTACGACGAGGACTGCTACAGCGCCAAGAGACCAGCAATCGGTGGACCGGGCTGCTCGATCAGCGATCCTGGCGGCGAAGAAGATGCAATCTAGCCGCGAGAAAAGCCTGCTTTCGCATCCATCGCGGGATGACTTCGGCTCCTGCAATTGCCGCGATTCAAAGCATGCGAAAGCATGCGTAATCAGGGTGTCGCATTCAACACGGAGGCGGCACGTGCAAGAATTACCCGGCGAGATACTCGCATTCTCGATTGCTGAAACCGCTCGGCGGACAAGCCTTTCAAAAGCTACAGTGTGGCGCCGTGTCCGCGACGGAACGATTCCCACAGTGATGGTGGGCAAGCGGCGGCTCATACCCGCTGCAAGCCTCCGCAAGCTCGTAGGTGCTGCATGAGCGCCGTTGCCATCGAGCCTGCGCTCATCCGCGTCCGCGAACTGCCGAACGAGGCTGGCTATGAAGTCGAGCGATACGGCGTTCTCGGCCGTCGCGCGATCGGCTTCCGGCTGCATGCTTGCGATGCCAACCAGCTCGCCCGTGAGCACCACGCTATCGATCAGCTGTTCCATGTCGATGGTGCGATGCCGGCGCCGATCCTCCAGCTTTGGGAGCCTTGCGCGTGAAGACGGTCGCAGGGCCGGTGAAGTCCGGCGTCGAGGTTCATCCTGTGCCGGGTGGCTGGGGTGTGTTCGCCGCGGTGTCCGCCGATATGCGGGAAATGCAGTGGTACGAGGGCACGCGCGAAGCCGCGAACCAGTGGGCGTCTGAGTACTTCGAGGACACGTTCCCCGGCATCTTTGCGATCACCGGCACTGCGCCTTACCTCAAGCTCGCGGAGGTGCCCCGTGATGCCTAGACAACGACGCCGCCCGGGCAAGGGCCGGCGCGCTGATCTCTTTGCGGGTGATCGGCTCCCTTCATACCGGATCGGGTTGATGGTCGCAAGATCGCGGCCGTCCGTAGAAGCGCGGCAATCGCCACCGGCATGGTGCTCGACATGACGGCTCGCACCCTCATCAACTCGCCCGCAACCCGCGCCGATCTCGATCATGCGATGGTGAATGCCGCGCCGCACCTGCGGCCGATCGTGAAGGCCGTGCGCGACCATGGCGTGGACATGCTCTTTGCGGGGCAGGGCGCCGGAGCCTTCAGGGTTCCTGCTGGCACGACACGCCCGGTCATCTTCATGGTCGGCGACGACTTCGACAAGGCCCTCGGCCCGGAAGGCTTCCACATGCCCTCGATTCGGCGTGCAATCCGGTCGTCCCACTCTTTCGCCATCATATCGAGTGGGCCGCAGGCAGACGCGTACACAGCGATGGCTCTCGCGGCAGCCGCGACTCGGCAGAACACCGTCATTGTTGAGACCCGGCCCGAGCAGGAGATTGCCTGGCTCGCGCTGGTGCAGAAGCTCGCGCCTGGCCGGTTCATCTGGCTCGCGACGGTCGAAGGGGGGCATGCGTGAACGCGTCCTCTACTATGAGCGTCGACCTGCAAGCGGCAGCACTCAACTACGCAGCGAAGGGGCTGCCGGTCTTTCCATGCGACGAGAACAAGCAGCCGCTGGTAAAAGAGGGCTTTCAGTCGGCAAGCAAAGATCCGGAGACGGTGCGGGGCTGGTGGGCGCGTTGGCCTGAAGCAATGATCGGCATGCCGACCGGGGCTGCCACTGGGTTCTGGGCGCTCGACATAGACGATCCGGAGCAGTTCGAGAGCTCTTGTCGCTTCGATATGCCCGCCACGCGCCGCGTCGACACCGGCAAGGGCTATCACTTGTATTTCAAGTATGACCCGGCGGCGCCGATGCGGAACCACCAGCGGCACCCGAAGCGGGGCTGGCCGTTCTCCGAGCTGCCCGGCGCGGAGACGCGAGGGGATGGCGGCTATGTCATCGTCCCGCCATCGCTGCATCCAAGTGGTCGGCGCTATGCCTGGCATGATGGCTCAACCGTGGTCGAGGCGCCGGCCGAGTTGCTCGCTGTCATCCTGAGGGGCTCCAGCCGGGATCAGAAGCCGAGCAGTGAGTTTAAAACTGACGGCGCCGATACACGCTATGGCTTGGCTGCGCTCGATCGAGAGTGTGCCGCCGTCCGTTCGGCCGGCAACGGCGAACAGGAGTGCGCGCTGAACGAGGCGGCGCTGAAGATCGGTGCGCTTGTCGCTGGTGGTGAGCTTACGATCGGCACGGCGCAATCCAGCCTAATAGCCGCTGGCTTGGCGATGCCGTCCTACAATCCCCGGGATGCTTGGACGCCAGAGAAGATCGTTGCGAAGGTAGGGCGTGGTCTAGCAGATGGCGCAGCCAATCCCCGCAGCGCGCCTGACCGCGACGAGCCGACAGGATTTCGTGAGGCCGGCGATCCTGGGCCGCAGCATGATCATTACGATCATGACACGGGCGAGTGCTTCGATGAGCCTGAGCCCGATGCGGACGAATGGCCTTCGCTCGATCTGACCGCGTGTGCTGCCAAGAGGGCGCCTGCGCGGGAGTGGCTAGTGGATGGCTGGGTGCCTGCGAACAAAGCAACGCTGCTCGCTGGTGACGGCGGCATGGGCAAGTCGCTGCTCGCTCAAATACAGGCCACCTGCGTGGCGTTCGGGCGTCCATTCCTAGGCGTCGAGACGCGGCAGGCGAACGCAGCCTATCTGAGCTGGGAAGACGACGCAGAAGAGCTGTGGCGGCGTCAGGAGTCCATCTGTGAGGCAATGGCCATCCCTATGGCCTCTCTCGCCGGCCGCTTGCATCTTGTGTCCTATACACTGGAGGCGAACCCCTTCCTTGTGACGGCGGGCGACACCGGCGTGAGCGTCACACCCCTTGGCCGTAAGCTGGAGCGCTTGGTGGAGCGTCACTACATCGGATTGCTCATCCTCGACAACGCTTCTCAGACCGCGGGCATCGATCACAACGCGGTCGACCAGGTCGCTCCGTTCGCCCACTGGCTTGGCACTCTCGCGACCCAGCGCAACGGGGCGGTGGTTCTGCTCCATCACACCAATAAGGCGGGACAGGATTACCTAGGCTCGGTCGCCTACAATAATCAGTTCCGTTCCCGCATGCTGCTGGCACGGCCGGAGGAATGTGCCGACCCGGACGTGCGTGAGCTGACGAACCCCAAGGCCAACTATTCGCGCGCCGGCAATCGCATTGAAGTGCGCTGGTTCGCTGGTGCCTTCATCCGCGACGAGGATCTGGAACCCAGCGCGGCGGCCCAGCTGCGCGAACTATCGGCCGCGAACGCTCAGTGCGAGGCCTTCCTGCGCTGCCTGCGCCAGCGAGCGAGCGAGGGTGTCGAGCGGGCTGTCGGTCCCAGCTCTGGCCCCAACTACGCACCGTCTCAATTCGAGGGCATGCCGGAGGCTAAGGGGGTAAAGAAGGCTGCCCTGAAGGGGGCAATGGATCGTCTCTTCCGGATGGGCCGTATCGCCGTTCAGACAGTCGAGCGGCCAGGCAAATCAGGCACGAAAAACATCATCGTCGAGGTGCCCGATGGTTTCCCGAACGCATCCCCGAACGCTCCCCGAACACACTTCCCGAACGCTCCCGAACACCGGCCCGAACACCCCCGAGAACACACTACTAGTACTACGTACTATTCGGGCGCTGCCACTAGGGCCGCAGCGCCCTCCATGGAAGGAGAGGCGGATGACTGATGTGGGCGGCTTGCTGAAGTCGATGCGCCACAGCCCGCGATTCAACGGGAGGTCCAATCTTGCGCATAACGTCGGGCGTGTTCTCAGCACCTCAGGATGGCGAGCGATGGCGAAGTGGAAACCCGGCGAAAGTCCCAACCCTGGCGGGCGGCCGAAGATCGTGTTGGATGACGGCAGGACGCTGGTTCAAGTGGCGCGCGAGCACACCCTGAGCGCGGTCGAAACGCTTGTCACCTTGCTGGACGCGGAAAGCGAGGCGGTGCGAGCCACGGCCGCTACGGCGCTGCTGGATCGTGGCTGGGGTCGTCCGCGTCAGGATCTCGGAATCGAGCTCAAGTCGGACGAGGCTGCTGCGTCGATGCTGGAACAGGCGCGGCGTCGAGCCATGGGTGTGAGTGTACCCGCCCCTGCATCGTCTCATTAGAGTATACTTCGGCAATACGTCTCACGACATACCGGAAAGCGTGTTATAAGGGTTGATTGCGGGGTAACGAGACACTATGCATGTAACCTCTAGAGCCAAACGAGACAGGAGGTCTCCCATGCTGGTAGGTTACGCGCGTGTTAGTTCCGTTGGGCAATCGCTTGATCTTCAGGTGCAGGCCCTCAAGGATGCAGGCTGTCAGAAGGTCTACCAGGAGAAGCGCAGCGGAAAGAGCGGCACGGAGCGCCCTGAGCTTACCAAGGCGCTGGACCAGGCTCGAGAGGGCGATACGCTCGTTGTCACCCGCCTGGATCGCCTGGCGCGCTCTGTCGGCGATCTGCACGCGATCATGGGGCGACTGACTGCGGAGGGCGTGTCCTTCCGCTGTCTGCAGCAAGGGGGTGTCGACACGTCTTCCAGCACTGGCAAGCTCATGTTGGCGATCCTGGGCGCTGTCGCTGAGTTTGAGAACGATATACGCCGCGAACGTCAGAAGGACGGGATTGAGAAGGCGAAGGCTCAGGGCGTCTACAAGGGACGTCCGGCAACGATTGATGCCGCCAAGGTCCAGGCGCTCAAGGCGAGCGGCATGGGCGCTGCTGCCATCGCACGTGAGATGGGCATTGGTCGAGCCAGCGTTTATCGGGTGCTTCAGGATGCATGATCCCAAGCTGCTCAGCACCCGAACGCTTCACGGCGGGCGGATAAGGCTCGGGCGCATGAAGCTGGTGCAAACCTGGACCGAGACACGCGAGACGGGCGGCGCGTTGATAGAGCGCACACCCAAGCGGTGGGAGCAATGTTAGCCGCTGCCGGCATAGTCACGGCACGCGGCGGCAAGTGGCACGCGTCGAGCGTGCGGAACCTGCTGGCGAGACTAGAGCCCGCCAGCAGCACTCCCGATCACATCACAAAATCGACACCAGCAAACAGTTGATACTGCATCAGGCCGTAGTGCTCCGTGCTTTCAGAGAAGCCGAGCAGAAGGTCACCCTTGCTGAGACCGCTATCTAGGGCGCTCACCCAAGCCTGCTTGCCCCCGGCGTCGGCTTCACGATCCAGCGTGTTGTGGTACATGTAATCCACCAGCTGTTCGTTGGAGAAACCTGACGTTTTCTCTGCAAACTCAGCTGAGCCAGCGAAGCCGCTTGCGACTGAACTCAGCGAGGTTCCATCCTTCAGTTCAGCAACCCAGTTCAGGAGGCCTTGTTGATCTGGCAGTCGGTTGCCGAAGGTGTCGTACAAGGCCGCAATCTGCTGGAAGTCATTGTCCGTGGTCCATAAGCCTTTGGCCAAGACAGCAGCGGTCTGGTCGCGGTGCTCTTGGCTCTCGGAAAAACCAATCAGGACATCGGCTCTGCTGGTGCCGCTCTCGATGGCTTGCACCCAGCTTGCCTTGCCACCGGCATCGGACGGACGACCAAGAGCCGAGTTGTAGAGGTACTCAACGAAATCAGGCGTCGACAGATTGCCTGTGGCAGCGGAAAACTCCGGCGAGTTAAGGAAGCCGAGTGCTACATCCATTCTAGTGGTGCCCGCGCCTAAATCATCTAACCAGCTATCCAGGCCAACAGCGTCCGGCTCACGATTGAGAACGGCATCATAAAGCCGCAGCACGAAGGCTGCGTCGCTGTCCACATTGAAAGTAAGAGTGGCATCAAGGAAGTGAATATCCTCTACTTCGGAAAGGAAGTCTGCTTCTACTGTGGCGGAAAAGTTTTCAGACGATACTGTAAATAATTTCGCCAGCGCGGCATAAATCACAGCGTCAACCCCATCTCCGCCATATATGAACGAGCCAGATCCTACGGCGTGGAAGGTATCGTCGCCTGTTCCACCATCGAGATCATCGCTGCCACCTAGGCTAAAAAGTGTGTCATTGCCGCTGCCGCCATACAAGCGATCGTCCCCATACGACCCAATTATGTAGTCGTCGCCGCTCAACGCATCATCGAAAAACCCTATACGATCAGAGCTTGAAAATAGATCATCCGGACTGACGGTCAGCGCGACATCTGAAATCGTGAATTGGTGAACTGAGTTAAGGAACTCGTCGAGTGATCTGACGAGCCCTGAGGACAATGCTCCATCTTTGGAGATGCTTAAGGAATCTCCATGCAGGACATCAACGTACGGAGAGATGTTGCCGTATGAGTCCTGGTACCCGACAGTAATCGACTCACCATCCGCGACGTATGAGACCGGAGCCAGCGCGCTCGCAACTGCCGTCTCATACATGTCCAACGGGGCGTTGGGGTTGGCGACTATCCTCATCACAATCCAATCCGATACCTCGGCGAGGGTGATAGTCAGAAGTATTGAACACTGCCGGAACTACTATGGCTAACGAGCTGTTTACGATCAGCTGGATCCTTCATCGAGCGATTCAAGCCTCAGACGTCAATCTTCATGCTGCATTCCCATTAGGAGCAGCCCATGACCCCCGCAGAGATCCGCAGTGAAGTTATCGCCGACCTCGGCCGCTTCACCCATGACCCACTAGGCTTTGTGCTCTGGGCGTTCCCGTGGGGCGTAGAAGGCACCTCGCTGGCGAAAGAAGATGGCCCTGACCTCTGGCAGCGCGAGCAGCTGGAGGCGATCGGGGCTGATCTGCGAGCCAATCCGCACAAGCCCATTCAAGACGCTACCGCCTCAGGTCACGGCATCGGCAAGTCGTCGCAGGTGTCCTGGCTGATCCTATGGGCGGTGATGACGCACGAGGATACCCGTGGCGTGGTCACCGCCAACACTGAGGGCCAGCTGCGCACCAAGACCTGGCCGGAGCTGTCGAAGTGGTACTCGCTCCTGCAGTTCGACTGCCTGCGCGACATGTTCGTGCTGGAGGCCACCTCGATCCACTCGACGGAGAGCGGCCACGAGCGCACCTGGCGTATCGATGCCATCCCTTGGTCTGAGCGCAACACGGAGGCGTTCGCTGGCCTGCACAACGCGGGCAAGCGGGTGATCCTGCTCTTCGACGAGGCGTCCTCGATCATCGATCCCATCTGGGACACGGCCAGCGGCGGCCTGACGGATGCCGGGACTGAACTGCTGTGGCTGGCGTACGGTAATCCGACCAGGAACAGCGGGCGCTTCCGCGACGTGATCGTCGGCCGGTTCCGCAATCAGTGGCGCCATCGCATGATCGATGGGCGCAACGTCAAGAGGACGAACAAGGCCCAGCTGCAGGCCTGGATCGATGCATATGGCGAGGACAGCGACTTCGTGCGGGTTCGAGTCAAAGGGCAGTTCCCATCACGCTCCTCCTCGCAGTTCATCGGCACTGACCTGGTGCAGGCTGCTCGCAAGCGAGAAGTACCCATGCTGGCGTCCGATCCGCTGGTGTTTGGCGTGGACTGCGCCCGGTTCGGTGATGACCATTCGACCCTCGCCATTCGTCGCGGCCGAGATGCGCGGGGTATTGCCTGGCGCCAGTGGGAAGATCAGGACGCCATGACGTTGGCAGGTGACATCGCGCTCGAGGCTCAGCGCTGGAAGCCGGCTGCGATCTTCGTGGACGCGGGCAACATCGGTGCTGCTGTCATTGACAGGCTCCGGCAGCTTGGCGTCGAGAACGTCTACGAGATCTGGTTCGGCGGTAAGGGCCGTGACGCCGAGTGGGCCAACGGCATTCGGGTGAAAACGAAGAACAGGCGCGCCGAGATGTGGACCACCATGCGCTCCTGGCTGGCGACCGGCGCCATCCCCGACGAAGACAACCTAGAGGCGGATCTCACGGGGCCTGAGTACGGCTACGGCGCTGATCAGGTGTCGATCCAGCTTGAATCCAAGAAGGACATGAAAGCCCGTGGCATGCCTTCGCCCGATGATGGCGATGCTCTGGCGCTGACCTTTGCCGAGCCGGTCATGCCGGTTGAGAACTCGTTCTACTACAACCCGGCAACGGAGTTCGGGAGCCCTAAGCAATATGACCGGTACGAAGAGGTGGGTTGCTCTTCTCGCGTGCACTGATGCGCACCGACGCGTAAACCGATCGTCAAGCACAATGCTGTACCCGGCATCTGGGCAATCGGTGTGCAGCCGATCGGGGGCATTGTGGTTCTGGTTCTTTGCGGGCTTTCCGCCTGGCTGATTCTCGCCGGCTTCAACCACATGCTCGCAGGTACGCGCCTTGTGTCAGGGCGCATCCGCTGGTCACCCCTACAGCTCATCATCGGCGGGCTCGCGTACTCCACTGCCGCGTGTTGCCTTTCCTTAGCGCTCCACCTCTAGCGAGCGTCATAGCCGCGATTCAACCGCCGCCTCGCCTCGCTTAGCCTCTGTTAAACACGACGGAGGCGCAGATGCGCGAAGCCCAGCATTCCAGGTTTATAGCGTTCCGCGCGGGCGATCGTCTTGCCGGCGCCTTGCACGAGCGCGCCAGCTTGGCAGGTCTCACAGTTAGCGAACTCCTCCGCACCGTCGTGTCCGATCGAATGACCACCAGCGAAAGGGACGGCCATGAAACTGCTGACGCCTGAAAAATTCCACGAACGCCATGCCGAGCTAGTGGAGATGCGCGAGAAGGCAGATGCCGATTATCGCCGCGCCAACCTCGAAGCCGCGATGGGCACCGGTACTGACGCAGACGTGCTGACCGCCAAGCAAGCCCTCGACCTTGTCGTGGGTCAGTTGGAGGGTTTGGAGGCCGCTCGCGTTGAGTCTGATCGCATCCGCGCTGCTGAGGTGAGGCAGGCTCGCCAAGAGGCGTACAACAAGCTGTCGGAGGATACCGAAAGCCTGTTGGCCCAGCGTGAAGCGACCATCGCGCGCATCGAGAAGATCGCTCGAACCCTTGGCAATGAAATGGCCGAATATGATGCGCTGACGTCGCAGCTGCGCTCTGCCGTCACTGCCTATCGACCGCATTACAAGCCGGTGAACATGCCGGCCCACGTCGCCAGCAATCAGATGCAGGGTGCCTTCGAATCGCTCGCAAGAACCGAGATGCTCCTTCCGCTGGTCACTGCGGCCATCTCGAATGACGCGCGCGTGCTCCAAGGCATCACTCTGGCGGATCGCGAGCAAGGCGAGACCAAGAATGTCCTCCGCTGTGTTGGACGGATCGCGCCTGAAAGGGAACTGGCATGAGCAGCAAGAAACGGAGCGCGTTGCCTCCGGGCACGACCGCAGCGGCGCACAGGCCGCGCCTGCCGGTGTCTGGCTGGCACGCCGTGCAGGAGGCTCTTCGCGAGCAAGAGGAGCGCGGCCGTGATGGCGCCGGCGACGACACGCGCGGTGCTGATGTCGTGCGGGTGGTCCGGTGATGATCCTGGGCAGCTCGGGCGCGTTTACCCGCGGCACCGACGGCGTTGCAACCGCGAGCCTTCCGGAAAGCTGGGGCGGCTACCTCGCGGCGCAGATCGCCCGCGGTGAGGTCCCGATTGACCGCCAGGTGCAGCCGAACACGCCGCTTCCTCGCGCGCCTGCTGGCTACGTGTCCGCTTCTGGTTGGCAGGCGTGGGTAACGGGTCGACGCCGCGCCCTCGGCGGGAGGGGCTGACTATGTGCGGACCAGCGCTTCCAATCATAGCTGCTGGCATGGCGGCTGCAGGCGCTATCACCGGCGGTCTGGCCGCAAATGCTCAGTCACGCTTCAAGGCCAAGATCGCTGAGCAGAACGCCTCCATGGAGCGCGAGGCCGCACAGCAGGCGCTTCAGAACGGTCGCGAGGCCAACCTCGACCATTATCGTAAGCTGGGCCAACTCAAGGGTGCGCAGCGTGCCCGGGCCGCGGCCGGAGGTGTTAGTGTCGACTTCGGCACCGCTGCTTGGATCCAGGATGATACTGAGATGCTAGGGCGTGAGGACGCTCAGCGGATCTACCAGCAGACGCAGCAGAACGTGTGAGGCTTTGACATTCAGGCCTCCAACTACATGGGCGAGGCGAACGCTCAGCGCAGCGCAGGCACGATGGCGATCGTCAAAGCTGGGTTTGATGCAGCCGGATCGCTGCTCGATGGTGCGCAGCAGTACAAGAACATGAAGTCTGGCGCGCAAACGTACCAGCGCGGATATGACGGGATCTATTGATGCCGACTGTGCCTCACTTCTCCGCCTTCGATCGGCTGCGAGGAATGGCTCGCGAGATGCGGAGGGTGAGCCAGGAGCCTACGATGCCTGATCCTCCAGGCGTGAACAGGTCGGCGGCGAAGATCTATCCTGACAAGCAGACCGAGGCGGCGTTGCGGCTGTTAGCGAGTCCGCATTGGCGGCAGGCTCTTGAGCAGGAGTGATGCAGATCTCGGTTAAGCGTCCTTAACGCTGGAAGGTGAACAGGCCGACGATTTTTGTTAGGAGAAATTTACAGCCCGTTAAGAGTTGCAGCTCATCTTGAGGTTGCCTCGGCAGACCCACCCCCGCGTCGAGGTGTACCCGAACCAAGGCCGTAGGTTCTCCAGGACCTACGGCCTACCCGGTGCCTTAGATGACCTGCCCCATCCGTCTCGGTGAACTCATATGAACTACTCGGAAGCAGCATACTTCGACGGCTTTGCGGTTGCTCATGTCGCCGTGTGGCAGGAGCATCAGCGCATCCTTGCGATTGCGAAGGTTTGCCGTGCAAGGGGGCGTGAGCGCGCGGGCGCGCAGGGTTCTGAAGGGGGGCCCGCTGCTCGGAGAAACAGAGCTGCCGCAGTAGCGGATCCTGAGCGTGTGCGTCCTGCACCATTTCTTCTCAGGTCGGTTTGCTGAACTGCAATCGGCCGTTGGGCGACCTCATCGGGCTAGAGGTTAGCGCGGCCGGTAAGGTGGTTTGTGTGACCGCGCCGGACGATCAGCACCACAATTGGACGTCGCCTCAAGCGCTACCAACTGGGCCGTGCCGCAGGTCTCGATGCTGGGACCCCTTGGCGGCATGTCTGGCCGGAGCGAGCTTGCCGTGTCCCTAGCAGGGCGACCGACGGAGGAGTGAAGCCGTCACGCGCGGCGGACCTAGCCGCTAACGCTCCGCTGCCCTGTCAGGGCGGGGCTTGTATGAGCATTAAACAACAGGAGTTTATTGAAGACCGGTCCCTTGGAATTCCAGGGCACTCCGGCCTCACGCGTATCAACTTAGAGCCGAGCCGCTCTCCAAGTATGATCGCGCCCAATACCGCGCGAGTTCACGACCTTCGGGGAGGCGGTCGGTCTGATCTAACCGACGGGTAGCAAGCAACACGGTAGCGGTGATGGGATCGAGGAACGATACACCGCAATGAGTTCCTGTGGCCCAAACCACCTGACCGAACGCTTCAAAGCCATGCCAAGTGAGTACAGCCTCGTTCCTGACGCGAACAGGCTTGTTCGTTCGGATGCAAGCACCCTCAAGAGAGATGTCGACCAGGATACAGTCTTGGACCCCGTCGAGCACTTCTAGCCGAGCGGCAAGTCTTGTACGAAGTCGCGCGCTCACGCGCCGACCGGTCTGGCATGCCAAGTTCACAGATGGGGAGCTGGCCAACATCACGTCTTCATGCGCGAGGATGCTTAATAATTTGCTTAAAGGGGTGTGACTATGCGGGCGTAAACCGGCGAGCTTGCTTGATCAACCCTGCCTTAACTTTAGTGTGTCAACTTAGCTTGTGTCACGTGGCGGTGGCAGTCGGGAATGAAGCTTCACGGGGCTTGTATGCAATCAGCTTGGGCTATCACGATCGGGACAGCGGCCTTCACCGCCGTCGTGGCGAACTTATGCGCGCAATGGCGGTTCAGCCGTCAGCGAATGTGCGCGGCTGTAATCACCAAGTCTATAGTCATGACGTCCTTGACGTTGGCTGGCGTGATCGCTGCGGCAGCGCGGATGGCTGCACTACTAGCGGCTTTGGCGCTCTGCACCTCAGATAGGCTCCGTTTGGCGGGGCATTTGAGCCGGTGAACCGATCGTCGTGAACTGCTAACGGCTGCAAGTGGCATTCCTGTGCCACTAAGGAAGGCGCTCCGGCTCCGGCCGGCGCACCTTTTTGCTATGCTCTGCCGCCGCGGACCTGCACTCCGATTTACTTGCCTAAGGCCGCATAAGGCGGGGCCGCCCGGCGAAGCTTACCAATCGGATCGGCCGAAGGTTCGGGGGCGATCGTCGAGTAAGCTGTACGGGTCGTGTTCGACCTGGTTCGCCCTCTCATCGTAGTCGCACGCCAAGTGGAGCAATTGCCTCGCATCGGGATCGCCAACCATCCTCGCCAAGCGTCGACACCGGTCTGCCTCGCCATGAAGTAGTGCGGCTTTAGCAGCTGACATCGGGCTTTCCTCGTAGCACCTTGATGTCCGTCAATGCCGCCCAAGCTGCGATCGTTCCGCTTAGCCGTGCAAAAGAATCACATTGGCGCGGCAACTTCTCAGCGGCCGGCCATTGCGAACTGCGGCGCGCGCTCACGGTCGAGCAGTTGATCCGCTGCCTCAACCAGTGTGTCGGCGGTCTCGACGTCCACCAGCAGCTGGGTCACCGTCTTAAGATCGTGACAGCCGAGCCAAGGATGGCCATCCCCGTAAGAGTTGGCGATTGACGTGCTCACCTGATCGAGAGCGCGCATGGCTCCAAGGACACCGTGCTCCTTAACGAGTTGCTTGCGTAAGTCGCTAACGGCGCCGTTCATTTCCGCCAGGTGGCGGACCTCGAAGCGGTCGTAATCGGCCTGGAAGTCGTCAGCCGTCTTGCGGCAGCGCAATGCGGTGACCATCAGCATGATGTCGAGACGACGTAGCTTCTCAGCGCGACTCGGCCCGCCGGATGCCGCTGGGGATGCCGACGCGTGCGCTGGGTTCGTGATTGGCTGAACGGCCGCAGGCGCTGCGGCAGCAGAAACCGGAGCTGGCACGATCAGTACCGGCTCGGCAAGCGGCTGCGCCACGGCAGAGCTGGTGATCCCAAACGCGATGATTGCAGCAAAGACCGTACGCACGATACCAACGATGCCGCGAAGCTCGTGGCGGCGCGATACTAGGTTTGCAACTTCCATTTTCTAAGTTCCCCCCGCGGGTTACGTCCGCGTGAGACTAGATCGCCCATGATCTTTTACCGCCCCCTCAAGCGGCTTGGTTGATCGAACTTAACCAGTAACGCCGTTGCCGAGACCAATAGCTGCGCACGGACTTGCGCCGACGCTGCGCATCACTCCGGCACCCGCATAGCCACTAGGCGCAAGATTCGCCGTATCGCTCCGGGCCGGCTCACCTCGGGCGCATTGGCAGCTATCCAAGGGTCCACCAGTTCCAGGTCGTCCTTGCTCAGCTTGACGCCGACCTGAGTGCCGAAAGGCGTGTTCTGATTCTTGTAGTGGTTTGGCAAAGCCAGAACCCTCATTTGCGGGAAGAGGGGCTTGCATAACAAGCCGTCCGACTCAGCCAACCCTGCTGCAGGTAGCGCTTCCGCCACTCTGCCGTGTCGCATGCGTGTTGCGTGGAGCGGCGGTCACCCAATCGCAATTGGCGGAAAACCGCGGTATTCAGCGGCAACAGGATGCAACACGGCAATTTCCGCCTGTTCGGCGGTGACGTTGCAAGTTGCTGACTTCACTAGGAAAATATGGAGGCCCGAGCCGGAATCGAACCGGCGTGCAAGGATTTGCAGTCCTCTGCGTAACCACTCCGCCATCGGGCCATCCGGGGCGTGCCCCTTGCGGGGAGAAGCGCGCCTAGCAACCCTGCCGGGACTGCGCAACGGCTTTCGCGGGCGATGCTCGCCCGAACGCTCAGCGCACGGCGGTGCGGGGGTAGGCTTGCGGCTCGGCGGCATAGCCGTGGAAGAGGGCACGGGCGATGCTGGCGATGCGGCTCTCCCGGTTGAGGCGGTTGCCCTGGCCGGTGACGTAGATGGCGACGGCATAGGCGCGGCCGTCCGGCGCGCGGATGATGCCCACGTCGCTGGAGGTGTTGGCCAGCGAGCCGGTCTTGTGCAGCACGGTGGTGCCCATCGGCAGCAAGGCCGGAATGCGGCGCTTGCCGGTGACGCAGCGGCCCATCGCGCCCAGCAGCACGTCGCGGCTGGAACCGGAGAGCATCTGACCGTTGTAGATCTGCGAGAGCAGGCGGACCATCGCCAGCGGCGTTGCACTGTCGCGGCTGTCGATCGTGGTGGCGGGGTTCACCGCTCCATCGTCGCGCACGAGCGTGGCGATGTCGCGGTCGATGTGCCAGTCGGTCACGCCGGCGCGGCGCACCCAGTCGTTCACCGCGCGCGGGCCGCCGACGACCTTGAGCAGCGCATCGGTGGCGTAGTTGTTAGAGCGCGTGATCATCGCCTCGATCAGGCTGCGCGCGCTCATGTACGTGCCCGGACGCACCGGGGCGACGGAGCTGGAGAAGGGCTTCGATGGCAGCGGCATCATCATCGGGTATTCGGATGACAGGCTGAAGCGGCCCTGGTCCACGCCTTCCAGGAAGGTGGCGGCAATGGCGATCTTGCTGGTGCTGGCCATCGGGAAGCGCTGGTCGCCCAGCACATCCACCGTGCGGCCCGTGCCGAGATCGAGCGCGGCGACACCGATGCGTCCTTGCGAACCTTCGGCAAGTGCGGCGAGCTGTTGTTCGAAGCCGGACTGGTACGTGCGTGGTGCCCGCTGCTGGGTACCGAGCAGCGAATCGAACGCGCTCTGAACCTCATCGATGCCCGAGCTTTCGAGGCTGCCCGCGTGCGAAGGAGCGAGCGGCATGAGCATGGCGACGGCTGCCGCCGCAACCCGGAAGAATCGGTTCATATCAGTCCTGCCTGCCCCCGATGCAGGGCCACCCTAGATCATTCCACCTTGGCAAAGACTTAACTGCCGACCGTGCAAACGCCACAGCCCAGCGACAAGTTGCACTTTGCTTGCGATAATCGCAGGAACCCTCCGTCGCTTGTGACGAGCACGTGGGTCTCAGATGGCGTACTGCGCGCCCAGCTCGATGACCCGGTTGTGCGGAATGCGGTAGTAGTCCGTCGGGTCGGCGGCGTTGCGATAGAGCGCCAGGAACAGGAAATCCTGCCACAGTGGCATGCCGACATCGGCGGACATCGCGTAGTTGTTGCGGCCGATGAAGAAGCTGGCCTTGTCGGCGCCCGGGATGCGATCCGAGGCGGCGATCAGGTCGTCGCGCACGGCGGGCGACTCCATGAAGCCGTAACGCAGGGTCACCTTGCAGAAGTTCTCGTCGATCGGGGTGATCTCGAGTCGCTCGGCAGGGTCCACGGTGGGACGGCGCAGGACCTTGATGGTGGTGATGTAGTTGCGCCGGTGCAGCACGTGGTTGTGCTTGATGTTGTGCAGGAGCGCATGCGGGGTGAGGTCGCCCCGCGCGGTGAGGAACACGGCGACGCCCTCCACCCGGGCAGGCGGGCGCTTGGCCAGGATGCCCGCCATGTCGACCATCGGCACGGCGCCTTCGTTCTCCATGTCGGCGATGAAGCGGCGGCCGCGATTCCAGGTGAGGATCACCAGCAGCACGCCTGCGCCGACCAGCAGCGGCACCCAGCCGCCTTCGATCACGCGCAGGATGTTGGCGCCGAAGAACAACGTGTCGATCGCCAGGAACGGCAGGATGAGGGCGAGCGCCCAAGGCATGCTCCAGCCCCAGCGGCGGCGCAGCACCAGATAGGCCAGGCAGCAGGTGACCACCATCGTCCCGGTCACCGCGATGCCGTAAGCCGCCGCCATCGCCGAGGAGTTGCGGAAGCCGAGCGCCAGGATCACGACGCCGGCGAGCAGCAGCCAGTTGACCGCGCCGATGTAGATCTGGCCCGAATGCCCGGCCGAAGTCTGGCGGATGTTGAGGCGCGGCAGCAGGCCCAGTTGGATCGCCTGCTGGGTCAGCGAAAAGGCGCCGGTGATGACCGCCTGGCTGGCGATGATGGTCGCGGCGCAGGCCAGCAGCACCATCGGCAGGCGCACCGCGGGCGGGATCATCAGGAAGAACCAGTCCTGGTTGGCGAAGGCCTTTCCGCTCGCCTGCGCCACGTCCAGCGTGTGGATCGCAAAGGCGCCTTGGCCCAGGTAGTTGAGGGTGAGCGCGGGGAACACCAGCACGAACCAGGCGAGGCGGATCGGGCGCTTGCCGAAGTGGCCCATGTCCGCCGTCAGCGCCTCGGCGCCGGTGACCGTGAGGAATACGGCGCCCAGCACGAAGAGGCCGAGCACGCCGTGGTGGATCACGAACAGGACGCCATGCCAGGGCAGCAAGGCGGCGAGGATGCCGGGCCCATCGGCGATGTGGATCGCGCCCAGTAGCCCGAGCGCCACGAACCAGAGGATGCAGATCGGGCCGAACAGCTTGGCCACGGCGGCGGTGCCGCGCGATTGCACCAGGAACAGCGCGGCGAGGATCACCAGGCTGATCTCGAGGGTGCGGTGTTCGGTGAACCACGGGCCGATGCCATGGAGCGAGCGCATGCCCTCCACCGCCGAGAGCACGGAGAGGGCCGGCGTGATGATCGCGTCGCCATAGAACAGCGCTGCGCCGACCGCGCCGAGCACCAGCACCGTCCCGCCCATCGCTGCCTTCCCGGTCGCCAGCGCCAAGAGCGCGAGCACACCGCCTTCGCCTTCGTTGTCGGCGCGCATGAGGAACAGGACGTACTTGACCGTGACGATCAGGATCAGGGCCCAGAGCATCAGGCTCATCACCCCCAGGATCTCCTCGCGCACGAGGCCGTCGGAAGCGGCTTGGCCGAGCGCTTCGCGGAACGCGTAGAGCGGGCTGGTGCCGATATCGCCGAACACCACCCCGATCGCGCCCACCGTCAGCGGGAGCAGCGGGCCGGTAGGTTGGTGGGGTTCGTTGTGGTCGGAGCTTGCGGCAGGATCGGTGGGTAAAGACGCAGATGTCATCGGTGACACGCCTTGTGTGCACCCGCGAGATGGCGGGCGGCGCGCTTTACGCTCCTGCGTGCGGCGCGCAAGAGGGTTGAAGGGGTGGCTTCGCCTCCCCTCCTATGAAGAGGAAGGGAGAGAGACCTAAGCGTTCAACCCGCCATTGACGCTGATCACCTGCCCGGTGATCTTGCGAGCGCCATCGCCGCACAGGAACACCGCGAGCGGTGCAATGTCCTCGGCCGCGGGCAGGCCCAGCCCGGCCCGCGCCGCAGCCTTGGCCATGCGCTCGGAGCCCATCTTGCGCGCGCTGTCGCTGCCCTTGACATAGCTAGGCGAGATGCAGTGCGCACGGATGCCATCGCGGGTGGCTTCCAGCGCGAAGTTGCGGACGAAGCCGATGGTCCCGGCGCGGGCAGCACCGATCAGCGCCTGACGCGGAGCGGCGAATACGCCGGCGTCAGAGACGAACGCGATCAGCGTGCCGCCATCACGTGCCAGGTGCGGGTAGGCGGCATGGGCGAGGCGCTGCAGCCAACCGACCGAGAGGTCGAGGAATTGCCCGAATGCGGCAGGTTCGGTCTGCCGGAAAAGGCCAGTAATCCCGCCAGGACCGGTCGCAGTGCAATCGATCACCGCGTCGAGCCTGCCGAACTGCTCGACCACCTCGGCGACCAGCACCTCCGCAGCGTCGGCCTGCCAGATATCGACGAGGAAACCCTCCGCCGCCCCATGCGCGGCGAGCTCATCCACCAGCGCCGCGACCTTGTCCTGGCTGCGGCCATGGATCGCCAGCGTCCAGCCTTCCGCGTGTGCCGCGCGGGCGATGGCGCTGCCGACCGAGCCGCTGCCGCCGGCGAGCAGCATGACCTTGCCCGTTTGCGGGCCGGCGGCGCTCACGCTCAATCGTCGTCCGTATAGGCCGCGCGCAGGTCATCGGGCGCTAGGTCGGAGAACTTGGTGATGCGCGCCTCGAAGCGCAGCCGCACCTTGCCGGTGGCGCCGTGCCGCTGCTTGCCGACGATCAGTTCGGCAAGACCGGTGATGCGCTCCATCTTCTCCTTCCAGTCCTCCCACTTGGCGCGCACGTCGGGCGGATCGGTGTCGCTGGCCTCCTTGGGCTGGGTCGCCATCGCGTAGTAGTCCTCGCGATAGACGAACCACACCATGTCGGCGTCCTGCTCGATCGAGCCCGATTCGCGCAGGTCGGACAGCATCGGCCGCTTGTCGTCGCGCTGCTCGACCGCACGGCTGAGCTGCGAGAGTGCGATGACCGGCACGTGCAGCTCCTTGGCCAGCGTCTTCAAGCCGCGGCTGATCTCGGAGATCTCGTTCACGCGGTTGTCGCTGGCGCGGCCGCTGCCTTGCAGCAGCTGGAGGTAGTCGATCACGATCAGCCCGATGTCGTGACGGCGCTTGAGGCGCCGCGCGCGGGTGCGCAGGCCGGCGATGGTGAGGCCGGGCGTGTCGTCGATATAAAGCGGCAGCTCGGCCAGGCGCTGGCTGGCGAAGGAGAGCTGCTGGAAGTCCTCGCGGCTGATCTTGCCCATGCGCAGCGCCGATGAGCTGATGCCCGACTGCTCGGCCAGGATACGCGTGGCAAGCTGGTCGGCGCTCATTTCCAGGCTGAAGAACGCAGTGGCGGCGCCGACCGACTTCTCGATCGGGATGCCGTCGGCAATGTCGCGGCGCAGGCGCTCGGCGGCGTTGAAGGCGATGTTGGTGGCAAGCGAGGTCTTGCCCATGCCGGGACGCCCGGCGAGGATGATCAGGTCGGAATCGTGCAGGCCGCCGATCTTGCCGTTGATCGAATCGAACCCGGTGGTCTTGCCCGAGATGTGGCCGCCCGAGTTGAACGCCCTTTCGATCGATTCTATCGCGACGCGCGTGGCGGCGCTGAAGCTCTTGGCCTCGCTGCCGGTCGAGGCGCCTTCGGCCACTTTGTAGAGCGCGGCTTCGGCGTGTTCGATCTGCTCGAGCGGTTCGACCGACTCCGACGTGTCCATCGCCCCCTCAACGAGGCCGCGTCCGACCGACACCAGCTCGCGCAGCAAGGCGAGGTCATAGATTTGGTCTGCCAGTTCGCGCGGGGCGAGCAGGCCCTGTCCGTCGGCAGTAAGGCGCGCGAGGTAGGCGACCCCGCCCAGAGCCTTCAGCGCCTCGTCGGCTTCGAAATAGGGCCGCAGCGTGACGGGCGTGACCACCGCCTTGCGGTCGAGCAGCTGAGTCAGACGCTCGAAGATGCGGGCGTGGACGGGCTCGAAGAAGTGCCCGGGCGTGAGCGGGGTCTGCAGTTCCTCCAGCACGCGGTTGTCGATGAGGACGGCGCCCAGGAACGCGGCCTCGGCCTCAACGTTAGAGGGCAGCGCGCGAATCGCTGGGACTTCCGCATCGCGGACGAGAGAGGGTGCCGTTGCCATAAGCTGACGATTTTGCGCGTGGGCGCGGGTGGGGGCAAGCGAACTATTTCAGCATATTCTTCCACAGGCTGTGGATTGGACGAGGATCACGCGAAGGCGCGGAGTCGCGGCTGGACGAAGAAGAAAAGGTGGGTTCGCGCAGAGGCGCAGAGACGCAGAGAGGTCGTGCTTGCGGGAAAGCCGCGTTATCCTCTCACTGGTCAGAGCAAGAACAACCGTTCTCGAGAGGATAAAGCCTGCGGCGCTCAGCGGCCTCCTCTCTGCGCCTCTGCGCGAACCCACTTACTTCTTCCGCTCCGACTGAAGAGCTACCCTTCCCCGAATTGCCACAAAAGCGTAAGGCCCTTCGCCACCATGGCGGACCTGCGCATTTCCCACATCGAACTCGACGATGCGACCATCCTGTGGCGCAACGCCGATATTGAGCAGGAGCGCCGGATCGCGATCTTCGATCTTATCGAGGACAACACCTTCAAGCCGTTGCGCGCTTTTGAGGCCGGCCACCACGGGCCCTACCGCCTGCGCCTCTCCGTGCGGGACGGGCGGCTGTCGCTGGAGGTGTCAGGCGGCGAGGGCGAGCTGCTCGAATCGCTGATCCTGGGCCTTGCCCGCTTCCGCCGTCCGATCCGCGAATACTTCGCGATCTGCGAGAGTTACTATCAGGCGATCCGCAAGGCGACGCCGCTGGAGATCGAGACCATCGACATGGCCCGCCGGGGTGTCCACAACGAAGCGGCCGAGATGCTGCTCGAACGGCTGGAGGGCAAGGTAGAGACCGATTTCGCCACGGCCCGGCGGCTCTTCACCTTGATCTGCGTCCTGCACATCCGCGGCTGAGGGGGAGCACGGTGGCAAGAGCGAAGAAGCGGCGCGGCGGCGCACGGTCGAGCATGGGCGTGCGTATCGCGGCCGCGCTGCTGTTGGTGGCGCTGATCGGCGGCGGCTGGGCTTGGTGGCACTTGCACCATTGGACGCCCGAGCGTGCGGCCTTTCCGATGCAGGGCGTGGAAGTGGGCGCGGCGGACGGCGATGTCAACTTTGCGTCGCTCAAGGCAATCGGCGCCGACTTCGCCTACCTCGACGCCAGCGTCAGCGTCTTTGCGCGCGATCCGGCGTTCGTCGCGAACTTCGAAAAGGCGCGCGCCGCCGGCATGCCGGTGGGGGCGGTTCACCGGTACGATCCTTGCCAACCAGCTGGCCAGCAGGCAGCCAACTTCGTCACCACGGTGCCGCGCGATGCGGCGCTCTTGCCGCCGGCCGTGGAGCTCGACATGCTGGCGGACGCGTGCCCGGTGAAGGTTACCGACGCCAAGATGGAAAGCGAGTTGATGACCTTCCTCAACCAGGTCGAGACGCACACCGGCAAGGCCACGGTGCTGAAGATCACCAAGGCTTTCGAGGCGCGCTACGGCGTGGCGCGCAAGCTCGACCGCAACCTGTGGCTGGTGGAGGACCGCGTGCAGCCCGACTATGCAGGGCGGCCATGGACGATGTGGACGGCGAACACTGCGCTCGCGAACGAAGTGTCGGACCAGGGCTTGCGCTGGGTGGTGATCCAGCGATGATCGAGCGCGACGAACTGCTGGAGCTGGCGCGGAAGGCAGCAGCGAGCGCCTATGCGCCCTATTCGAACTTCCACGTCGGCGCCGCGCTGCTGTTCGCCGACGGCTCGGTGGTGACCGGGGCCAACGTCGAGAACGCGAGCTACGGCTTGTCGCTGTGCGCCGAGACGGTGGCGGTCGGCAAAGTGCTGAGCGGGGGCGGGCGGCGGGACCTGGTGTCCGTGGCCGTCACCGGCGGCGCGCCGGGCCGACCCGGGCAGGGCGCGACGGTCAGCCCATGCGGACGGTGCCGGCAGATGCTCAACGAAGTGGCGCAACTGGGCGGGACCGACCCGGTGGTCTGGTGCGATGGTGACGACGTGGTGGAGACCACGCTCTCCGCGTTGCTGCCCCACGCGTTCGGGCCGGCGAATCTCGCCTGACGCCAGATCCTCCCCTTGCAGGGGGAGGATTGATCCAGCCCGCTCGTAATGAATTGTCGCGACCTCATCGCGCGATTGCCGCACATCCGCTTCCCGGCTAGCGCCGCGCGCGATGGACTCGGACAGTGAACGGCCCCGCACCGGGTATCAGCCGGGATCCCCGCGCGAGCGGCTGATATCGTCCGCCTTGTCGATCGGCATCATCGTGCTGGTGGTGCTCGCCTTCGTATCCCAGGCGGTGGTCGCGCCCGAGCGGGCGAACCAGCGGCGCACGGTGACCTTCAGCGTCGAGGCGGACAATCCGAACAAGGCCGCGCGCACCACCCAGGCACGGCCGAAAGCGCCGCACGTGGCCACCCGCGCCAAGCCGCAGCCGGCCACGGCCACGCCCAAGCCGCCGATCACCATCCAGAAGCAAGTGGAGCGCCCCGACGCAGAGGATGGCATCCCCGGCTTCATCCACATGTCGAAGAGCGACCTTGCCGCCGCCGACATCGGCAAGATGAAGGGCAGCGCGCAAGGCTCCGACAGCAACGGCAAGGGCACGGACTCGCGCGCGGCCTATGGTCCGGGCGAGGGTCCTGGGGGCGTGCGCCTCTATGAAGCGGACTGGTACCGCCGGCCAACGGACGCCGAGCTTGCCACCTACATGCCGCAGAATGGTGGGCTGGAAGGCTGGGGCCTGATCGCCTGCCGCACGGTGGAGCGCTACCACGTCGAGGACTGCCAGATCTTGGGCGAATCGCCGCGCGGTTCCGGTTTCGGTCGGGCGGTGCAGAACGCGGCCTGGCAGTTCCTGGTCAAGCCACCACGGATCGACAACAAGCCGCAAGTGGGCGAGTGGGTGCGGATCCGGATCGACTATTCGGTGCGGAGGGGCGCGGGCTGATCCAATTGCTGCTTCCTTGTCCGTTCGTGTCGAGCGAAGTCGAGACACGGTGACGCTGTGTGTGGTGTCTCGACTTCGCTCGACACGAACGGGACGAGGAACGCCCCGCTCAAGGATAATCCACCACGTCGCCCACGCTCTCCCTCGCTTCCAGCCACTCGAGCAGCGCGCCCAGGCAATCGCGGCCGAGTTGCTTGGAGCGTTCCGGGCTCCACGCCTGGCGCGAGTCCGGGGCGTCGTCGTTGTCCTTGAACGGCATTTCCAGCGTCATGGATACGCAGCCCCGGCCGGAAAAGCGCTCGGCCAGCTGGTTGGTCGACATCGCCAGGTTGGCGCGACCGGCCGGGGTCACCGGATAGCCGCGCTTGGTCTGGAAGTCCGGCGTGCGGCGTTCCAGCGTCTGAGCGTAGCGGCGAAAGCCTTCGGACTGTTCGGGTCGAAGCGAAGGGATGCCCTCGAAGCCTGCCAGGAACACCGCCGGGATCGCCTCGTCGCCATGTACGTCCATGGCGAAGTCGACACCGCTCGCATCCATGGCATCGCGGATGGCGACCACTTCGGGAGAGCGCTCCATGGTTGGCGCCTCCCACTCGCGATTGAGGTTCATGCCCGCGGCATTGGTGCGCAAGTGGCCACGCGCAGAGCCGTCGGGATTAGCATTGGGCACGACGTGGATGCGGCAGCGGCGGCGCAGCTCGCGCGCGGTCGAGTTGGCGGGATCGGCCAGCATCTCCAGCGCGCCTTCCATCCACCACTCGGCCATCGATTCGCCCGGGTGCTGGCGGCCGTAGAACCAGACTTGCACCGGGCCTGCACCGGTCTCCAGGCAGTCGAGCGGGCGGCCGTCCAGCGTGGTGCCGAGGCAGCGATGGTCGACGCCCGGAGCCGCAGCGATTCGCGCCACCAGATCGTGGTGCCGCTCGGTCGAGTACGGTGCGAAGTAGGCGAACCAGGCGAGGTCGCTCGATGGGGTGTAGCGGATGGTGAGGGTGCCGCCGTCGGCGCTGCCGTCCCAGGTCGACGCCGCGATGCCCCAGAACTGCCGGTCCTCCGACACGCGCGCGTCGTAGCCCGGCCAACCCATCGGATAGGCCGAGCCGTTCAGCCCGGTGATGCGCAGCGTTACTTCTCGGCCGCGCGCGCCTGAGACGCGGAAGTGGAACCACTGGAAGAAGTCGGATGCGTGGTCGCGGCGAATGGCGAGCCGCGCTTCGTCGCCCTGGATGGAGAGAACTTCGATGTTGCCGGAATCGAATGCGGAGCTGATCTGGATGGTCATGGAACCACGATAGTTTCGCCCGACTCTCCCGGAAAGCCCCTGAACAGCGCCTGCGCCATCTTCGCGGCGCCGAGCGAAGTCTGCGCCAGCGGCGCGTTGGCGCGCACGGCAAAGCGGGCGCGGCCTTCCCACAGGTTCTGACCGCCGACGCGATCGCGGATCACGAGGCTTAGGCGGGTCTCAACTTGCTCGGGCGGCGGGCCCGACAGGTTGATGCCCAGGCCCACGCCCAGGCCCGAGCCATAGCTGCCGGTGCCGCCGCCGACACCGACCGAAACCGGACCGCCGCGGCGAACCGGCGCCAGCGTCTCGCGCTCGACATGCAGCAGCGCGACCTGACTACCTGCCGGGCCTCCGGGCAGTGCCTCGCTGTAGCCCAATCGGGTCAGTTCCTGCGCGACGGCGGCGGCGTAAGTGCGGAACTCGATGCTGGAACCATCGTCGCCCGGTGCCGGCTCGACGCGGATGGCGCCGCGGCCCAGCACGGTCGTGTCGGGCAAGTGGAAGCGCGTGACCTCGACCGGGCCCACCGGCGTGGCGCATCCAGAGAACAGCGTTCCGGCAACCAGCGCTGGCAGCAGCGCGCGAGCGATCGGCATCATGGCATCGTCTCCGTGGCACCTGCGGGTTTGTCCCGGTGCCACAAGGATTTGAGCGCTATGCCATGCGCTTGCAAGGGCTAGCGTGGCAGCGGCTAGGCTTCCTCAGGTTACCGCTTCATCTGTGTTCCCCCGCCCTCGACACGACCGAGGGACAACGATGAACTCCTACCCCGTCGGCTGGCGGAAGTCGTCGAACAGCGCTTCGGCGAGGCGGGTGGCGACGGCGCCGTCGGTCCAACGTTCGTCGCCTTCGCGCGTGGCGATCTGGGCGTTGCCTTCCCACAGCACCTTGCCACTGGCGCGATCCTTGATCCGCGCATCGAGGCGCGTGGAGAGCAGTGCCGAGCGCGGCTTGGTCATGTCGACGTTGATGCCCAAGCCATAGGCCGAGCCGCGGTTCCCGACTTCCATCGCCGCGGTGCCGCTGACCGGACTGCGCTTGATCTCGCCAGGCACCAGCACTTCACGCGTGACCCGCACTTCGGCGACCTGACCGCCGGACGGATCGGCATGGACGGTGTCGTAGCCGACCGCCACCAGGCGATCGAGCACCGCCGCCTCGAACGGCGCGCGGGCACCTTGCGCCAGATAGTCCTGGATCCCACCCGCACCCGGTCCGTCGTTCCCCGACCCTGCCTGCGAGCTGACGGCGACGGCGCCGTGTCCCAGCAGGTCGATGCCTGCCAGGTCCTGGGTGATGAAACGGTTGACCTGGATGCGCCCCTCGCGCGGGTCCGAGCGGCTGGCCGAGCGCGCCCGGCTGGCTGTCGGGGCATCACCCCAGCGCGAACCATAGTCGTCGCCCCACCCGGGACCACCCCAACCACCGGGCCGAGCGAAGGATGAAGACGGCGCTGAAAGCAGGCATGTGGCGAGGATGGCGACGGAGAGTGTTCGCATGAGACTTCCTGAAAGATATGCCGCCACAGATATGTAGAGCATGGTGGCGGTTGCCGCGCGATGAACGGGTGGTAGCCCCGGCCGATTACCTGCGGCAAGCCGTGCCACCAGAACACGCCACCTTGACTCGGGCCCGGCGCGCCCCTAACGGCGCGGCTTCGATTTTCCGGCGGTCGGTAACCGCCCCAATAGCGAATCACGAGAGAACGACCATGAAGATCCGCAACAGCCTCAAGTCGCTGAAGGACCGCCACCGGGACAACCGCGTCATCCGTCGCCGCGGCCGTACTTACGTGATCAACAAGACCAACCGCCGCTTCAAGGCGCGCCAGGGCTGATCTTGGCGGGCGCCCCTAGGGGCGCCGGCACTCACGGCGGGATCGCATCGCCGTTGAAGGCCCCCGCTGACGCGGGGGCTTTTGTTGTGTCCGGAACCCAGCCAAACGGTCAAGTCAAGGCTCCGCTCACGGCCGTCGTATTCGATGTCGGCCGCGTGCTGGTCGAGTGGGACATGCGCTGCCTGTTCGGCAAGCTGATCGACGATCCGGACCAGCTCGAATGGTTCGTCACCCATGTCGTCAGCGAGGAATGGCATTTCCAGCACGACGCCGGGCGGGAGCTGGCCGAGATGGTGGCCGAGCGCAAGCTGACCTTCCCCGATCACGCCGCCTTAATCGACGCCTATGCCACCCGCTTCATCGAGACGATCCCCGGCCCGGTCGCGGGATCGCACGAGCTGCTCGAACGGCTGGCTGGTCGCGGCATGCCGCTCTACGCCATCACTAACTTTGCCAGTCCGTTCTGGGCCGAGTTCGCGCCGACCCAGCCCAGCTTCGCGCACTTCCGCGAGGTGGTGGTATCCGGCGACGAGAAGATCGCCAAGCCCGATGCCGGCATCTTCGAACTGGCTGCGCGCCGCTTCGGCCATGACCCCACGGCGATGCTGTTCATCGATGACAATGCCGCCAACATCGCAGCCGCATGCGCCCTCGGCTGGCAGGTGCACCACTTTACCGACGCCTTGACGCTGGAAGCCGACCTGACGGCGCGCGGACTCCTATGATCCACGGCATTCCATAACGTTGACGCTGGTCCTCGCCGTCACTAAGCAGTCGCTTAGTATCCGTAACGGCGGAGAGGATGACGATGCTGACTCCGAACGAGCTTGAGCTCTATGCCATGCCGCTGGGCGAGCCGGCGATGGGTGAGGACCCCTGGTCCGAATTCGACAAGGCTCGAGCCGTCCACCCCTGGCTGGCGAAGTGGGAGGGCAACGGCGTGGTCATCCACGAGTACCGGGCCATGCGCGAGCTGTTCGGCCGCGACGACCAGCTGCGCCCCCCCTACGCCGACGTGGTCGGGCACCTGGGGCAGGAGGGCACGCCCTGGGGCCGCTTCACCCAGGAGCAGCTGATTTCCTTGCCGCCCGAGCAGCACATGCTTTTGCGCCGTGCCCTTGCCGCGCGTTTCACCCCGCGCAACGCGAACGAGCTGCGCCCGATGATGCGCGAGACGATCTCCGGCCTGCTGGATGACTGGGCTCCGATCGGGGGCGAGCGGCGGAAGATCGACTTCGAGGAGTTCGCCTCCCACTTCCCGATCTCGGTCATGTTCACCCTGGTCGGCGCGCCGCAGGAGGGCATCCGCCTGCTGCGCGACGATCTGGAGGTCATCGGCCTGGCGCACAGCTACAACCTCGACCTGTTCCCGCGCATCCAGGAGGGCATCGTGCGCGTCGAGCAGTTCGCGGCCGACTGCATCACCGAGCGCCGCGCCAACCCGCGAAGAAGCGATCACGTCGAGGATCTGCTCGACATCCTGGTGCGCACCGGCGCGGAGAACGGCGTCTCGGACCGGCAGCTGGTCGACCTGCTGATGTTCTTCTTCATCGCCGGTTACGACACGTCCAAAAACGTGCTGACCTACACGATGCACACGCTGCTCGACCGGCCCGAGATCTACGAGCGGTGCGCGGCCGATCACGACTATTGCCGCAAGGTGATCGAGGAGGCGCTGCGCTGGTTCAATCCCAGCACCGTGGCGCGATACGTCGATACCGAGTTCACCTACCGCGACGTGACGTTCCCCAAGGACACCATGCTGTTCTTCCCGCTCTCGATATCCGGGCGCGATCCGGGTACCTTCCCCGAGGGCTGGACCTTCGATCCCGAGCGTACGGTCGAGCCGGACAAGCGCCACCTGGCCTTTGCGCTCGGACGGCACATGTGCCTGGGCCAGTACATCGCGCGCGCGCAGCTGCAGGAGGCGCTGCACCAGGTCGCCCAGCGCATGCGCGAGCCGGCACTGGCGGCAGTGCCGGGCTGGCGTCCCTTCCCGGGTGCATGGGGCATCAGGGGCCTGCCGATCGCCTTCACACCGGCGCGCGAAATGGAGCCCGAACCCGCCTGATCCATTCGCGTTTGCACGTTCCGTATAACAACTAGCTCCACTCTGGATCATAAGCGGAACTGCGCAGCACGTCCTCCTGTTAAAACAAGATGCTGCGGGGGATTCGCGCCATGGAGGCGTTCAAGCGATTACTGGCTAAGCTGACGCCCCTGCAACGGCGGCTGGGCGGCTTTGCGCTGCTGGCGCTGGTGACCAGCGCCGCCTACTTCGGGCTGTTCGCGCGGGCAGAGGATCGCGCGGCCGTTGCGGCCACGTTGCGCAATCCGCTGTCGGTGTTCTCCGCGCGCTCGCCCGGTGCGCGTGTGGGCGGCGCGCTGCTGCAGACCAAGCAGCGCCTCGCCGCCAGTCGCCGTGCCGGTGCGCCAAGGCCCGGCGTGGTGCTGCCGCGAGAGCGGGTGCTCTCCAACGTGCGCACTCGGCCCAACGCGCCGGCGCTGGCCCTGGCAGAGCCGCCGCTCGACGCCAGGCTGCTGGGCTCTCCTTCCAGCGCATTCGATCTCCCGCGCGTCGGCCTGCCGGGCCAGACCCCGGGCTTCGACGTGCCATCCTTCGGCGGGGGAGACGTGGCGCCCTCCACAGGCGGCACCCAACCCGAAGTGCCCGTGGCGCCCGGCCCAGCGGTTCCGGAGCCAACGACATGGGCCATGATGATCCTGGGACTAGGCGCGATCGGATGGGCCATGCGGAGCCGCGGTCCAAACCGCGGCGTGCGCCGCGGCTGACCGTCGATGCGGCTGTACCTCGTCCAGCCAGAAGATCCACGCCGCGTGCGGAGGCGACGGCTCGGCGCGGTGCTGGCGCCGGTTGCGCTGCTGGGCGTCATCTGGCTTGCGGCTGCGGCCATGCTTGCGCCGAAGGCGCCGGTTCCGCTTCCCGTCTCAGCGATCCCGGCGGCGCACGGGCGCATCACTTACCCGGCCGGACACCTGCCGGTTCTCGATCTGCCCGGCGGCGAGCGGCGTCAGGTGCGCAGCCTGCTCGATATCGGCAAACCGATGGAGTTTGGCGAGTTCGTCTGGAACGATGCCGGCGTACCTGCCGGACCGGTGTGGATCCGGGTCGATCTGGGGCTGCAAGTCCTGTCCGTGTTCCGCGCCGGGCACGAAATCGGCTCGACGGTGATCCTCTACGGCGCCGAGGGCAAGCCGACCCCGCCCGGCGTCTACCCCATCCTCGAACGCGCGCGGCACCATCGCTCCACCCTCTACGATGCACCCATGCCCTTCATGCTGCGCCTGACGCCGGATGGCGTCGCCATCCACGCCAGCAACGTGCGCGCGGCTGCCGCGACGCACGGCTGCATCGGCGTCCCTCCCGAGTTCGCCCGGCGCCTGTTCGAGCAGGCACGGCGGGGTGACAAGGTCGCGATCATCGGCGCCGAGCGTAGCTGAGCTGTCGCTGTGGCGAGCGAAAGCGGTGCGAACGCGAGAACGCACGACGGCTGGCGGGCTTCGACAAGCTCAGCCCAGGCGGTGTTAAGCTAGGTCATGAGGTGATCACGGCCAGCGCGCAAATTGCTCCAGGCGATTGTGTCTAAGGCCATGTCACGTTTACCGAATCAATCGCATCGGCGCGACACTCCCCAACACCGCCTATGCTGAGCTTGTCGAAGCATGCCAGCCGACGGTGAGTGTTGACTTCGAGCAGGCGAGACCAGCGAGCGCCTGAAGGCCTCCGACGAGCTGAGGCCGTGCGGTCGATGGTGCCGTGCTGGCCTAGTTTGCGCCTCCGCCTCGGCAGGCCCTTTTGCGCTGGCACACCATTCGGTGCGGCCACCATGCGCACGTCCCAACCATCTGATCATACACACAAACATCTGAATCGCCGGGTAACCATAGCCCCAAACCGCCCGGTCACCGCGCTCGTCCACAAGGCTCGCCTGAGTGGCGGAGTTCGGGATCATGTCGCGCGGGTGGCGAAGGAAAGTGCTGGGTCTGGCCTTGCTTGCGAGCGCGCCGGCATTGCTGGGTGCGACCGACTTCACCGGCCGGTTCGAGCAGCGCGTGCTCGCCGCGCATAACCGTGAGCGCTTGGCGCTCGGGATCGAGCCATTGCAGTGGGACCCGGCGCTGGCGAGCTCGGCGCGGGCGTGGGCGGCGCACCTGTCGGCATCCGGCGCGTTCCAGCACGCCCCGGAACGCGCGACTGACCCGCAGGGCGAGAACCTGTGGGCGGGCACGCGGGGCTACTATGGTCTGGAGGCGATGGTCGATGGCTGGGTGCGGGAGAAGCGCTACTACCGCCCAGGTACCTTCCCGAACAACAGCACGACGGGACGTGTCGAAGACGTGGGCCACTACACGCAGCTGGTCTGGCGCCAGACCCGCCGTGTCGGCTGTGCGCTGGCCAGCAGCGCGGGCGAGGATGTGCTGGTATGCCGGTACAGCGAGGCCGGCAACTACATGGGCGAGCGGCCCTTCTGACCTCCTGGCCTGACCCAGCACAGGTGGATCGATCGCGGCCGGTGCCGCGTAGCCTTGTCCGCAAAGATCAGGCCCTTGGCGGCATTTCTTTTCGCACCCGCAGCGTAACCCGCTTGGCAAGCGATGATCCTTAATGCACACCTGTGACAAACGGGAGTCACGATGAGTTCTGCGGGCGGGTCACGCTACGACGAAATGCTTCACGGGGATGGCTCGGTCCGCTCCGCCTATGCCGATTTCCGAGACTGGTACGATGGGCAGGACATTGCCTGGCTGCGCCGCCAGGATGCCGAGGCTGAGCGCTTCTTCCGCCGCATCGGCATCACCTTCAACGTCTATGGCGACGATGCCGGCGAAGAGCGGCTGATCCCCTTCGACATGATCCCGCGGATCATCACCGCGCGCGAATGGCGCAAGCTGACGCGCGGGATCGAGCAGCGGGTGCGGGCGATCAACGCCTTCCTGCAGGATCTCTATCACCGCCAGGAAATCGTGAAGTCGGGCCGCCTCCCCGTGCAGCTGCTGCGCGAGAACGAGGCGTTCCTGACGCAAATGATCGGGTTCACGCCCCCAGGCGGCGTCTACACCCACATCGTCGGCATCGATCTGGTCCGCACTGGCCCCGACGAATTCATGGTGCTGGAGGACAACGCCCGCACGCCGTCCGGCGTCTCGTACATGCTCGAGAACCGCGAGACGATGATGGCGATGTTCCCGGAGCTGTTCACCAAGATCCCGGTGCGGCCGGTCTCGGACTATCCGCGCCGGCTGATGCGCTCGCTGCAGGCCTGTGCGCCTGCCGGGGCGCGCTCCAAGGGGTCGCGCCCGGCAGTGGCGGTGCTGACGCCGGGCATCTTCAACTCCGCCTATTTCGAGCATGCCTATCTCGCCGACCAGATGGGCGCCGAGCTGGTCGAAGGCAGCGATCTGCGCGTGTGCAACGGCCACGTGCAGATGCGCACCACGGAGGGCTACAAGCCGGTCGACGTGATCTACCGCCGCGTCGACGACAACTACCTCGATCCCTTGAGCTTCGAGCCCGACAGCGTGCTGGGCGTCGCCGGGATCATGGATGTGTATCGGGCAGGGGGCGTCACCATCGCCAATGCGCCGGGCACCGGCATTGCCGACGACAAGGCGATCTACAGCTTCATGCCCGACATCGTTGAGTTCTACACCGGCGAGAAACCGATCCTGCAGAACGTGCCGACTTGGCGCTGCAGCGAGGCGGATTCGCTCAAGTACGTGCTCGACAACCTGGCCGAGCTGGTCGTCAAGGAAGTGCACGGATCGGGCGGCTACGGCATGCTGATCGGGCCAACCTCGTCCAAGAAGGAGATCGCCGAGTTCGCCGCCAAGCTAGCCGCCAAGCCGGACAACTACATCGCCCAGCCGACGCTCTCGCTCTCGACGGTGCCGATCTTCACCAAGGAAGGCCTGGCACCGCGGCATGTCGACCTGCGGCCGTTCGTGCTGTGCTCGCCCGACGGTATCGACATCACGCCCGGGGGCCTGACGCGCGTGGCGCTGAAGAAGGGCTCGCTGGTGGTGAACTCGTCGCAGGGCGGCGGGACCAAGGACAGCTGGGTGCTGGACGAATGATGGCGCTCACCATGCAGGAGCCCCGCTGATGCTCGGCCGGGCCGCGAATGGCGTCTATTGGATGGCGCGCTACCTGGAGCGGGCGGAGAACACCGCGCGCCTGATCGATGTGGGCTTCCACCTCGCGCTCACCCGCGGCAGCCGTGCAAGCCAGCAGGAGGAGTGGCGCTCGGTCCTGACGACCACGGGCCAGGAGCCCGCGTTCCTTGCCCGCAACCAGGAGCTGTCCGGCGCTGCAGTGTTCAACTTCCTGCTGCGCGATCGCGACAATCCCGGCAGCGTCCTGTCCATGATCGAGAACGCGCGCACCAACGCACGCGTGGTGCGCACCAGCCTGACCAACGAAGTCTGGGAAGCCACCAACGAGACCTGGATGATCCTGCGCGAGCTGCTGGCACGCCCGGTGCGTGAGACCAACTTGCGCGAAGTGCTCTCCACCATCCGCCAGCGCGCCACCCTGGTGCGCGGGGCAATGGAAGGCTCGATGCTGCGGAACGAGGTGTTCAACTTCGCGCGCATCGGCACGTTCATCGAACGGGCGGACAACACCGCGCGTATCCTCGACGTGAAGTATTACGTTCTGCTGCCCTCGGTCGCCTGGGTCGGGTCCAGCCTCGACAACGTGCAGTGGGATACGCTGCT
This sequence comes from Novosphingobium sp. 9U, assembly GCF_902506425.1. Taxonomy (NCBI): domain Bacteria; kingdom Pseudomonadati; phylum Pseudomonadota; class Alphaproteobacteria; order Sphingomonadales; family Sphingomonadaceae; genus Novosphingobium; species Novosphingobium sp. 9U. Next base: position 177,564 of record NZ_LR732504.1, on the reverse strand, counting down.
GCGCTCGGTCGCGGGCAACCGGGCCTATTCGTGGCTGAACGCCGGGTCGATGGACCCGCGCGGGATCGCCCGGTTCCTGATCCTCGATGGCCGTTTTCCGCGCAGCCTGGTGTTCTGCTACGAAAAGCTGCGAAGCAACATGGCCGGGCTCGCCAAGCAGTACGGCGGCGAAACGCAGGCGCATCAGCTGCTGCGGGACGCCGGCACCCGCCTGCACGACACCAACATCGAACGCATCTTCGAGGGTGGCCTGCATGAATTCCTGCAGGACGTCATCGGCCGCACCTATCGGATCGGCGAGGCGATCGCCGCCGACTACCGGTTCATCGCATAGGACGGCTGCCCACGTGCTCCTCACCATTCAACACGAGACTCGCTACAGCTTCGATCATGGCGTCAGTCACGGCCTGCAGCGGTTGCGCTTGCGGCCCAAGTCGACGCACGGACAGCAGATCGTCGACTGGACGACCGAGCTCCAAGGCGCCCAGCCGGAAGCCGAGTACGACGACCAGCATCAGAACCATGTCGAGCTCGTCTCGCTCGAGCCCGGTGCGCGCGAGGTGGTGGTTACCTGCAAGGGCACGGTGCGCACAGCCGACAACAGCGGCGTGGTGGGCGAGCATACCGGCCACTTCCCGCTATGGTGCTTCCTGCGGGCGACGCCGCTCACCCGCGCGGGCCTCAAGGTGCGCGCGCTGGTGGCGGGCATCGATGCCGATCGCAAGCAGCCGCTCGAGTTCCTGCACAAGCTGAGCGAGGCGGTGCGCGCCGCGGTCGACTACGTGCCGGGCACCACCGACGTGAAAACTTCGGCCGAGCAGGCGCTCGCGGCCGGGCGCGGGGTCTGCCAGGATCAGGCGCACGTGTTCATCAGCGCCGGCCGGTTGGTCGACATCCCCACCCGCTATGTCGGCGGGTACCTCAAGATGGACGGGCAGGTGGAGCAGGACGCCGGCCACGGTTGGGCCGAGGCTTATGTGCAGGGCTTGGGCTGGGTCGGCTTCGATGTCGCCAACGCGATCTGCCCGGACGAGCGCTATGTCCGCGTCGCATCGGGCTGCGATTACAGCGACGCGGCGCCGTTCACAGGTATTGCTACGGGTACGGGGGAAAGCCGCCTGTCCGTTCATTTGTCGGTAGACGAGAATCGGGTAGGACAGCAGCAGCAGTCGCAGAATGGACAGCGCCAGTCGCAAGGTGGGCCGCAGCAGCCCGGCGGCGACTAGGGCGAGAAGTGAGTGGGTCAAGTCGGTGAAAGGGCCGCGGGGGCGGTCAAGTAGCCGAAGGGTACGAAGGACAGACAAGTCGCATGACGTATTGCGTGGGCATGTTGCTGGATCGTGGGCTCGTGCTGATGAGCGACACCCGCACCAATTCGGGCGTCGACAACATCTCGGTGTTCCGCAAGATGTTCCACTGGTCGATCCCGGGTGAGCGGATCATCACGGTGATGACGGCAGGCAACCTCGCGACGACCCAATCGGTCATCAGCAAACTGGAAGAGCGTAACAAGGCACCGGCCGAGCGGCACAACTCGCTGCTGGAAGCGCCGACGATGTTCCAGGTGGCGACGATCGTGGGCGACCTGCTGCGTGAGACGATCAACGGTCGCGCCGCCAACAATGGCCAGAGCGCAGCGGGCACGTTCGGCGCCTCGATGATCGTCTCGGGCCAGATCAAGGGGCAGGAGCCGCGGCTGTTCCTGATCTATCCCGAAGGCAACTTCATCGAGGCGAGCTACGACACGCCGTTCTTCCAGATCGGCGAGACCAAGTACGGCCGCCCGATCCTGCTGCGCGGCTACGAGCGGGACATGACCTTCGAAAGCGCGGTGAAGCTGCTGATGGTCAGCTTCGATTCCACGCTGAAGGCGAACCTGTCCGTCGGCCTGCCGCTCGACCTGCTGGTGATCGAGCGCGACTGCTTCGAACCGCTGCACGAGCGCCGCATCGACGGGAACGATCCCTACTTCAAGTCGATCAGCACCGGCTGGGGCGAGGCGCTGAAGCGGGCGTTCCTGTCGCTGCCCAATTATGAGATCGACGAGCCGCTGCACCTCGCGGCGGAGTGAGTGCAAGGCTGCGCTTGAGGCTGGCGTGCTTCGACAAGCTCAGACCGGCGCTGGCGGGCTGAGGTGCGACGTCATCAGCCGCAGCGTCCCCTACCTCACCAAGCCTGAGCTTGTCGAAGGCTGCCGGCCAGCCTCTCGGCAACCATCCACGCTGGACCCGTGGCCGATATCTCTATACGGATAACGCCTGAGTGAAGCGGCGCCTCGAGGCCCGCTGTTCACCGGAGAAACCGTCCCTCCCATGAAGATCGCCGCCTCCGCTTCGCAGTCCTCGGGCAAGGACCGGCTGCTCTACATCGCCGGTTTTGCCTTCTTCGCGATGATCCTGCTCGCGCCGGCCATGGTCGTGCGCGAAGTCGCGGCCGGCGACATCAGCGGCTCTGGCGAGGGCAGCTCGGTGCGTCAGGTGGGCTATGTCGCGATCCTGCTGTTCTCGATCTTCGCGGCGATCAAGCAGGGGCCCGGCAAGACCTCGCTGATCATGCCCTGGCCCTTGCTGCTGGCGCTGGCTTGGTGCTGGATCAGCCTGAGCTGGGCGATCAACCCCGGCGTCGCCGTCCGACGCCTCGTGCTGATGACCATCGTGTTATGGAACACCTTCATCATCATGCAGGCTGCGGGGTATGAGCGGACGATCAAGATGCTGCGCATCCTGTTCGTGACCCTGCTGGTGGGCGATTACCTGGTGGTGGCCGTCTACCCGCCCATGGGCGTGCACACGATGCTCGATGGCGACATCCAGCTGACCGTGGTGGGCAATTGGCGCGGGCTGGCCGACACGGCGATTGCTGCGGCCAGGAGAAACGTCTGCATCGCCAACACCTAGCTCGCACCAGATGGGTCAACAAGTGCGGCCTGAAGCCTGTCCTAAGCCCAGCCGTGCATCGCTTCGCAGAAGTGCCGGCGGCATAGCGGGACGTAGCGCTCGTTGCCGCCAATCAGCGTTTGTGCGCCGTCGTGGATCGGCTCGCCTCCGGCGTCGACGCGCAAGTTCATGGTCGCCTTGCGACCGCAGTGGCAGAAGGCGTTTAGCTCCACCAGCTTGTCGGCCACGCCCAGCAGCGCGCCTGAGCCGGGGAACAAGTCGCCGCGAAAGTCGGTCCGCAGGCCAAAGCACAGCACCGGTATTCCGGCGAAGTCGGCGAGCCGAGCGCATTGCCACACTTGCTCTGGAATCAGGAACTGGGCTTCATCGATCAGCACGCACGAGAGCGGTGCCTGCGCGTGGGAGGCGGTCACGGCCTCCCACAAGTCGGTCGCTGCGTCGAAGCGCCGGGCATCGGCGCCAAGGCCGATGCGGCTCTCGATCGCATGGTGCTCGCCACGCCCGTCGATCGCTGCAGTCCACAGCATCGTCGCCATGCCGCGCTCGCGATAGTTGAAGTCGGCCTGCAGCAGCGTGGTCGATTTGCCCGCGTTCATGCTGGCGTAGTAGAAGTAGAGCTTGGCCATGAGCGGTGGTGCCGATCAGCTCTCGCCGCGAATCTCGCCCAGCTTGCGCTCCCAGGCGAGCGCATGGCTCACGATGGTGTCGAGCTCGGCATACTTAGGCACCCAGGGTAGCGTGCTCTTGATCCGGCTGTTGTCGCTGATCAGCGCATCCGGGTCGCCGGCGCGGCGGCCCTGCAGGCGGCGATCGATGGTGCGGTTGGTGACGCGATCGACCGCATCGAGCACTTCGAGCACCGAGAAGCCCCGACCGTACCCGCAGTTCATGGTCAGCGAGCGAGTGGCTTCGGCCACCAAAGCCTCGAGCGCCAGGACGTGGGCTTCGGCCAAGTCCGAGACGTGGATGTAGTCGCGCACGCCGGTGCCGTCGGGCGTGTCGAAGTCGGTGCCGAACACGCCGACGCTCTCGCGCTTGCCCAGCGCCGCCTCAACCGCGACCTTGATCAAGTGGGTCGCGCCGGCGGTCGACTGGCCGGTGCGCGCTTGCGGGTCGGCACCGGCGACGTTGAAGTAACGCAGCGCGCAGTAGTTCATCGGGTGCGCCCGGGCGGTGTCGGCCAGCATGAACTCGGTCATCAGCTTGGACATGCCATAGGGGTTGATCGGCTGCTTGGGGCTGTCCTCGGTCACCGGCGAGACCTCGGGGATGCCGTAAGTCGCCGCGGTCGAGCTGAAGATGAAGTGCGGCACGCCGGCCGTCACCGCCGCCTCGATCAGCGCGCGGGTCTTGGCGGTGTTGTTGCCGTAGTACTTGAGCGGGTTCTCGACCGACTCGGGCACCACCACCGAACCAGCGAAGTGCATGATCGCGCCAATCTCCTGCTCGGCGAAGATGCGGGCGAGCAGCGCGGCGTCGTCGATGTCGCCTTCGTAAAAGGGCACGCCCTCGGGTACGGCGAAGCGGAATCCGGTGACCAGGTTGTCAATCACGCAGACCGGCCAGCCGCGGTCGACCAGCGCGAGCACTGCATGACTGCCGATATAGCCGGCGCCGCCGGTCACGAGAACGGGAGGTCTTTGCATGCGTGTCGCCCGGCTACCCGGCGCCCCCTTGCGCCTGCTCGCGCTTATGTTGCGCTGCGGCGCGGTTGGCAACAGGAAGGCTGGTCCACGATCGGCCAGCTATCAGGAAATGGCCACTCCCACTCGACACGAACGGAGATGGGGGCGCGCCGTTTTGCGCTCCCCTCAGGCGGTCAGCATCTTCACGCCAGAGAAGGCCAGCATCGCCGCGAGCGCCAGCCGCACCCAGGTCTCGCCGATCTTGCCTGCTGCCAGCGATCCGGCGATCACGCCCGGGATCGAGCCGATCAGCAGCATGCCCAGCAGCTCCCAGTTGACGTTGCCGAGCCACGAATGACCGATCGCCGCGATGAGCGCGAGCGGAATGGCATGGACGATATCGGTGCCGACGAGCGACTTGGCATTGAGCCGCAGCGGATAGAGGAACATCAGCACCACGGCGACCAGCGCGCCCGCGCCGATCGAGGTCAGCGTCACCAGGCAGCCGACGACTGCCCCGGCCGCAATGGTCACCGCCAGCTGCGTCACGCCCAGCCGCTCGCCGAGCAGCGCGCGCATCCGGGTGACGGGGGCGTGGATGATGTGCTTGATCGGCACCAGCACCGCGGTGATCACGAGCATGGCGCCCAGCAGCTTCATCAGCAGGTCGGAATTCAGCTTTCCGCCTTCGGCAAAGCCCAAGTAGAGCAGCGTCAGGACCGCGGCAGGCACGCTGCCCATCGCCAGACGGCCGATCACGGTCCAGTCGGGCGAGCCGAAACGCCGGTGGACCAGACCGCCTACGACCTTGGTGAAGGTGGCGAACCACAAGTCGGTGCCCACGGCCAGGGACGGGGCAAAGCCGAACCCGAGCACCAGGATCGGCGCCATCAGCGACCCGCCGCCGACCCCTGTCATGCCGACCAGGAACCCGACGAGGGCGCCGGCCAGCGAGTAATAAAGCTCGGTCATGGCGCTAGGTAGCGCCCAGCGCGCGCTGCCGGCGGGATGAGCGGGGTCTGGGAGAGCACGGCGTGGTAGTCGATCGTCTGCTGTCTTGTCCGTTCCGCAGGCTGCGACCTTCAGGAACTATGTTGCGTGCAAAGGTGCCCACACATCAGCACCGTTGCGCCGGCGACCATGGCGGCTCACGCGGCGGTGGCAAGTGAATTCTCTTTTGCCGGGGTGGAGATCCGCTTTGCGTGCTTAGGCGCTGAGGGGCTGCGACCTATCCGACAACCTCAAGCGTGCGCAAAGTGGGCGATGATCCGCGCATCGAGCGGTTCGCTGAAGGTCGCGCAATAGCGTCCGCTGCCGTTGTTTTTGGCGGTGACGGAGAGCGGGCCGATGGCGCCGATCCACAAGTCCATGCGCCCCTCGATCGCGGCAGTGCTGGTCTGTGGCTGCAATTCGCACTCGAGCCCGTCGAGCGCCGAGATCGTGACGGGCGTGCGTTCGCGCACACCGATGCATTCGCCGTATATCGCCATCAGATCACTTCGGCCCCAGGCAGGGGCAGCTCCCAACTTCGTCACGATGCCGCGGGGCCGATCGGTCCCGTCCTGCAACGAACCCATGAACGTCGTGTGTGGCGGGAGAGTTTCAGTTCAGTGCGAATTTCGTGAAGGCACGGCAGATAGCACCGGCGGTGCGTCGAGTGCCGCATCCGCCTGCGGATCGCCGCGCAGGGCGGTCACGAAATTCTCGCGCCAACGCACCACGTCTTCGTCGCGGACCGACTCGAGCAGGCGCTCGTGCCGGCGGCGCCGTTCGGCAAGCGGCATGTGCAGCGCCTGCTTGATCGCGTCGCTCACTTCCTCGGTGCTGTGCGGATTGACCAGCACTGCCTCTTCCATCTGCGGCGCGGCGCCAGCAAAGCGCGACAGGATGAGCACGCCGGGATCCTCCGGATCCTGTGCCGCGACATATTCCTTGGCGACCAGGTTCATGCCGTCGCGCAAGGGGGTGACAAGGCCGATGTCCGCCGCGCGGTAGAATCCGGCCAGTTCAGCGCGGGGATAGCCGCGGTTGACGTAGCGGATCGGCACCCAGGCGACATCGGCATGGGCGCCGTTGATGTGGCCGGCCTTGCGCTCCAGGTCGTGGCGGATCAGCTGGTAGCTGGCGACTTCCCCGCGCGAGGGCGGGGCGATCTGCAAGAGCACGACGTCCTTCGCCATCTCGGGATTGTCGGTGAGGAAACGGTCGAAGCTGTCGAACCGCTCGCCCAGGCCCTTGGAATAGTCGAGCCGGTCGACGCCGATCAGCATCTTGCGTCCTTCGCCCAGGCTGTCCTTGAGGCGACGATAGGCACCTTGCGCCAGGTCCGTGCCGGCAGAGGCGACGAATTCGTCGTAGTCGATGCCGATCGGGAACGCGCGCGCGACGATCCGCCGGCCCTCGTATTCGATCACCCCATCGGGGCTGACCTTCAGGCCCAACTCTTTCTTGAGATAGTGGGTGAAGCTGTCGAGCCACTCGTCGGTCTGGAAGCCGATCAGATCGTAGCGCAGCATCGAGGCAACCAACTGCTCGTGGTTGGGCAGCGAGACGAACAGCCGCGTCGGCGGCCAGGGGATGTGCAGGAACAGCCCCATGCGATTGGTCACGCCCTTCTCGCGCAGCATCGATCCGAGCGGGAGCAGGTGGTAGTCATGAACCCAGACGAGGTCGTCGGGCTCTATCAGCGGCAGCACCGAATCGGCAAAGCGCAAGTTGACCCGCTCATAGCCCTCGTCGAAGTTGCGGTCGTACTCGGTCAGGTCGATGCGGTAGTGGAACAGCGGCCATAGCGTGCGGTTGGCGTAGCCGTTGTAGTATTCCTCGATGTCTTGCGGCTCCAGGTCGATCGTCGCAGTGGTGACGTCCTGGTTGCGCTGCATGTCGAGGTGGCCGGTGAAGGTCTCGGTCTCCTTGCCCGACCAGCCGAACCAGATGCCGCGATGTTCGCGAAGCGCAGCGCTGAGCGCGACGGCAAGGCCGCCCTGGGCGCCGGCGGCACCCATGGCCTGTGGAACCGAAACCCGGTTCGACACAACGATAAGCCTGCTCATTCCAGCCCCTTATGACGGCGATCACCGGGCAAATGGGTGCGCTGGAGCGAGGCTCCTAGCGCCAGTCGCGCCATGGCCGCGAGAGCAGCCCGGCGCAGTTGATTATGCCAACTAGCGAATAAGTCTGCGGAAAGTTCCCCCACAGCTCGCTGGTCTCGAAGTCCATGTCCTCGGACAGGAGGCCCGATTGGGTGCGATGACCCAGCATCGCCTCGAACAGATTGCGCGCCTCCTCGTTGCGGCCGTCGAGGTGGAGCGCCTCGATCAGCCAGAAGGTGCAGATGTTGAAAGCGGTCTCGGGCAGGCCGAAATCGTCCTCGTTGGCGTAGCGCAGCATGTGCTCGCCGCGGCGCAGGACCTTTTCAACCGTGCGCAGCGTGGCCTGGAAGCGCGGATCGGTGGCGTCGACATAGCCTAGCTCGACCATCTGCAGCAGGCTGGCATCAAGCTCCTGCCCGCCGAAGCTGGCGGCGTAGTGCCCCCCCTCCTTGTACCAGGCCTCAGCCTCGATGTGCTCGCGCACCGTGTCGGCGCGCTCGCGCCAGAGCTTCTCGCGATCGGCGAGGCCCAGCACTTCGGCCGCGTTGGCGAGGCGGTGGCACGCGGCCCAGCTCATCACTACCGAGTAGGTGTGCACCGCCGTGCGCGTGCGCAGCTCCCACAGGCCCGCATCGGGCTGGTCGTGCAGCTTCCAGGCAAGTTCGCCCACTTTCTCCAGGCTGGTGAAGTCGTCGGCGTTACCCATGCGCAGCAGGCGATGGTCGGAGAACGCCTGGATGTTAGGGATGATGATCTGGCCGTAGCAGTCGTTCTGGATCTGGTAGTAGGCGGCGTTGCCGACGCGTACGGGGCCCATGCCGCGATAGCCGGGCAGCGCTTCGGCCTCCCACTCGATGATCTCCTTGGCGCCGCTCACCGAATAGAGCGGCTGGATGATGCCTTCGTGCGAATCGTCGACCAGGTTGCGCAAGTACGCGAGGTACTTCTCCAGTACGTCGAGCGCGCCGAGCCGGTTTAGCGCCTGCACCGTGTAGTAGGCGTCGCGGATCCAGCAGTAGCGATAGTCCCAATTGCGCTGCGAGCCAGGCGCCTCGGGGATCGAGGTGGTGAGCGCGGCGACGATCGCGCCGGTCTCCTCGTGCTGGCACAGCTTCAGGGTGATGGCGGCGCGGATCACCGCCTCCTGGTAGTCCATCGGCGTCGCCAGCCCCCGCACCCACAGCTGCCAGTAGCTCTGCGTCTGGCGCAGCATGGCGTCGAGCTGGTCGGCGATGTCGCCGCTGAACGGCTCGTCCGGACCGAGGAAGAAGGCCAGTTCCTTTTCCAGGCGGAAGTACCGCTCGTCGAGGATGTAGCTGACCGGCGCGTTGGTGGTCAGCCGCAGCGCGTTCCGCTCGTTGAGGTAGCGGATGTGGTTGGAGCCGTGGGTGATCGGCGCCTGCCGCGCGCCATAGCCGTCCATCGGCGTCAGCGTCACCTGGATACGCGGCGAGCCGGTGACCGGCCGCACCACGCGCGCGTAGGCGACCGGGCGGTACATGCGTCCGTTGCGCTCGAACCGGGGGCAGAAGTCGAACACGTCGACCGCGCCACCGCTCGCGTCCTGCAGCCGGGTGCGCAGGATCGGCGTGTTGCGCACATACTCCTGGGTGACCGAGACTTGGTTCTCCAGGCTGAAGCGCCAGGTGCCCAGGTCCTGGCCTTCGTCGCCGCGCAGGAGGGCGCAGAACGTCGGGTCGCCATCGACGCGGGGCACGCAGCCCCAGACCAATGCGCCGGACGCGTCGATCAGGCCGGAGACCTGGCAGTTGCCGATCGGCCAAAGCTCCAGCGAGGAGGGCGAGGATGAAGGCGTGGCCAAAGTCGTCGCAGAAGTCGGGGCGTTTGCAGTGCTCAAGCTTGTTCCTCCAACCAGCGATGAACCGCGGCGACATTGTCCAGACGCCACAGCGCCGCGGTCTGCCGCATGGGGCCGACCAGGATGCCGCCGCCGTCGAAGCGGCGCACGGCACCAAAGGCGTCCTCGTCCGTCACGTCGTCGCCCACGAAAAGCGGCCGGGTGCCGGCGAACGGCGGCAGTTCCATGAAGCGGTTGACGGCATTGCCCTTATCCGAGCCAGGCATGCTGAGCTCGACCACCATCTTGCCGTGCTTGATCTTCAAGCCGTTGTCGGCAGCCAGTGCAGCGGCGAAATCGTGAAGCGCCTCGCCGATCTCGGGCCGGTCGCGATAGTGGACGGCGGCACTGAAGGGCTTCGCCTCGAACACCAGGCCGCCGTTCTCCTGCGCGAAGGTATCGAGCGCCTGGCATACCGGCTTGGGCAGGGGATCGGCCAGCGGCTCGACCTGCGAGGCGCCGACCGGGCGGAACTCGCCACCATGGGAGCCTGCCATGGCGACCGGCGCATGATCGAGCAAACGGTCGAGCGTTGCCAGCGCGCGGCCGCTGACGATCGCCAATCGGCCTTCCAGCCGCTGGGACAGGGCCGCGAGTGCTTCGGGGAGTTCGGGCGCGACCACGACGCCTTGTGGATGGTCGGCGATTTCCACCAGCGTGCCGTCGAAGTCGAGGAACAGCGCCAGACCCGCACCCGCGCCCAACTGCGGCGGCGCGGGCAGGGGGGCGTGCTCGCGGGACGCAGGCAACTCGGGGAAAATCGCGATCGTCATGGCCTTTCCGTGTGGCATTGCTGGAGGGCAGGGCCAAGCCCTTGCGGCACGCGCACCCCGCTTACCCGCGTTCGAACGGCCCGGGGGCGCGCCAGTTCCTTAAGCTATGTTGATTCCGCGAGCAGCGTTGAATTGCCGAGCCCGAGCGGCCATGCTGGGCGGCGACATGGGGGCATTCTATCTTACGTTCGTGGCGGTGCTGCTGTCCGGGATCGCTGCGCGCGACCAGGTGACGATCGCGGCGCTGACCCGTGCGCACGGCCAGCGCTTCGGCGTGCTGGCGACCGGGCTGACCGTGGTCGCAGCGACGAGCGCCTTTGCCGCCTACGCCGCGGGCCAGGTCCTTGTCACCCTGCCGCTGCCGGCCAGGCCGATCCTCGTGGCTATCGCGCTGGCTCTCGCAGGACTGGAGTCGCTGATCCTCTCGCCGCGCCTGGACCCCAAGGAGCCGACGCATTCGCTGGGCGCGCTGGGCATCGTCCTGCTGGCGCACCAGGTCACGGATGCGGCGCGCTTCACTCTGTTCGGCCTGGCGATCGGCATGGGCGCGCCGATCGCGGCGGGCTTGGGCGGAGGATTGGCCGGGCTGCTGCTGGTCGGCAGCGCCTGGGCCTTGCCGAGGGCGCTCGCCTCACCGGGCATCCGCATCGCGCGCAGAGTGGTGGGAGGATTGTTGTTCCTCATCGCCGTCACCATGTTCCTGCGCGTCCGAGGAATACTGTAATCGTCAAAACCGTGACGACGGATGCCTCTGATCGCCGTTATGCATCATATCGCCACCATGGAGGACGCACGATGACCAACAACGCCAAGGCCGCGCTGATCGACAGCCTCAACGGCCTGCTCGCCGACACGTTCGCGCTCTACATCAAGACCAAGAACTTCCACTGGCACGTGCGCGGCCGCCAGTTCCACGACCTGCACCTGCTGTTCGATACGCAGGCCACCGAGATCTTCGCGTTGACCGACTTGGTCGCCGAGCGCGTGCGCAAGCAGGGCGGCACCACGCTGACCAGCCCCAGCGTCATTGCGGAGAAGACGCAGATCAAGCCGCAGGACGACACCAGCCTCGACGCGATGGCGATGGTCAAGGAACTGGCCGACGACAACGACACCTACATCGCGCGCATCCGCGAGGTGAAGGCGGCGGCGGAAGAGGCCGGCGACAACGCCACAAGCGGCATCGCCGACGACTGGACCGACCAGGCCGAACAGCGCGCCTGGTTCCTGCGCGAGATTTTGGCGTAACGCTTCGCCCCTCCACCGCCGCCGCGGCGGTGGCGGAGGGGCAGGGCGCCACAAGACGATGCCGGTAAGCGATCTCACTACTCTCATCCCCGCCCCGCTCCACCGCCGGCTTTATCGCCTGGCCTACTGGGCGCGCTCGACCTGGTGGCGCACGTTCAAGCCGACCGTTCACGGCTGCCGGATTGTCGCACTGGATGACCAGGGCCGCGTGCTGCTGATCCGGCAGTCCTATGGCTCCAGCCAGTGGGTTACGCCCGGCGGCAGCGTCGGCCGGCGCGAGGACCCGGTCGCCACGGCAGTGCGCGAACTGGCCGAAGAGACGGGCTGCATCCTCTCCGGCGCGCGCAAGGTGGCGCAGCTGCTGGAGCGGCCTATGGGCGCCTACAACGTGGTGCATGTCGTGGTCGGCCACGCCTCGGGCATGCTGCAGCCCGATCACCGCGAGGTCGACGAGGCCGCTTGGTTCGTACCCGACGCGCTGCCGCCGGATGCCTCGCGCCACATCGCCGACGGGCTTGCCGGCTGGATCGCGGCCTACAACAGCGAGAGCTGACCGTCCTTAGGCTTGCCGCCCTCACGCGGCTCGCGTTCCAGGGATGAGAGCGTCAGGCCCATCAGCCGCACCGGTTGAGGCAGCGGCATCAGTTCCTCCAGCAGACCATGGCCGAGGCGCGCGAACATCGCCTTGTCGGCAACGCGCGGCGTGACCGAGCGGGCGCGGGTGAGGGTGCGGAAGTCTGCATAGCGCAGCTTCAGCGTTACCGTGCGGCCAGTGGCGCCCGAGCGCTCGATCCGTTCCCATACGATGTCGACGATCTGGTCCATCGTCTCGCGCAGTTTGTCCGGATCCTCGATGTTGTCGAAGAACGTACGCTCGCCGCCGACCGACTTGCGCTCCCGATTGGCGCGCACAGCGCGCAAGTCGATGCCCCGCGCGGCGCGGAACAGGTACTCGGCGAAGCTGCCGAAGTGCGCGCGCAGGAACGGCAGGTCGCGACCGGCGAGGTCCGCGCCGGTCTGGATGCCGAGCGTCGCCAGCTTCTCCGCCCCGCGCGGACCGACGCCGTGGAACCGGCTGACGGGCAGCCCGGCCACGAACGCTGCGCCTTCGCCAGGGCGGATGACGCACAGTCCGTCGGGCTTGTTCTGGTCGCTGGCGAGCTTGGCGAGGAACTTGTTGTACGACACGCCGGCGCTGGCCGTCAGCTGCGTGTCCTCCTTGATCCGCCGCCGGATCTCCCTGGCGATCGCAGTTGCCGAGCCGATGCCTTTCAGATCCGCAGTCACGTCGAGATAGGCTTCGTCGAGCGAGAGCGGCTCGACATGCGGCGTGTAGTCCAGGAAGATCGCGCGGATCTGGTCGCTCACCTGCTTGTAGACGTCGAAGCGCGGCTTGCGGAACAGCAAGTCGGGGCACAGCCGCACGGCGCGCGCCGAAGGCATCGCCGAGCGCACCCCGAACTTGCGCGCCTCGTAGCTCGCCGCCGCCACCACCCCGCGCCCCGAGGAGCCGCCGACTGCGAGCGGCTTGCCGCGCAGTGAGGGATCGTCGCGCTGTTCGACGCTGGCGTAGAAGGCGTCCATGTCGACGTGGATGATCTTGCGCAGACCGACTTCGTCCTGCGGATCATCTTCGGCCTGCTCCATGCAGCCATCATAGCTAGGCGAGCGATGCTTGTCCTCCCCGGCACGAGGAGGGGGACCGCCAGCACAGCTGGTGGTGGAGGGGACTCTCCGCATCTCACCACCTCCTCAGCTCGCACCAGCACCGCAGCGGAAGGACGCGAGTTCCCTCCACCATGCTTCGCATGGTCCCCCTCCCCGCATCGGGGAGGACAGATTATTCCGACGCGGCCATCGCTTGCGCTGGCAACCGCCGCGCGCATGCGCCATGAGCGCTCGCATGCGACTCCCCCAGGCCCAGAAATCGCCGTTGCGCGAGACGGAGTTCGTCGCCCTGATGGCGGCGATCCAGGCGTTGCAGGCGCTGGCGATCGACGTCATGCTGCCCGCGCTCGGCACCATCTCGCACGATCTGGGCGTGACGGACCCGAACGAGCGGCAGCTGGCGGTCGGCATATTCCTCATCTGCAGCGGACTGGGTTCGCTGTTCCCCGGCGCCCTGGGCGACCGCTTCGGGCGCCGGCCAGTGGTGCTCACGTGCCTGGGCCTCTACATGGCGATCTCGCTGGCCTCGGCGCTCGTCACCGACTTCTCGGCGCTGCTGGCGCTGCGCGCGATGCTGGGCCTTTGCACCGCGGGCATGATGGTGATGCCGATGGCGATCATCCGCGACCAGTTCTCGGGCGATCGCATGGCGCGCATCCAGTCGCTGATCTCGATGACGTTCATGGTGGTGCCGATGTTCGCGCCGACGATCGGCCAGGCCGTCCTGCTGATTGCCGGGTGGCGCTGGATCTTCGGCGTCATGGCGCTGCTCGCCGCCGGGGTGACGTTCTGGGCCTGGGCCCGCCTGCCCGAGACGCTGCACCCCGATTACCGCCAGGCGATCGCCCCGCGCACGATCCTGGCGAATATGTGGGAGGCGCTGCGCTGCCGAGCTGCGCTGGGGTACTTCCTGGGCGCCTCATTCGTGCAAGGCGCGCTGTTCGGCTACATCAACAGCTCGCAGCAGCTGGTGGCCGAGCACTTCGGCGCGGGTGTGTTCTTTCCCGCGATATTCGGCGGCATGGCTCTGGTCATGTCGGGCACCAACTTCGTCAATTCGCGCATCGTCGAGCGGTTCGGCGCGCGGCGGGTCAGCCACGCCGCGGCGATCACCTATATCGTGGTCGCCGGCGTACACCTGACCTGCGCAGTGTTGGGCGAGAGCCTATGGGTGTTCGTGCCCTTGATGACCATCAGCATGTGCATGATGTCGTTCATCGGCTCGAACTTCGCTTCCATCGCGCTTCAACCGTTCGCGCGCACGGCTGGCGCGGCGGCTTCGGTCATGGCGTTCGTGCGGCTGCTTTTCGGCGCCGTGCTCGGCACGCTGATCGGCCAGGCTTACGACGGCACGGCCAGGCCACTGCTGGCAGCGATGACTGTGGCCGGCGTCTTGGCCTTGGCGCTGGTGCTCTACTCAGAGCGGGGCGTGCTGTTCCGGCGGCTCAATCCGCCGGCACGCCCGGCAGCTTAAGCCTAGACTCGCCGGCCGCGGAACAGCTGCACCAGGCCGACGATCAGCGCCAGCACGAGCAGGATGTGGATCACACCACTTGTCACGTGGAAGACCACGAAGCCGAGCAGCCACAGGACGACGAGAATGGCAGCGATCGTGAAAAGCATGTGCGGCCTCCTTGTTGGCTCGACAGAGGAAACGCGGCATTGCGCCGAAGGCTGCGCGGGCGGAAACGACGCAGCAACGATTCGCCTCCCCGGCCCGGGAAGGCGATCAAGCGAAGCTCTAGCGTGACCTTCTCCTCTCCCGCCGGGGAAAGGTAGCGTATCTTGCCGCGAAGCGGTTAGCGCTTCGGCACTCGAGAGTGCACAAGCCCTCTCCAACTGCGGCTACGCTCCTGCCGAGCCAAGCCTTGATCCTCTCGCAGGCGGGGAGACGAGCGCAGTGCTTTCAGCCGCCCCGCGCCAGGTCAGCCAACTCGCGCCGCGACGGCTTCGGCCCTCTCGCCGCGACCGGCGGGGCGCGCAGCGCCTCCCACCCGGCGGCCGCGACCAGCTTCAGCTTTTCGCTTTTGGAGGTGCGCACGCGATGGTCCCAGGCGTGGGCGCCGCGCTCCACCACCTTGCGCCCGATCGCGCCGTAGATGTTGGCGGCCGCCAGGATCGCCCAACGCTGGCGGAACCGCAGGCGCGCGGCGCCGACCCTTGCGGAAGCCTCGTACTGGCCGGCCAGATCGCACGTACGCGCGACGATGCGGACCAGCTGGGCGCGATAGTGCGGCTTGGTCAGCTCGCCCATCGGCACGTCTTCCTCGACCGTCCATTCGACCGGCAGGTAGCGGCGGTCGGCGGCGTCGTCCTCCAGCACGTCGCGCACGATGTTGTTGAGCTGGAACGCCAGGCCGAGGTCGCAGGCACGGTCCAGCGTGTCCTCGTCGCCTTCGGGCACGCCCATGACGCAGGCCATCATCACACCCACCGCGCCGGCGACATGGTAGCAGTAGCGCAGCATGTCGGTCTCCGACCGCGGGCGCCAGTCGGCGGCGTCGAGTGCGAAGCCGGCGATCACGTCGTCGGCCATGGCGCGGGTCAGCGGCACTTCGCGCGCAAGCTGGCCGAGCGCGTCGAACGCGGGGTTGCCCGTCTGCTCGCCGGCGAACGCGAGTTCGGTCAGGGTGCGGATGGTGGCGAGCCGCGCTTCGGGGTTGAGCTGCGGGCCCAGGGCACCTCCGTGGTCCTGGTCGTCGGCCAGGTCGTCGCACGCGCGGCACCAGGCGTAGAGCATCCACACCCGCTCGCGCGTGGTCCTGTCGAACAGGCGGCTGGCGGCGCGGAAACTGGCCGAGCCCTTGCGGATCGACTGGCGCGCGGCCTCGACCAGGTCCTCGCGCGATGGTCCGGTCACAAGGTGGCAGGGTCCATCGTCGTGATCGTCTGCGGCGGCTGGTGGTCGCGCATGCGTTCGAGCAGCGGATTGAGTTCGGTGTCGGCCAGGAGGATGCCCTGGTGTGCTGGACGGACGAAGCCGACTTCGGCCATGTGCCGGTTGAAGGCGAGCAGCCCGTCGTAGAAGCCGAAGGCGTTGAGCACGCCCACGGGCTTGTGGTGATAGCCCAGCTGCGCCCAGCTGACCGCTTCCCACAGCTCGTCCATGGTGCCGACGCCGCCGGGCAGCACCAGGAAGCCGTCGGACAGGCGTGTGAAGGCGGCCTTGCGCTCGTGCATGTCGGCGACGATGGTGAGTTCGCAATCGTAGTTGGCTACTTCGCCGCGCACCAGAGCCTGCGGAATGACGCCGATCACTTCGCCGCCTGCCAGCATCGCGGAGCCGGCAACCGCGCCCATCAACCCCAGCTTGCCGCCGCCGTAGACGACGCCGATGCCTTGCTTGGCCAAGGCAGTGCCGACGTCGCTGGCCAACTGGACGTAGCGCGGGTCGGCGGGCGTGGCGGAGCCGCAATAGACGGCAAGGCGTTTCACTGTAGATCCTCCAACATCAGCTTGGCCGTCGCCTTGGCGCTGCCGACGACGCCGGGAATGCCTGCGCCCGGGTGTGTGCCGGCGCCGGCGAGGTAGACGTTCTTCAGCTTGTCGTCGCGGTTGTGGCCGCGGAACCAGGCGCTTTGCGTCAGGATCGGCTCGAGGCTGAACGCGCTGCCCAGGTGCGCCTGCAGGTCGGTCGCGAAGTCCGGCGGGGCGTAGTGGAACTGCGTGACGATGCGGTCGCGGATGTCGGGGATCAGGCGACGGCCGACCTCGTCGATGATCCGCTCGGCCAGCACCGGGCCGACTTCGTCCCAGTTGACCGGCAGCTTGCCCATGTGCGCCACCGGCACCAGCGCGTAGAACGTGCTCTTGCCGGGCGGCGCCATGCCGGGATCGGTCACCGTCGGGTGGTGCAGGTAGATCGAGAAATCCTGCGGCAGCACGCCGTGCGCGTAGATGTCGTCGAGCAGGCCTTTGTAGCGCGGGCCGAACAGGATCATGTGGTGCGGGATGCCCGGCCAGGTACCCTCCACCCCGAAATGCACCACGAAGAGGCTGGGCGAGAAGCGCTTCTTCGCCAGCTTCTTGGCCATGTCGACACCGCGCCAGTTGTCGCTCAGCAGATCGCGATAGGTGTGGACGATATCCCCGTTGGAGGCAACCGCATCGAACCGTTCGCGCCAGCCGCTCTGCGTCTCGACTTCGGTCGCGCGGTCGCCGACGGTGTGGATCTGCACCACCTTGTCGGAGAGGCGCACGGTGCCGCCAAGCCGCTCGAAAAGCCGGGCCATGCCTTGCGCCAGCTGGTTGGTGCCGCCCTTGGTCCACCACACGCCGCCGTCCTTTTCCAGCTTGTGGATCAGGGCGTAGATCGCGCTGGTGGTCATCGGATTGCCGCCCACCAGCAGCGTGTGGAACGAGAGCGCCTGGCGCAAGTGCTCGCTCTTGATGAAGTGCGAGACCATTGAATAGACCGAGCGCCACGCCTGATAGCGGGCCAGCGCCGGCGCGGCCTTGATCATACTGGAGAAGTCCAGGAACGGCGTGTGCCCCAGCTTGACGTAGCCTTCCTGGTAGACCCCGGCCGAGTAGGCGAGGAAGTCCTCGTACCCGGCAATGTCGTCGGGCGCGACGCGGGCGAACTCGCGCCGCATCGAGGCGTCGTCGTTGGAATAGTCGAAGGTGGTGCCGTCGGGCCAGTTGAGGCGGTAGAACGGCATGACCGGCATCAGCGTGACGTCGTCGGCCATGTCGTGGCCGGACAGCGCCCACAGCTCCTTCAGGCAGTCCGGATCGGTGACCACGGTCGGCCCCGCATCGAAGGTGAAGCCTTCGCGCTCCCACACGTAGCCGCGGCCGCCAACCTTGTCGCGCGCCTCCAGCAAGGTGGTGGCGATCCCGGCGGACTGCAGGCGAATGGCGAGCGCGAGCCCGCCGAACCCGGAGCCGATGACACAGGCGCGCTTCATCGTGAGTCTCCTAGCGGGGCAAGCGGTCGCCCCTTCCCTCGCAAGCTGGCTACCGCTGCGCCGATCGGCACCGGCGGCTTGCCTGCAAGGATGCGCAGCATGTCGGCTGAGCTCGATCGTCCGGCGTAGAAGCGCTCGATCAGCGGCTCGGGAAGGCCGTAGAACCGCTCCAGAACCTTGTAGCGCTGATCCGGCACCGCGGCGCCGAACAGCATCGCAGTCAGCATCCGGTAGAAGCGCCCCTGGCGCCAGTGCTCGCGTGCCCATGCATGACAGGCCCTCTCTACGGCCTCGCCCGAGAGCTTGTCGAGAGTGCAAAGGTGCACGGCAAGGCGCAGTGCGATCGGCAGCGAGTAGCTGGTCAGAGGGTGAAGCAGCCCGGCGCGGGCACCGGCACGGGCGATGCCCGGCTGCTCGCCTGCGCTCCAGAACGCGTCGAAGTCGCCATCGGCCACAACCGGCAGCACGCCCGTCTCCTCGTACTCGATCGCCTCCACTCGCCAGTCCTGCGCGGCGGCGTAGGCGGCGATGCGCTGGCGCAGCACCGGCAGGTCGAGCGACGGGCTATCCGAATAGTACGTGTCCTCGACGAAGACCGCATCCGACGTGAAGGGCAGGGCATAGACGAAGCGATAGCCGTCAGCTTGCGCGACGCTTGCGTCCATCACGATCGGGTGCGTCAGGCCGTGCGGGACCTTCAACCGCAGCATCTGCCCGGCGAACTTCTGCCAACCACCCACCATGTGCGCCAGCCCGGCCGCGCCGCGCGCGTCGATCACGGCGCCGGTCGTGAAGCTGCGCCCGTCGGCCAAGGTGACCCGGTCGGCGGCGACTTGCGTGACAGTGGCGCCGGTCAGCAGCGCTCCCTCGGGCAGGGTCGCGCGCAGCACCAGGTCAAGCCGTTCGCTGGTCACGCTGCGATAGGGCGTGCGCAGGGATCGCTGGCGCTTGGGGAAGCGCACCAGGTATCCGTCCCAGCGCGCTGCGACGAGCGGTTCGAGCAGGTCCGCGCCGTCGCCCACGTCGCTGGCGAAGTAGGACCACACGTGGTCGCCGCCGCACCGCTCGCCTGCCTCGAACACGGTCACCCGCAGCTCTGGCCGACGTGTGGCGAGCGCCAGGGCGATCAGCCCACCGGCCAGGCCGCCGCCCAGGATCGCAATATCGGTTGACGGCGCGCTCATCACTGGCACGTTTAGGGACGGGGATGCTCGACCGCAACTTGGCGCGGGAAGAGCTTTGGGGCATGTTTCACTTCGATGACCGATGAGCTGACCATTTGCGATGCGTGCGAGGGGGATGCCGCGGCCATCGCCGAGATCTACGCGCACTATGTTCTCGAAAGCGCCGCCAGCTTCGAAACCGAGCCGCCGGATGCACAAGTCATGGCCGGGCGCATCGCCAAGATCCTGGGCGGGGGTTATCCCTGGCTGGTCGTGCGCGATGCCGAAGATCGCGTGCTCGGTTTTGCTTATGCCGAGCGGTTCGGCCCGCGCGCGGGTTACCTCTATAGCTGCGAGACGCACATCTTCGTGCGCAACGATGCGCTGGGCCGCGGCATCGGCACCATGCTGATCAACGCGCTCCTCGCCGCTTGCGAGGACCGCGGCTATCGCCAGGCCTTCGCGCTGATTGCGGGGACGGAGCCGGCGTCCGTCGTGCTCCACGCGCGCGCCGGCTACCTGCCCTGCGGCACGCTCACCGGCGCCGGGTGGAAGCATGGGCAGTGGACCGACGTGTTCATGATGCAGCGCAAGCTGGGTGCCGGGAACGAAACGTTGCCCGAAGGACACACTTGAGCAGCTTTTACTTAGCTGAGGCATGCCGCAGTGCAACGCAGACACGTCCTGCGCGTTCAGCGGGCAAAACACAGGGGTTCCTCACCAATGCGTAAGCTCGCTCTCCTCGGCGGCCTCACCGCCGCGCTCGCCTCCGCACCTGCCTTCGCGCAGGACGCGACCGATCCGTCGGCGCTCGATGCCGACCGTATCACCATCGGCGTCGGCGGCGTCTATATGCCCAGCTACCGCGGCTCGGACGATTACAGCGTCTCGCCGATCCCGGTGATCCAGGGCACGTTCAAGGGGATCGACATCAACCCGCGCGCTGGCGGTGTCGCGCTCGACTTCATCCCCGACAACCGCGACAGCGGCTTCGGCTTCTCGCTTGGCCCGGTCGCCACGTATTCCGGCAACCGCGCGCGCGGCATCAAGGACAACGTGGTGAAGCGCGCCGGCAAGCTCGACGATGCCGTGGAGCTGGGCGTCACAGCCGGCGTCACCGCCTACAAGCTGACCAACCCCTACGATTCGCTCACCCTGTCGGTCGACGCACGCTGGGACGTTGCCGGCGCCTACAAGGGCATGGTCTGGACGCCGAACCTGACCTACACCACGCCGCTCAGCAAGGGCTCGCTGGTGACGCTGAACGCCAGCGCGCACCACGGCGACGGCAAGTTCAACCGCTACTACTACTCGGTCAACCCGGGCCAGAGCGCGGCCAGCGGGTTGCCGATCTACGGCGCCAAGAAGGGCTGGGACAGCGTCAGCTTCGGCGTGCTCGGCGCCTACGACCTCGACGGCGACTTGCTCAACGGCGGCCTCGCGGTCTTCGCGCTCGGCTCGTATTCCAAGATGCTGAACGACGGCAAGGACACGCCCTACACGCGCATCCGTGGCGATGCGGACCAGTGGATCGGTGGTCTGGGCCTAGCCTACACGTTCTGAGCTGAGGCGAGAGAAAGCCCTCCACCGCCGACAAAGTCGGGGTGGAACGGCACGGGCATAAGCTAGCCCATCTCATCCAAAAATCACCTCAGCCACCCGCGCCCGCAACTCCGGCAGCACCTCCGCCTCGAACCACGGGTTCCTCGCCATCCACATCCGGCTGCGCCAGGCGGGATGCGGCAGCGGAAACAACCCTGCCGGCGCCTCGCGCCAGCGCCGGACCGCCTCGGTCATGTTGGGCGCGAACCCCTTGGGCAGATAGCGTTTCTGCGCATGCATCCCGACCAGCAAGGTCAGCCGAACCTGCGGCAACCCGGCCAGCATGCGCCCATGCCACCGAGGCGCGCACTCGGGCCGTGGCGGCAAGTCGCCGCCGTCACCCTTACCCGGATAGCAGAACCCGCTCGGCATCTGCGCCACGCGCGACGTGTCATAGAACACGGCCTTGTCGATCCCCAGCCAGTCGCGCAGGCGGTCGCCGCTGTCGTCGTTCCAGCCGATCCCGCTCGCATGCACCTTGCTTCCCGGTGCCTGCCCGATGATCAGCAATCGCGCGGTGGAGGACCCCGCCACGAACGGCCGCGGCTCATGTGCGAGCACGCCGGAGCAGGCACGGCAGGCGCGGATTTCGGCGAGCAGGGTGTCGAGGGGATCGGTCGTCACCAAAGGCAGATGTGACGCGAGAGGGCCGCCCGCAAGACGAGATGCGAGATGCCGGGACGTAGTCGGCCTTCGGACCGCTCCGCTACCAGCCGCAATGCGCAAGCCAACACTCCAGCTGCGGAACGCCGCATCGAGCTATGGCAAGCCGCCTACCGCGCCGACGCTGGCGGGACGCTGGGGGCGCCCACCCGGTTGTTCGCATAGCTCACCCGCCACACGGTATTCCCGACGTCATCGGCGACGAGCAGCGCACCGGTACGATCGACCGCCACCCCGACAGGCCGCCCGCGCGCCTTGCCGTCCTTGAGGAAACCGGTGACGAAGTCCTGCGGAATGCCGGTCGGGCGGCCGCCGCGAAAGGCTATGAACGCCACTTTGTAGCCGTGCGGGTCGGTGCGGTTCCAACTTCCATGCTCGCCGACGAATGCACCACCTCGAAATGCCGCGGGAAAGTTCGCGCCAGTGTAGAAGGTCAGGCCAAGCGCCGCGACGTGCGAACTCAATGCGTAATCGGGCTGGATCGCTCGGGCGACGAGATCGGGCCGCTGCGGCCGCACGCGCGGGTCGACGTGTTGGCCATAATAGCTGTAGGGCCAGCCATAGAACCCGCCCGGCCGCACCGATGTCATGTAGTCGGGGACGAGGTTTGGCCCCAACTCGTCGCGCTCGTTGACCACCGTCCACAAGGTGTTCGATCCGGGGTAGAACGTCAGTCCATTCGGGTTGCGCAAACCGGTCGCGTAAGGCTTGATCAGACCCGTGCGCGGATCGACTTCAAGGATCGCCGCCCGGTCTCGCTCGGCGTCGACCCCGCGCTCCATGGCATTGCTGTTCGATCCCACGCTGACGAAAAGCCGTGAGCCGTCCGGGCTGGCGGTCAGGCTCTTGGTCCAGTGATGGTTGATCGCTCCGGCGGGCAGATCGACGAGCTTCGTTCCGGGCGCGGTGATCCGGGTTTGGCCGGGCACGAACGGGTAGCGCATGATCGCATCGGTGTTCGCGACGAACAGAGAGCCATCGAGCACCGCGACGCCGAACGGCGCATTCAGATGGTTGACCAGCACCGAGCGCGCTTCGGGCCGGCCATCGCCATTCGCATCGCGCACCAGGGTGATCCGGTTGCTTGCCGGAGGACCCTCGCCGCTCTTGGTCTGTGAGTGCGCCTTTGCCATGATCCAGTCGCGGATCGGGTCCTTGGGCCGTTGCACCGGCTCGCTGCCATCGTTGCGCGATTCGACGATCAGGATGTCGCCGTTGGGCAGCGGAAGCACGTTGCGCGGGTTGGAAAGCCCTTGCGCAACCGCTGCGATCTGGAAGCCGGCCGGGACGCTGGGTGTCTCTCCGCGCTGCCAGCCCACCGTGTCGAACACGCCGACATCGGCGACGAGCTGCTCGTGTGGTGCGGGGAGGACGGGATTGGCGCCGAACTGGCTGTTCGGGTCGATCGTCTGGCCGCTTCCGCATGCGGCAAGGGGAAGGAGCGCAAGGGTGGCTATCAGGCTGCGCGTCATCACACGATCTCCGCCGAGCGCCGAGTGGCGGATTGCCAGAACCATCCGGCGATCAGTGCGAGCACGGTTGCAAGCATGGACAGGAACAACCCGGTCGGTACGACGGCGGTCCAGCCATCACGACCATGGATGAAGGAGTTGAAGACTTCGACGATCCACGCTGCCAGCAGGAACACGAAGTGCGCCGAAAGCGCGCGCCGATCACGCGCCCGAACCAGCTCGACGATCAACAACGCCCCAGCCAAGCCGCCGCCGACCAGTCCGGCGAGCAGGAGCCACGACGAGAAATCCAGCCACATCATCTGCGCGCTGGCGATGTAGGCCAGATCGGTCAGCAGCGCGCCGAGGAAGCAGATGATCGGGATCGGCAGCAGCGCCGGATAAAGCGGATGCGCTCTGGGTCCGAGGAGCCTGGGCCCGATCAGCCGGGGTGCGTTGGTAGCAGAGCTCCTGGCCATCGTCGTGTCCTCAATGCAAGCTGCCAGAACTACGAGTGGTGGCAGGGACAGTTCCCGAAGTGGCTGATATTTAACGAGGCCGTGCCTCGCCGTAATCCGTTCAGCTCGTCTCGCGCTCCAGCATGAGTGAAGACGGGTACGGCACCAGCAAACCCTCTGCGCGGTCCCATCCGCCACGCAGCCACACGTCCTGTGCCGCACGATCCGCCGGCAGGATCACCGGCATGGCATCCCGTCCGACCGCCCGTAGCGCCGCATTCGGCTCGCAAGTGAGCAGCGCGAAGCTGGGGACTTCGCTGTCCTTCCACACGCCGGCGAGGGCGAAGACCGGCTGGTCGGCGCAGGCGAACCAGTGGCGTACGCGCTTGCCGTCCCTGTCGGTACCCTTTCCCCACTCCATAAACGCCGTCGCCGGGACCAGGCAGCGGAACTCGGCATTGCGCAAGTTGCCGATCCAGAACGGGCTGTCGACGTTGCGGACCGAGAGCACTGGCCTGGCCTCCATCGCCGAGGGCGGCGGCGGCACGCCCCAAAGCCGCGGCACCATGCGCCGGGGCGCCTTCACGTCGGGCCGTGGCCCGGCGATGAACTCGCGCCCCGCCGTGATCACCGGCGCGAAGCCGCCCGGCGCTACGTGTCCGCCCGCCCACGGACCCTCGCGTTCGTCCGCACCGAAGGTACGCGCCACATCACGAGCGGGAGCGTCGAGGCGATAGAGCATCGTCATCGCAAGGCCCGCTAGACGCATGGCTCGGCGCAGTCTATCATCCGCAGCACCACCGGGGAGCCAGCAGCTGGCTGAGAGGTGAGGGTATGCTCCTCACGACCCGTCGAACCTGAACCCGTTAGCACGGGCGGAGGGAGTTGGACGGGCCCGCCCGCAATCCGCTCCGATCCGCCAATCCGAGGAGCGCGCATGGCCGACATCAACAGCAAGCTGGAAATCGGCGTCACCACCGGCCCGATCCGCGGCTCCAAGAAGATCCACGTCGGCCCGCTCGGCGTGGCGATGCGCGAGATCCACCTGGAGCCCGGCAGCGGCGAGCCGCCCGTGCGCGTCTACGACACCAGCGGCCCCTACACCGACCCTGACGCGCGGATCGACATCGCCTCCGGCCTCGCCCCCTTGCGCCGCCCCTGGCAGCTCGCGCGCGGCGACGTCGAGGAGTACGCCCCGCGCGAGGTGAAGCCGGAGGACAACGGCCAGCTCGGCCCCGACCGTTCCGGCGGCGTGCCCCCGTTCCCCACCGCGTTGCGCCGCCCCTTGCGCGCGAAGCCCGGCATGAACCTCAGCCAGATGCACTACGCCCGCCGCGGCATCATCACGCCTGAGATGGAATACGTCGCCGAGCGTGAGAACCTGGGTCGCGCCCGCCTCGCCGAATACAAGCGCGACGGCGAAAGCTTCGGCGCCTCCATCCCCGACTACGTCACGCCCGAATTCGTGCGCGACGAGGTCGCCCGCGGCCGCGCCATCATCCCGTCAAACGTCAACCACCCCGAATGCGAGCCGATGGCGATCGGCCGCAACTTCCTGGTCAAGATCAACGCCAACATCGGCAACTCCGCCGTTGCGTCCGACGTCGCATCCGAAGTCGACAAGATGGTCTGGTCGATCCGCTGGGGCGCCGACACCGTCATGGACCTCAGCACCGGCCGCAACATCCATGACACGCGTGAGTGGATCATCCGCAACAGCCCCGTGCCGATCGGCACCGTGCCCATCTATCAGGCGCTGGAGAAGGTCGGCGGCGTGGCGGAAGACCTCACCTGGGAGATCTTCGCCGACACCCTGATCGAGCAGGCCGAGCAGGGCGTCGACTACTTTACCATCCACGCCGGCGTGCGCCTGCCCTACGTGCCCCTCGCCGCCAAGCGGATGACCGGCATCGTCAGCCGCGGCGGCTCGATCATGGCCAAGTGGTGCCTCGCGCACCACAAGGAGAGCTTCCTCTACGAGCGCTTCGACGAGATCACCGAGATCATGAAGGCCTACGACGTCGCCTACTCGCTGGGCGACGGCCTGCGCCCGGGCTCGATCTACGACGCCAACGACGAGGCCCAGTTCGCCGAGCTCTACACCCTCGGCGAACTGACCAAGCGCGCCTGGGCGCAGGACGTGCAGGTCATGATCGAGGGCCCCGGCCACGTGCCGATGCACAAGATCAAGGAGAACATGGAAAAGCAGCTCGAGGCGTGCGGCGAAGCGCCGTTCTACACACTCGGGCCGCTCACCACCGACATCGCGCCCGGCTACGACCACATCACCAGCGGCATCGGCGCCGCCCAGATCGGCTGGTACGGCACCGCGATGCTCTGCTACGTCACGCCCAAGGAGCACCTCGGCCTGCCCGACCGTGACGACGTGAAGGTCGGCGTGGTCACCTACAAGCTCGCCGCCCACGCCGCCGACCTCGCCAAGGGCCACCCGGCCGCACAAGTCCGCGACGATGCGCTGAGCAAGGCGCGCTTCGAGTTCCGCTGGCGCGACCAGTTCAACCTGTCACTCGATCCGGACACGGCGGAGAAGTACCACGACCAGACGCTGCCGGCCGAAGGCGCCAAGTCCGCGCACTTCTGCTCGATGTGCGGCCCCAAGTTCTGCTCGATGAAGATCAGCCAGGAAGTGCGCGACTTCGCCGCCAAGCAGAACCAGCCGGTCCAGACCTTCATCGCCTCCGAAGAAGAAGCCGAAGCCGGCATGAAGGCAATGAGCGCCAAGTACGAGGAAGGCGGCCGCGAACTCTACGTCGGCGCCGGCAACCGCGAGCACGACTGAGGCGGAAAGGGGGAGGGCGGCGCGCACTTGCCGCCCTCTCCAACTGCACTCCTCAGGGATGGGTCCGCGTCATTCCGCCCTCCTTCGTCATTCCCGCGAAAGGCGGAAATCCATCTCCGGGTGGTTCGTGTTACGCGAGCTCAGGAGATGGATCCGTGCCTGCCCGGGACAGCGTGACGCTCAACTTCGATCCGCAAGAGCCGATCCGAACCGTTCTGTCCCTCGGCGCCGGCGAACTCAGCGAAGACGAACTCACCGCCTGGTTCCGCGACCACGCCGCCTAGATCCTCCCCGAGCTCGTCTCGGGGAGGGGGACCGCTCGCGTAGCGAGAAGTGGAGGGGCAGGCGACACAAGGCGAAGCAAAGAGATGCGAGGGCCACTGCCCTCGCGCTCCCCACACCGTCACCCTCGCGCCGGCCAAAGCCCTCGCGCTTGCCCGCGCCGCCGCGCCATCGCACAACCGCAAGCATGAACCCCGCCGCCACCGAACTCGCCATCCGCGCCCGTCGCGCCCTGTTCAACCGCGCCATCGCACAAGGCGACCTGGCCGCCATCGGCCCCTTGCTCGCCCGCGACTGCGTGATGCTCACCGGCACCGACAGCGCCGTGATCGCCGGCCGCCTCGCCCAAGTGAAAGTCTGGCGCCGCGAGTTCGCCGCCCCGACCCGCGACATCTACGTCCGCAGCCCCGAGACCTTCGACGTCTCCACCCTCGCCCCGATCGCCATGGAACACGGCAGCTGGGATGCCCTGGCTTCCGACGGCGATGCCGCCGCTACCGGCACTTACGCCGCCAAGTGGCGCGAAGTCGCAGGCGAGTGGGTGATCGAGGCGGAAGTGTTTGTCACGATGGCTTGATACGAACTCAGAAGGGGCAAATGTATGTACGATTTGACTGAAGGCGCGGTCTTGGTCGTTGCTCAGGGCGTTCGAGATACCGTCGACAGTCTTGATAGCGCCACGGAAACTACCTTGCGAACCTTTGCCGATGCCGTCGCGGGATTGCGTGGATCAGGTTTACCGGCGGACAAGGTACAGCAGGTGCACGAAGATCTTATCGATGCTCTAGTCAAGGCGCGGGATGCTCGCAAAAGTGTCCTCAAAGCCGCGCGCTGTATGGCGGCTATTCTACACAGAAGCACGCAACGCGAATTGGATGTGGGCTGTCCGATACCTTGGGCGAAAATCACGTTTGCTCCTTCGAACAACTCAACAGCGTCTTCCGAAGATGCCACATGACGGTCGCAGCCTGTGAAGACAGAGCATTGGCGCAGCACTGGAAGCTCTTCGTAACGCTTCCCGCAGAACGGACCGACTGGACAGGACCTATTCCGCCGCCAGCAGCTCCTCCGCGCCGCCCAGGTCGACGCTGACGAGGCGGCTGACCCCGCGCTCGACCATGGTCACGCCGAACAGGCGGTGCATGCGGCTCATGGTCACGGCGTTGTGGGTGACGATCAGGTAGCGGGTGTGGGTTTCGGTCACCATCGCGTCGAGCAGGTCGCAGAAGCGCTCGATGTTGGCATCGTCGAGCGGGGCGTCCACTTCGTCGAGCACGCAGATCGGTGCGGGGTTGGTGAGGAACAGCGCGAAGATCAGCGCCACCGCGGTCAGCGCCTGCTCGCCGCCGGACGCCAGGGTGAGCGACTGTAGGCGCTTGCCGGGCGGCTGGGCGAAGATCTCCAGCCCGGCTTCGAGCGGATCGTCGGAATCGACCAGCGCCAGGTGTGCCTGGCCGCCTTGGAACAGCCGGGTGAACAGCCGGCGGAAGTGCGCGTCCACCGCCTCGAACGCCGCGCGCAGCCGCTCGCGCCCCTCGCGGTTGAGGTTGCCGATCGATCCGCGCAGGCGGTGCACGGCCTCGGTCAGCTCGGCCTTCTCGGTGGCGTTGGTGCCCAGCTGCGCCTCGGCCTGAACGAGTTCGTCAGCGGCGACGAGGTTGACCGGCCCGATCCGCTCGCGCTCGGTGGAGAGGCGGTCCATCGCGGCGGACTCGTCGACGGCGAGGCCGACTTCCTCGCTGGCGAACCCGAAGCGGCCGGGCAGCAGCGGCGGCGGGGACTGGAAGCGCTCGCCCGATACGCGGTTCATCTCGACCCGGCGCGCATCCTCGTTCTCGGCGCGGGCGGTCGCCCCGGCGCGGGCCTCTCGGGCGGCGGCCAGGCTCTCCTGCACGGCGGCGAGCGCGGCGTCGGCCAGGCGGGCGGCTTCGGTGGCCTGCGCCAGCGCGGCCTCGGCCTGCGCAAGCTCGGCGGCGAGACGCTGGCGGATTATTTCGCCCGCCTCGATCTCGGCAGCGAGCGCGGGCGGAATGGCAGCGATGCCGGCGCGCTCGTCCTCGATGGTTTCGAGCCGCAGCGCGGTGTCGGCCAAGCGCTTGGCGGCGTCCCCGGCGCGTGCCTGCCAGCCGCGAATGTCGGCGCGCTGCGTGGCCGTCCGCTCCCGCAGCGCCGCCAAGCCCTGGTCGTGCGACGCCAGCGCTGCGGTGGCGGACTGCAAGGCGCGCCGCCCCTCGTCGTTTGCGGTGCGAGCGGCGGCGAGGGCAGCGCGGCCGGCGGCAGGGTCGGGAAGGGCGGCGTGCCGGGCGGCGGCGGCATCCGCATCGGCTTGGGCGGCGCGGGTCTGCTCGGCAAGGTCGGCGCCGGTGCGCTCGAGCTCGGCCCGGCGCGCGGCCTGGCGATTGCGCGCATCCTCGGCCCGGTCGAGGGCACGCAGCGCCGCGCGCTCCGCCTCGACCGCGGCAGAGACGGTGCGCTCGGCGGCGACCAGCTCCTGCTGGAGGGCGGACAGTGACCGTTGCGCGTCAGCTAGCGCCACTTCGGCGGCGGCGGCACGGTCGCGCAGTGGCGGCAGCTGCGCGTCGAGTTCGGCAAAGCGGTTCTCGGCCTCCAATCGCGCGGCCTCCGCCGCACCTTCGCCGCGAGCCACGAAGCCATCCCAGCGGCGCAGCGCTCCGGCGCGAGTCACCAGCCACTCGCCGGGAGGGAGCGGCGCGCCGTCGTCCGCCTCGGCCACGCGGACCAGTGCGAGGCGGGCGGTGAGTTCGGGTGGGCAGCGGGTGACGTGATGAGACAGGCTGTCGGCTCGCGGGGGCGGTGTCGGGGCACCTGTCCAGAACCGCCCCTCCGCCGAGGCCGTGGGACTGCCGAGCGGAACCTTAGCATCGCGGCCCAGCACCGCTGCCAGCGCCCGTTCGTAGCCCGGCTCAACGCTCAGCGCATCGATGGCGACCGGCAGGCCGTGGGCAGCCTTGGCACCTTTCGCCCGCGCCTCCCGGTCTCGCAGCAACGCGGCATGCTCGCGCTCGATGCCGGTGAAATCGGCGCGCGCGCCTGCCAGTGCGGCGCTGGCCTCGTCGCGGGCGGTCTGCAGGTCGGCTTTGCGAGTGGTCAGATCTGTCAGCGCGACACGCGCCGCAGCCAACGATGCCGTCGCTTGGTCCCGACGCGCAGCAGCCCGTGTAACCGCGTCCTCCGGGTCGCCGGCGCGATCGAGCTCGGCGAGCAACGCCGCGTGGCGGGTGCTCTCGCTGGCGAGCCGTTCGAGCCTACCGTGTGCCTGCGTCCGCTCGGCTTCGGCGATGCGCCACTCGGCTTCGACGCCGGCTTGCTCGGCAGTGGCCTGCGCCAGGGCGAGCTCGGCGGCGCGCGATGCGGCTTCGGCACGGTCGAGTGCGACGACGAGTTGCGGACGTTCGCTCCCGGCGGTTTGGAGGCGCTCGGACGCCTCCGTGAGCTCGTGCTCAAGGCGGGTGAGTGCACCGGCGGCATCGCGGGTCAGGCGATCGGCATCGCTGCGGTCCTGTTCCATGCGGGCGCGCTGGCGGTCGAGGTCGGCAAGTCGCTGCTCGGCCGCCTCGAGCTTGCCCGCCTGGGTGGCCAGACGGTGACCTTGCGCACTGGCATCGTCGCGCCGGTCGGTCACAGCTTCGCGCGCATCAGCGAGCGCCTGCGCTGCCGCAGCTTGCGCAGCCTGCGCCTGGCGCGTGACATCCTGCATGCCGGCGACTGCCGCCTCGGCGGCTTGCGCTTCCTTGCGCGCGGCCTCTGCTGCCGCCGCCGCATCGCGCCAGCGGGCGAAGACAAGGCGGGCCTCGGCGACGCGGATCTGGTCGGAGAGGGTACGGTAACGCTCCGCCGCGCGTGCTTGGCGGCGCAGGGTCGCTACTTGCTTGTCGAGGCCGGCCATCAGGTCGTCGAGGCGCGCGAGATTGGCTTCGGTGGCGCGCAGGCGGGTCTCGGCGTCCTTGCGCCGGACGTGGAGCCCGGCGATGCCCGCGGCCTCTTCCAGCATCGCGCGCCGCTCGGCGGGCTTGGCGTTGATGACGGCGGCAATGCGGCCCTGGCTGACGAGCGCGGGCGAGTGGGCGCCGGTCGCGGCATCGGCGAAGATCAGCGCCACGTCCTTGGCGCGCACGTCGCGCCCGTTGACGCGATAGGCGCTGCCGGCGCCGCGCTCAATCCGGCGAACGACTTCCAGGTCCTCGCCCGCTGCCGTGCCGGCCTGCAGGACCACCTCGGCAAAAGCGCGGGGCGGGCGGCTGGCGGTGCCGGCGAAGATCACGTCTTCCATGCCACCGCCGCGCAGCGACTTGGCCGAGCTTTCGCCCATGACCCAGCGGATCGCTTCGAGGAGATTGGACTTGCCGCAGCCGTTGGGGCCGACGACGCCCGTCAGCCCCGGCTCGATGCGCAGTTCGGCAGGCTCGACGAAGCTCTTGAAACCGCTGAGCTTCAGCCGCCGGAAGTGCATCGCGTGATCAGGCGGATCTGCAGGGCGGCGAATGGTGCATCAGCGCGCGCCGGCGGCCTGCAGCTTGGGCTCAAGCGTCGCCCAGTCGGCAGTGCCGACCGGCGCGTCGTTGATGAAGAACGTCGGCGTGCCCGAGACCTCGTACTTGGTCGACGCGGTCTCGGTCTGCTTGGCGAGCGCGTCGGCCTTGGCGGTGTCGGCGAGGCAAGCCGCTCCCTGGTCGCGTGAGATGCCGCGCGAGGCGAAGAACTCGCTCATGCCGGCAAGCTGCGCGATTGCCTGCATGCGCTGCGCGGGTGGGAGCGCAGCAGCCTGCTGGATCTTGGGATCGCCCGCGGTCTGCAGGTTGGTGAACATGTTCGGCTGCCAGGCCCAGAACTGCTCCGAGAGCGGAACCACTGCCTCGTTCGCGCCGCATGTCGCCAGCAGGGTGGCGGGCACATCAAAGGCGTTGAGCATGAAGAAGCGCAGCTCGTAGCTGACGCGACCACTGCCAACGTAGTCGTTCAGCAGCTTCTCGCCGCTTTCCTTGGCGAACTGGGCGCAGTGCGAGCAGGAGAGGGCGCCATATTCGACCAGCTTGATCGGCGCGTTCGGGTTGCCGACGCGGTAGCCGCCCTCCTCCGTCTTGGTGACGACATCGCTCCAGGCCTTGCCGGCAGGCGGTGCGACCTTGGCCGCAGATTCACCGCTCGGCGCAGCGTCGGTCTTCTTGTCGCCACAGGCCGAAAGGGCGAGCGCCAGCGGGAGTGCGGCAGCGGCAAAGGCGAACGAGCGGAAACGGGAAGCCATGCAAGAGGTCCTTCTCACAACAGAGAGTGCGCTAGCGCAGAGCGGCGCAGGATCAAAGCGGAAGCGCTGGCTCAGGCCGGATGTCTCCACAGCTTGCGCCTGCGCTGATGTCAGAGGCGGGCGTCGATCTGCGCCGCCAGCGTCTTCCAGTCGTGGGTACCGACGAGCACGTCGCCGCCGATCGCGAAGCTGGGCGTGCTGTCCACGCCTTTGGCGGAAGAGGCTTCGGTCTGGGCGGTCACGCGCTTGAGCACGGCCGGATCGGCCAGGCAGCGATCGACCTGCGCGCGGCTGTAGCTCCAGCGGGCCATGATTGCGTAGAAGTCGAAGTCCGATGCAATCGCGCGCAGGCGGGTGGGAACGGGGCCGCTGGTCCAGCGCGCGGTCTGCGCCTCGGTGAAGCTGTCGTACTTGGCGAGCCAGCGATCCTGCGAGGCCATGAAGCCGTTGTGCCGCGTGAAGAAGGTCTTGGGATCGCCGCAACTAGTCAGCATGGCGATCGTCAGGTCGATCGGATTGCGCACCACTTGCGAGACGGTGACCGCGACCTTGCCCTGAGGCACGTAGCTCAGGCGCAGCAGCGGTTCGGCTTCCTTGTGGAAGTGCGCGCAGTGCGGGCAGGTGTAGCTGACATACTCGGTCAGTTTCACCTTTGCCCTGGGGTTGCCGAGCGTGAAAGTGCCGTCGGTGCCTTGCACGACCGCGGCGTTCCAGTTGCCGTGGCTGGCGGACGCAGGTGCCGCCAACGACGGGGCCGGTGCGACGGTTGTGCAAAAGGCGGCCAGCACGAGTGCGGCGATCAGGCGGATGCTACGATGGATCACGTCTAGTCCTCAGTCCTGTCCTTGGCCGCGCCCATGCTGCGGGCGAGTGATTCGAGCACGGCGCGAAGCTCCGGATCACCGATATCGCGCAAGGACTCGCCAAGTTCCATCGGGATCGGCTTCAGCGAGGGAGGTGCGCTTCTGGGCCCAGAAGCAGGCGGCGGCTTAACCTCGCCTTGCCGGATCTTGGCGCGGGCCACGGCATTGTAGCCGAAAAAGCGGTTCACCCGCTCGATGATCTCGGGGATCACGTGCTGGATCAGCGGTGCGTGGGCGGGAACGACCACCAGCTGCAGGATGCCGTCGTGCTTCTCGCCCGGCGGGAAGCGGATCGATTCGGGCGTGCAGACCTTGGCATGCCGCACGCCGACGATCTCGGGCCAGCGGCTGACGACGCTCGACTGGACGAAGCCGAAGCGGCGGAACGCCGTGCGGCCGACTTCGGGCATGAGGTCGCTGATGGCGCGGGCCTGGCCGCCGCGAGGGCGTTCGTAGGGCTTCAGGCCGGCGGCCTTGGCACCCGCCTCCGTGCTGCGGGCAGAGGTCTTCGCCGGCTTATCCGCGGCATCCTTGCCCGTATCGCGATCTGACACCCGTTCGGCCCGTTCCATTGCCGGCCAGCCAATGCCATAGCGGCGCGATGGACGCCAGTTCGCATAGTGCCGCCGCGCCCGCGCTGCTCGCCCCTGCTCTCTTGGATTGGTACGATGCGCATGCCCGTACGCTGCCTTGGCGCGCGCAGCCGGGAAGCGCCGCGCCCGATCCCTATCGCGTGTGGCTGTCCGAAGTCATGCTGCAGCAGACCACTGTGGCAGCGGTGAAGAGCTACTTCGCCGAGTTTACCCGCCGCTGGCCGACGGTCACCGCCCTGGCCGAGGCTCCGGAAGGAGAGGTGATGGCCGCGTGGGCGGGGCTGGGCTACTACGCACGGGCGCGCAACCTGCTGGCTTGCGCGCGTGAGATCTTGGCGCGAGGCGGCTCGTTCCCCGACACTGAGGAGGGCCTGCGGGCGCTGCCGGGGCTGGGAGCCTATACCGCAGCGGCGGTAGCGGCGATCGCGTTCGGTCGCCGGGCGGTGGTGGTCGACGCCAACGTGGAGCGCGTCGTCTCGCGCCTGTTCGCGATGGCAGAGCCGCTGCCGGGATCTCGACCCGCGATCCGCCGCCATGCCGACGCGATCACCCCGGAGCAGCGCGCCGGTGACTTCGCGCAGGCCATGATGGACTTGGGCTCCACCATCTGCACGCCGCGCAGTCCGCGCTGCCTGCTGTGCCCGCTTTCGGCGCTGTGCACGGCGCGCAAGACGGGCGAGCCCGAGCGCTTTCCCGTCAAGGCCGCGAAGAAGGCACGGCCGCAGCGCACCGGACGCACATTCTGGATCGAGCGCGCCGGTGCGGTTTGGCTGGTGCGCCGCGCCGGTAAGGGGATGCTCGGCGGCATGCGGGCGCTGCCCGACGATGGCTGGAGCGCGAAGAGCGACGGCAGCGGCGAGGCTCCGGTGTTCGGCGCCTGGGACGCGGGCGGCACGGTGGCGCATGTCTTCACCCACTTCAGTCTCGACTTGCACCTCATGATCTATCGCGGGAACGAATGGGCCACTCTCGACGCTGAACAAGGCGAGTGGTGGCCAGTCGAGCGCATCGAAGAGGCCGGCTTGCCCACTCTGTTCGCCAAGGCGGCGCGCCTCGCGCTGGTCACAACCGGAGTCGAGGCTTGAAGTCCGAAAATCGCGTGCTCGAAGCTGCCCTCAACCGCCGAGCGCTGCTCCAGCTGGGAGCGGCTGCGGGCCTGAGCGGCTTGCTGCCTGGGTTGGCGCAGGCGGCGGCTCGCCCGGACATGCTCGCCAACGTGCGCGCGCTGCTGACCCGGTGGGTGGGGCCGGGCAAGTTTCCCGGACTGGTCGCCTCGCTCGGCCGGCCGGGACAGGCGCCCGAGTTCGTTTCGCTCGGCAGCCAGGGTTTCACGGACGCCGATCCGATGACGCCCGACACGCTGTTCCGCATCTATTCGATGACCAAGCCGATCACCGGCATGGCGGCGATGCACCTGATCGCGCAAGGCAAGATGGCGCTCGATCAGCCGGTCCATGAGGTGCTGCCGCAGTTCAAGGACATGAAAGTCCAGAACACCTACGATGGCTCGATCACCGCACTCCACCCGGCGCCGCGGCCGATCACCATGCGCCATTTGCTGACGCATACCTCGGGCCTTGGCTATGCCATCGTCCAGAGCGGCCCGATCGTGCGGCTGATGGAGCAGAAGGGCCTGATCCCCGGCCAGGTCACGCAGCTGCCGATCAATGGCTTCACCCGCGCCAAGTCGATCTCCGGGCTCAAGGCCTTCGCCGATGCCCTGGCGCAAGTGCCGCTGGTCTACGATCCGGGCACGCACTGGAGCTACTCGATGGGGCTCGACCTGATGGGCCACGTGATCGAACTGCTGAGCGGCAAACCGTTCGATCAGTATCTGAAGGACACGATCTTCGGTCCGGCGGGCATGAAGGACACCG
Organism: Novosphingobium sp. 9U; assembly: GCF_902506425.1. Lineage (NCBI taxonomy): Bacteria > Pseudomonadati > Pseudomonadota > Alphaproteobacteria > Sphingomonadales > Sphingomonadaceae > Novosphingobium > Novosphingobium sp. 9U. Next base: position 142,478 of record NZ_LR732504.1, on the reverse strand, counting down.
TGTTCCAGGTGCCACGTGCGGACGCAGGCCGGCTGGCGACGAACTATGGTGTGATCCAGGGCATCTTCGTCGCCATCGACGAGGGCAATCGCTCGCTGTTCCTGGAGAAGCCGGCCGCACCCTTCGGCGGCGCGGGGCTGGTGAGCACGCCACGTGACTACGACCGCTTCCTGCGGATGCTGGCGCAGTTCGGGCAGATCGACGGCAAGCGCGTACTGTCGGAAAAGGCGGTGCGGCTGGGCACGTCCAACCTCCTGCCCAAGGGCGTCGCCGGACCCGCGATCATGGGACCTGCCGGGGGATTCGGCGCGGGCGGCCGCGTCGGCCTGGGGCCTGAGGCGGGCATCTACGGCTGGGCGGGCGCTGCGGGCACGGTTGGCATGGTCGACATGGTGCACGGCCTGCGCTCGCAGATCTTCGCGCAATTCATGCCTGCCGATTCGATGAAGCTATTGCCCGAGTTCCAGACTGCGCTGAAAGCGGACGTCATGGCTCTCCTGGAGAAACGATGAGCACTCTGCCCCCGATCGCCTTCGCCGGGGCGCGGATCGACCGCGCCGATCACATCCGTTCCGATCCCGTCGCGCTGGAAGCGTTGAGGGACGGCGGCCGGTTGCTCCACATGGAAGGCCTCGACCCGGTATTGACCGAGGATGGCCGCCTAGCCTGGAGCGACGTCGCGCGGCTTGCAGCGGACGCCGAGCTGGTCTTCCTCGGTATCGATCCGGACCACGGCGGGATCGGGTGCTTCGCGCAAGTCCCCGCGCATTTCCCGCGCGAGGCGATGATCGCAGGGCCACGGAGCTGGCAGGCGATGGCGGTGCTGCCCGCCGACGAACTCGCAAGCTATGGCGCCGCGCGCGCACTGGTCGGCTGGCATGCGCGGCACCGCTTCTGCGCTCAGAGCGGGCATCCCACCACACTGACCAAAGGCGGCTGGCAGCGCAACTGCACCGATCCGGACTGCCGGGCCGAGCACTTCCCGCGCACCGATCCGGTGACGATCATGCTGGTGGAGCATCAGGGCCAGGTGCTGCTCGGGCGGCAACCGCGCTTCCCGGCCGGGCGCTACTCGGCCCTAGCCGGATTCGTCGAACCGGGCGAGACGATCGAGGAGGCCGTCGCGCGCGAGGTGTTCGAGGAAGCGGGGGTGCGGGTGCGCGACGTGACCTACGTCGCCAGCCAGCCCTGGCCGTTCCCGTCCTCGCTGATGATCGGCTGCCACGCGCAAGCCGACGATCCGGCAATTACCGTCGACACCACCGAACTGGAAGACGCGCGCTGGTTCTCGCGCGAGGACGTGGGCGATGCGTTGCAGGCGATCGCCAGCGGCGATGCGGGCCGCAGCTTCGGCGCCCCGCCCGCGACCGCGATCGCGCATGTCCTGCTGCGCTGGTGGTACGATCGCGGGGATTAAGCCAGCGTCCGAGCTGCGTTCCTATCCCGGCGGGAAGAGGATGAGGGATCCCTAATTCACCATCTCGCCGATCTTCGCCGCCAGCGCCTCGATGGCGAAGGGCTTGGTGATCATGGCCATGTTGGTGCCCAGGAAGCCGGCACGGATCGCGGCGTTCTCGGCATAGCCGGTGACGAACAGGATCGGCAGGTCGGGCCGATGCTCGCGCGCGACTTCGGCCAGCTGGCGCCCGTTCATGCCAGGCAGCCCGACATCGGACACCAGCAAGTCGATCGATTGGGCCGAGCGCAGGATGGGGATCGCTTCGACGGCGTCGCCGGCTTCGAGCGGGGCATAGCCGAGCTCTTCCAGCACCTCGCGTACCAGCAGGCGTACCGACGGATCGTCCTCGACCACCAGCACGGTCTGACCATGGCCTTCCTGCACGGCGCCGGGGCTGTCGCTCTGGCTAGTGGCGTCACCCTCGCACGCGGGCAGGTAGATCTTCACCGACGTGCCTTCGCCCGGGCGGCTGTGGATGCGCACCTGGCCACCAGATTGGCGCGCGAAGCCGTAAACCATGGAGAGGCCCAGGCCCGTTCCCTGGCCGATCGGTTTGGTGGTGAAGAACGGCTCGAAAACTTTCTCGATCACGTCGGCCGGCATACCAACGCCGGTGTCCGAGACGGCGATCACGACATAGCGGCCGGGCGCCACATCGGGCTCCGTGGCGGCATAGGCCTCGTCCAGCTCGACGCTCTGCACCTCCACGGTCAACTGGCCGCCATCAGGCATGGCATCGCGCGCGTTGATCGCGAGGTTCAGGATCGCGTTCTCGAGCTGATTGGCATCGGCAATGGCGTGCGGCGCGTCCCGCCCGGGCACGATCTTGAGTGCGATGTTCTCGTTGATCGTGCGGCGCAGCAGGTCGTCAAGCGAAGCGGTCAGCGCATTGACGTCGAGCGGCCGCGCATCGAGCGACTGCCGGCGCGAAAAGGCGAGCAGGCGCGCGGTCAGCCCTGCCGCGCGGTGCGCCGAGGCGGAGGCCGCGTCCATGAAGCGATCGAGGTCCTGCGTCCGGCCAGAGGCGATGCGGCGCTTGACGATGTCGAGGCCGCCGATGACCCCGGTCAGCATGTTGTTGAAATCGTGCGCGATGCCGCCCGTCAGCTGACCCACGGCCTCCATTTTCTGGCTCTGACGCAGCGCTGCCTCCGCGCGGGCGCGGCTCGCCATCTCGGCTTCGAGGTCGTGGGTGCGCTCGGCGACTTTCTGCTCGAGCGTCTGGTTCAGGCGCTGGGCCGCCTGGATCAGCCGCGCGTTCTCGATCGAGATCGCAGCCTGGGCAGCAAGGCCGACGGCAAGCCGCTCGGAGCGGTCGCTGAACTGAGCCGGTTGGCTGTGGCCGAAGAACAAGCCGCCGATCACTTCGCCCGAGCGTGAAGCCACCGGCACGGCGAGGTAGCTGACCACCGGGATGTGGCCCGCGGGCATGCCGTGGTAGGTGTCGTTCTGACCGTAGCGAGGATCCTGCCGGATGTCGTCGGAGCGCACCACGCCCTCACCCGCGAATGTCGGGCCGAAAACCGCGGTGTTGCGCGGCATGGGGTAGTTCTCGAAGGCAGAGTGTGGCGGCCCCGACAGGCTGAACAGCAGGTAGCTTTCGCCGTCGTCATCCACCTTGTTGTAGAAGAAAGCACCAGCCTCCGCGCCCGTAAGCTCGCGGCCGGCATCGACCACCGCCTGTACAAGGCTGTCGAGGTCGAGCTCGGCCGCTACCTTGCTGCCGGTACGGTTGAGGATCTCCAGCGCATGGCTTTCTTCTCGCAGCGCGGCTTCGGAGGCAGCAAGCGCTGCCTCGGCGCGCTTGCGTTCGGAGATGTCCATGATGGTGCCGACGAAACGCGTGGCGCGCTCTTGATCGAACACCGCGCCACCTTTTGCCGCGACCCAGCGCTCCACGCCGTCGGACAGCCCTATAGTGCGGTATTCGATGTCGTAGTCGACCTTGCCGTGTGGATCGAGTGCGCGGCTGACCGCGTCAACCGTGCGCGCGCGGTCTTCAGGGTGCAGGCCGGCGATGAAGCTGTGTTCGAATGTGATCTCCGCATCCGGCGGCAGGCCGAACAGCGCCTTGCAGCGCAAGTCCCAACGCAGCACGTCGCCAATGGGATCGTAGTCCCAAGTTCCGATATTAGCGGCTTCGGTTGCAAGACGCAGGCGGCTTTCCGAACTGGCGAGCTCGGCGATGCGATCCCGCATCTCGAACTGCTTGCGCCGGGCATGAAGCGCAGACGCAACGGCGCTGACGAGCGAGGCTATGCCGAGCGGCCGCTCCAGGATGACGGTGTTGTTGACCAGCCCGGCCAGTCCTTCAAGCGCGGTGTTCGGCGCCGACCGGCCGGTGCGCTGTGCTTTGAGGAGCACGAACGGCAAATCCGACCACGGCGGCTGCCGGGACAAGGCGTCGCGCAGCAGTTCTATCCCCGTGCCCAGCGCCTCCTCGGTCACCAGCACGGCGCCGACTTCATCGTCTATGTGCGCCGCCACTTGGGCGAGATCAGCGCAAGGCGCCGCCTCGTAACCCTCACGCGTCAGCAGCGCGGCAACGCTCTCCGCATCACGGCCGAACGGCGCGCAGACAACAACCCGCCGGCCCTCGTTCGATGCCTCAGTTGGCACTCAGCCGGTCTTCCATCAGCGGGGAGCCTTCGCCGGTGAATTCGGGCGTGCCGGTCAGAATGCCTCTGAACTCCACCAGGGGAGCACCGATCCGCAGGCCATTGCCATCGATGCGGAACTCGCGGATCGAATCCTCGTGCATGCCGCCCCGGTTCTTAATGATCGAGATCGCCTTGCGCACGCGGCCCCCCGCCTCGAAGTAGCGCAGCAGGATCACGGCGTCCGCGATATAGGAAATGTTGAGGTTGGTCGCCATGGTGCCGACCAGCCCTTGCTGCGGGTTGATCAGGAAGGTCACCACGCCGCGCTGGCTGAGATAGGAGAGCAGCTCGTGCATCTGCAGCAGCAGTTGCTGTTCCTGCGGCATGGCGGCCATGTAGCCGTTGAGGCTGTCGATCACGATCACGCGTGCCCCGCGCAGCTCTACCTCTCGGCGCACGCGGGTCGCGAATTCGCCAGGCGAGATCTCGGCCGGGTCAATCTGCTGCAGGACCATGCAGCCGCTGTCCAGGTGCGTGGCGATGTCGAGGTTAAAGGCGGCGGCCCGGCTCATCAAGGTGCCGACGCGCTCGTCGAACTGGAAGATCGAGACCGGCTCACCCCGCTCGCAAGCAGATTGGACATACTGCAGCGCGATCGTTGTCTTGCCGGAACCCGCGGGCCCGGTGACCAGCACGTTGGTGCCGCGCAAGGGACCGCCGTTCAGCAGATCATCGAGCTCGCCGATGCCGCTCGACATCGGCTCTTCCTTGAAGTCCTGGTGGTGATCGGCGGCGATCAGGCGCGGGAAAATATCGAGGCCACCCTTGCGGATGACGAAGTCGTGGTACCCGGCGGTAAAGTCGATCCCGCGCAGCTTCTGCACTTGCATGCGCCGCCGCGCCGCGCCGAAGTCGAGCGTCAGCCGCTCCAGCGTGATCACGCCGTGACACAGGCTATGCAGATGCGCGTCGCGCGCCTCGATCGATCCGGTCATATCGTCGACCAGCAGCACCGTGGAAGCACGTCCGGCGAAGAACTGCTTGAGTGCGAGCACCTGGCGGCGATACCGTAGCGGGTCTTGGGCCAGCAGCCGCATCTCCGAGAGGCTGTCGAACACGACGCGGGCGGGGCGCACGCGCTCGACCTCGTCCTGGATCAGCCTTACGGTCTCGCCCAGTTCCATTTCCCAGGGATGGATGATCGATTGTTCGCGCCCGCCGCCGAAGACATCGTCCGCCGAGTTGAACTCGAAGACGTCGAAGCCTTCGAGATCCCAGTCGTGCGAGGCCGCGACGGCGCGGAGTTCCTCGCGGGTTTCGGATAACGTGATGTAGAGCACGCGCTCTCCGCGTGCCACGCCTTCGCGCAGGAACTGGAGCGCCAGAGTGGTCTTGCCCGAGCCGGGCGCACCTTCGAGCAAGTAGAGCCGATTGGGCGTGAGTCCACCTTTGAGGATGATGTCCAGGCCATCGTTGCCTGTCGATATCGTCGTCTGGTCAGCCATCGCCCTCGGATCTTCCCTGCAGGAACCCACAAGCGCATGTCGGCGCTTGCGGTTCGAACTTTACGGACTGCCGGAAAATACGGGATGCGGCAATCGTCACCATGGCGGAACGGGGCGCAAAGCATCCCCATCCCGCCGATTGGTGGCGCCCTTACCGTCAGGTTCGGTTCCATGCACTAGGCCTTTGAGGCAACGGCAAAAAGCGCCGCTCCTTCGCAGGCCGGGAGATCACTCCTCCTCGGCCGCCTCAGCCTCTTCCTTAGTCTTGTGGCTCACGCCCTGCTCCTCGGCCGGGGGCGAATAGACGGTGAACAGCTTAAGCGGTTCCTCGCCCTTGTTGATGATGTTGTGCTTGGCGCCCTTGGGGATGACGATGATGTGGTTGGGCGTAACTTTCGATCGGCTGCCGTCGACCACCGCCTGACCCTCGCCAGAGACGAAGAAGGTCGTCTGGTCGGCGTCGTGCGTTTCCTCGCCGATGTCGTCGCCAGGCTCGATGCTCATCATCACGATCTGGCAGTTCTCGTCATAGTAGACTTCCTTCTGGAAGTTCTTGTTCTTCGTGGTGAGAGCGATGATGTCCTTGTTGAACACGGCCATGCGGGGATCCTTTTCGCAAGTTGGATAGGCAAGCAAGCGTCTGGAAGTGCGGCCGTTCCTGCAATCCGGCCTTCCGCTGCCCACAACGATGCGTGTGCGCCGAAGGTTCCTCCCCGCCGGCTGCGAAACTGACGGCATCGGCGCGGTACCATCCGGCGCCTCCGTGCGTTGCCACGGTGACCCACGCGACAGGAGTTTTCCCCCACCATGCCCATCCGCGCCGTGCTTTTCGACATCGACGGAACCCTGGTGGACAGCAACGACCTGCACGTCCTCGCCTGGCAGCGCGCCTTCGAACAGGTCGGCGTGCCGGTCGATGCTGAGACGATTCACGGGCAGATCGGCAAGGGCAAGGACATGCTCGTCCCCACGCTGCTGCCCGATGCCGATGCCGCCACCCAGGACCGGGCCGGTGACCTCCATGGCGAGATATTCAAGGCCGACTACCTGGACAAGGTCAGGCCCTTTGCCGCTGCGCACGACTTGCTGGCCCGGGTGCACGCTGACGGCAAGACCGTGGTCCTGGCCTCATCGGCTTCGGCCTCCGAACTGGAGCACTATGTGAAGCTGATGGATGCCGCCGATCTCATCGACGTTTCGACCAACGGCGACGAGGTCGCGCGTACCAAGCCAGCGCCCGACATCTTCGCCGCGGCCCTCGCCAAGCTGGCGCCGCTCACGCCGCAGGAGGCCGTCGTGGTAGGGGATACGCCCTACGACATCGAGGCCGCCGCCAAGTGCGGGATTGCCGCGGTGGCCGTGCGCTCGGGCAAGTTCCCGGATGCGGCGCTGAACGCTGCCGGCGCGGTTGCGATCTACGACGATGTCGCAGCCTTGCTTGCGGACTACGAGGGTTCGCCCCTCAATCGCTGAGGCTGTGACAGGAGGCGGCGCACGGCATCTGCCTCCATGGCCCGGCCGAACAGAAAACCCTGCCCATAGCGGCAGCCGCGCGTCCGCAAGTAGCGCGCCTCTTCCGCCGCTTCGATGCCTTCGGCGATCACGTCCATGCCGAGCCGGTCCGCCAGTCCGATGATCGCATCGACAATCGCGGCGTTGGCGGAATCGGGCGCGAGATTGGTGACGAAGCTGCGGTCGATCTTGATCACGTCGACCGGGAACGCCTGCAGATGGGTGAGCGAGGCATAGCCGGTGCCGAAATCGTCAAGCGCCAGGGAAATGCCTTCACGGTGGAACCGCTCCAGGACATCGCTGACCGATTCCGCGCCTCGGCCCAGGAACACGGTCTCGGTAACCTCGATCTCGAGCAGCGACGGGGACACGGCGTGCCGGTGCAGGCAGGCCATGACGCGGTCGAACAAGTCCTCGCGCCGGAACTCGGCGGGGGAGAGGTTCACCGCCACTCGCCCGAAGTTCAACCCCTCGTCGCGCCAGCGCGCCATGTCGCGGCAGACCCCGTCCAGCATGCGCGCACCGAGCGCGGTCGCAAGGTTGAGGTCCTCGAACGCGGCCCACAAGTGATCGGGCCCGAGCACGCCCAACGTATCGTGCCGCCAGCGCATCAGGGCCTCGAACCCGGCGATGCTGCCATCCGTCAGTCTGACCTTGGGCTGATAGTACGGCATCACTCGCTCGTCCGCGATGACCTTGCGCGCCGTCGCGAGCATCGAGGCGCGGCGCTGCACCGGCTCGCGCAACTGCGGCCGGAAGATCGTCAGCGTACCGCGCTGCGCGGCCTTGCCGGCATAGAGCGCGATGTCCGCCGCCTTGAGCAGTTCGTCGGTCGTGCCGCCATCGCGCGGGAACAGCGCTGCACCCGCACTCGCCTCGCACGCGATGCCCGGGCCGTCGCCCTCGGGACCATCGGGGTTGTCCTGAAGCGACGGGAGCACCAGCGCGTGCAGCAGTGCCTCATCTTCGATGGGGACGAAGGCGGCGAACTCATAGCCACCCAAGCGGGCAACGAAGCCGGTCTCGCCGATGTAGGCGCTCAGACGTGCCGCGAAGGTGCGCAGCAAGGCGTCCCCGCCATCGTGGCCGATGGTGTCGTTGGCTTCTTTGAAGTTGTCGATATCGAAGATGACGAGGGCGAGCGCGGTGCCTTGCTGACGCGCGCGCTCGATTGCGGTCTCCAGATGCTCGTGGAAGAATGCGCGGTTGGGCAGCTTGGTCAGGGCATCGTGATTGGCGGTCCACCTCACGCGTTCGTCGGCATTGCGCTGCTCGGTCACGTCACGGATGGTCACCAGGACGCGGTCGAGCCGGCCGTTCGGCGCTTCGATCCGCCAGCCGCTGGTCTGCATCCAGCGCTCCTCGCCGTCGTCGGCACGTCGGATGCGCAGGAGCACCTCGAAGCGGTGCTCGCTGTCGTTGGCCTGCACCGCCGCGACCAGTTCCTGTAGCAGGTGGCGGTCCTCCGCCACCACCAGGGCCAGCGCCGTGGTGATTTCCGGCTCCGCGTCGATGGGTAGGCCCAGCATCCGCTTGAAATCGTCTGACCACTCGCGCCGCCCCTGTACCGCGTCGAAGTCCCAGATGCCCAGGCCGGCCGCCTGAGCGGCTAGACGAAAGCGTTCCTCGCTCTCGCGCAGGGCCTCCTCCGTGCGCATGCGGTCGTCGACATCCTCGAGAGTGCCGTACCAGCGCACGACCTCGCCGGCCTCGTCCAGCCTAGGAGCCGCCCGGGCGCGGAACCATCGGTCGGTCCCGTCGGCGGTGTGCAGCCGGTAGGAGACGTCCACCGGCTGCTTGGTCGTGAGTGCCGCTTCCCAATCCCGGCAGGTCGGAGCCACATCGTCATCGTGCAGCGCGCGCATCCAGCCATGGCCGAGCGCGTCTTCGGCCGAGGTCCCGGTGACGTCGGCCCAGCGCGGGCTCACCTCCAGGATCGCTCCATCGGGCGTGGCGGTCCAGCGGATCTGCGGCGCGAGCTCGATGCTATTGCGGTAATGCGCTTCGCTCTCGCGCAGTTCGGCTTCGGCGTTGCGGCGGACGGTATCGTCGAGCACCACGGCCACGGTCGCCGTGGGCCGGCCGTCGCTGGCGCACAGGAAGCTGACATGGACCAGACACCAGGTCTGGGTGCCGTTGGGCCGCAGGTAACGCCGCTCCATCCGAAACGGCGTGCCGTTGCGTGCGTGGTGGCGATAGAGCTCCAGCAACGGGCCGATTTCGTCGGGGTGCGAGTGCTGTTCGAGCGAGATGCCCGCCAGTTCATCGCGCTTGCGCCCGATCAGGTCGCAAAAACAATCATTTACCGCCAGGATACGCCCGTCGAGCGAGCGGCAGACGACACCGACGTGGGCGCGGCTGAGTGCGTCGATGATGTCCTGCGGTGCGAGCGGCTGCAAGGGCTCGTACGGATTTTGCGCCAAAGCCATAGTCGGGGCGACACGTTGTAACTCGCGAAGGAGGTGGGCCGCCCGCGCGCTCTCGAGCGGCATCGGGGCCTTTCCGTCGTGCTCAGAAACCTCCTTCATCTGTGCCAACTCAGCCCTTCCAGGATCGCCTGTGCGCGTCTCGCGCTGGACAGCGCAGCGTCGGACGATTGGCGCCCTCCGCCGCGCTCTTCCTAAAAGGTCGTTAGCGTGCAAAGGCTTAAGAAGGCGTAGCTGCGGTGCCTGTGTCTGATGCGCAACGTTGCGACAAGGTTCGGGCCAGACTTTGCAAACAAGTCAGGCGCCTGTTGCCGCCGCGTTCAGCAGCCAGGTGCGGAAAAGCGCCATAGCCTGCGTATCCGCCCGCGATTGCAGGCGGGTGAGCCAGTAGCTCCCGGCCTCTATCGTGGTGGCGAACGGATGTACCAGGGTCCCCGCTCGCAAGTCGGCGGCGAACATCGCGGCGGGCGCCAGCGCGATCCCGAGGCCACGGCGTGCCGCGTCGACCATCAGCACCGAGCTGTCGAACACCGGGCCCCGCAGGGGCGGACAGGGCAGGTTGGCGGCCCTGAACCATGCCGGCCACTCCTCGCTTCGGTATGAGCGCAGCAGCAGCTCTCGGCCCAGCAGCGTGGGATCGGAGAGGCGTGTCGCGATCTCGGGCGTGCACAGTGGGGTGAGCGGTGCATTGAGGATCGGCTCCGCATGGGTTCCGTGCCAGGCGCCCCCGCCGAAGCGGATGGCCATGTCCAGGCCCTCGCCGGCGATGTCGACGCGGTTGTTGTTGGTGGAAAGGCGCAGGTCCACCTGCGGGCAGGCTCGCTCGAAGTCCCGAAGCCGCGTCAGCAGCCACCCGCTGGCGAATGTGCCCACGACGCCGAGCGACAGCACCTCACGTGGCTGGCCGGCTTCGATCCGGGCAAGCAGGCCGCCCACCCGGTCGAGCGCATCGGCGACCACCGGGAACAAGGCCCGGCCCTCGTCGGTGAGCGCCAGGCCACGCGGAAGGCGACGGAACAGCGCTGTTCGCAGCCTTGCCTCGAGCGCTGCGACCTGCTGGCTTACAGCGCCCTGGCTGACGCACAGCTCGGCGCCGGCGCGAGTGAACGACAGGTGCCGCGCGGCAGCTTCGAACGCGCGCAGGGCATTGAGCGGGATCTGCGCACGGTCCATCTCTCAATCCATAAGATCAGCTGATGGCTCAGTCGAGAATGAATGCTTTGTGCTGGTCGACAGGCGTGGCCAAGGTGCCGGCATCAAAGTCTTGGGAGCCGGAGCATGATCATGAAATGGGCGACAGCCATCAGTGTGGCTGCGATGAGCCTGGCGGCCACCGCACCTGCGGACGATCTCCTGCTGCGGCCGATCTCGCCCGAATACGCAAAGCGCTGGCTCGCTCCGCAAGTGCCGACGCGCTTATTCGGCAACACCTACCTCGTCGGTTTCGGTGGTCTCACGGTGGCGGTAATTCGCACCGATGCAGGGCTGATCCTGATCGATGGCGCCGTCCCGCAGGCCGTGCCACAGATCGAAGCCAACCTGCGCAAGGTGGGCCTGTCGATCCGCGACGTGAAGCTGATCCTCTCGACCGAGCCGCACTGGGATCATGCCGGCGGCCTGGCCGCACTGGCACGCGACAGCGGTGCGACGGTTCTGGCGGGCGCTCAGGCCGCGCCGGTGCTGCGCAACGGCGGCCGGGACGCCGCCGATCCGCAAGCGGCGGACCTCGCGACATTCCCGGCGGTGAAGACGGTGCGCGCGGTTCGCGATGGTGAGCGGATCCGTCTGGGGAACGTCACCGTGACCGCCGTCGCCACACCCGGCCATACGGAAGGTAGCACGAGCTGGCAGTGGCAAGCGTGCGAGGGGAAGGCCTGCGCCACCGTGCTCTTCGCCTCCAGCCTCAATCCGATCTCCTCGGACAGCTGGCGGTTCTCCGATCATCCCGAACGCGTCTCGATGTTCCGCCGCACATTCGCGCGCTTTCGCCAGCTGCCATGCGACATCCTGCTCAGCGCGCACCCGGACCAATCGGGCGGCGACCGCAAGCTTGCGGCCTTGCGTGCAGGAGCCAGGCCGAACCCGTTCCGCGATCCCGCGGCATGCAAGGCTTATGCGGACAAGCACGAGGCGCTTCTCGACAAGCGGCTGCGGGAGGAGGCCGGGCGGTGACCGACAAGGCCGCGCCCTCGGCTGGCATGCTTCGACAAGCTCGGCATAGGCGGTGGCGGGTGAGCGGCTGACTGCCTTTGTCTGCTCACCCTCAGGTTTACTCCCGCACCGCTTGGCCTGAGCCTGTCGAAGGCCGATGCGCTCTTACTTCCCCTGCGTCTTCAACCAAGCGGCGAGCTGCGCCCGCTGGGTCGGCCGATTGGCGAGGCGCTGCTTCAGGCCGGTCTGCGCCTGGATCACCGGCTTGGCCTCGTCCGCCGGCAGTCTGGCGGCATAGGCCTGCAGCTTGCCCATCATGGCGGGCTCGGTGCTCGCGGCCACCAGGCGGGCGATGAAGCGCGGGCGGCCGGCATGCTCGACCAGCTTGTCCACCTCGGCCTGATGCGAGCGCACGAAGTCGAACGCCAGTTCGGGATGCTCGCGCGACACCGACGTGATCATCTGCGAGCCGCTGGTTGCGTCGGGCGTGCCCGAGATCGCCAGCGCCAGCGTCTTGGTCGCGAGTGCCTCGTCGCGCGCGGCACCCAGGCTGCTGTAGTATAGCTGCCGATCGACGACACCGCTGGCCTTGGCTGCCTGCTGGCGGAGCAGCTCCCAATCCGACTCCGTGGCATTCGCCGCTGCGACATCGAGCCAGGTGCGCTTGAGCGGACCGTTGAGCGCGGCCGGGTTGGTGGCGAGGCCCTGCAACCTGCGCCGTGCCTCGGCGACGACCTTGGCATCGCCCGTTGCGCCCAGGGTGCGGATCAGCTGCGCGCGCAGCTTGGTGTCGGTCAGCGGCTCGCCGGCGACCGGGTCGAAGCCGAGTTTCTGCAGGCGCGGCGACCATGTGCGCGAGATCAATCCACCGAGCTGCTGCTGCGCCGTGCCCTTGTCGAGCAGGTCGTAGACCGTCTGCCACTGACCCACCACGTTGTCCGTCAGCGTCGCGTCGGCGGTGGCGGGCACGGCCGACAGCAGCGACAGGCCAGCGGCCATGTCCTGGTAGCCTGCCATGGAGAGCGAGAGGTTGTCGCGCAGCAGGCCATACTGATCGATCGGCGCTAGTTTGGCGAAGTTCGCGACCAGCTTCTGCAGCGAGGCGGTGTCGTAGAGCGTGCGATAGTAACCCAGCTGTCCGCTGTTCACGAGCACGGGCCCGCAGCCCGGTAGCACGACGCTGTCCGTCTTGGTGCTCATCAGGTGCCTCGCAGGCGTCGCATCGCCCACGCGCACCAGCAGCGGCAGCGGCCAGGTCGGCTTTTGCCCGCCACGGTCGGCGGGATCGAGCGAGAAGGCGTCTTGCGCCAGGCTGAGCCGGGTCTTGCCGCTCTGACACGTGATCGAACTGACGCGCAGCAGTGGCACGCCCGGGGTGCGGGTGAACGCCTCGGCGATCAAGTTTACGTCCTTGCCGCCCGCGCCTTCGATTGCCGCCCACAGGTCCTGACTTTGCGTGTTGGCGTAGGCGTGCTTCGCCATGTAGGCGCGAATGCCGGCGCGCCAGGTATCGGCACCGGCGTAGTCCTCGAGCATGGCGATCGTCGCCTGGCCCTTCTGGTACGTGATCGCGTCGAAGGCCTGCTCCATCTCCGACACGGTGCGGATCGTCTGCACGATCGGGTGGGTCGTCGGCAGCGCGTCGAGCGACATCGCCGCCTCGCGGCCGTCGATGGCGTTGAGGCGATAGTTCCACTCAGGGTGGAAGTGGTCGGTGATCTTGTCGGCCGCCCAGCTGGCGAAGCCTTCGTTCAGCCAGATGTCGTCCCACCAGGCCATCGTCACTAGGTCGCCGAACCACTGGTGTGCGGTCTCGTGCGCCTGGGTGCTGTAGATGTCCTGCATGCCTTCGGGGCTGGTGGTCGCGGGATCGAGCAGCAGGATGCGCTCGAAGGTCATGATCGCGCCCCAGTTCTCCATCGCCCCGAAGAACTGCGAGCTGCCGGGTGCGGCGATGTTGTCGAGCTTGGGCAGGGGGAACTTGACGCCGAAGTAGTCGTCGAACCACGGCAGGATCTGCGCCAGGCCATCGCGCGCGTACTCGGCCTGCGTGCCGCTGCCGGCGGGCGAGACGATGCCGACCTCGACCCCGTCAGCCGCCATCTTTGCCGCGCGCTCGAAGTCGCCGACACCGAAGAACAGCAGGTACGAGCTCATCTTGGGCGTGGTGGCGAAGGTCACGCGCTTGAGGTTGCCGGCAAGCTTCTCCTCGCGCGAGACCGGCATGTTGCTTAGCGCCATCTGGCCGGCGGGGACGACAGCGGAGAGGTCGAAGGTCGCCTTGTAGCTGGGCTCGTCGAAGCTGGGCACGAAGCGGCGTGCGTCGGGCGCCTCGAACTGGGTGAACAGCGCGCGCGTGTCCTTGCCGGTGCGCTTGTCGGGGTAGTCGAGCGCGAAGAGGCCCGAAGGCTGCGTGCCGATGGTGCCGGAGTACGCGATGTCGAGGCGATAAGTGCCCGGCTTGATCTGCGATGGCGCGTTAAAGCGCAGCTGCTGCGCCTTCTCGTCGGTCGAGGCGGTCAGCGCCGTTTTCTTGCCATCCTGGGCGACGAGCTGCGCCGAAGCGACCTTGAGGCCGTTGCCGTGCAACGTCAGGGCGTCCGTTGCCGTGAACACCACCAAGTCTACGGCGACCTTACCGTTGAAGCTCAATGCCTTGGCGTCCGGCGTGACTTCGATGCGGTAATGCGTGGGGCGGGCCGTGCGCGGCAGGTCGCTCGGTACCGTCTCGGGCAGCGCTGCAAGTGCGGGCGCCGGCGTGCTCGCGGGAGCGGCAAGCGCCGGCAGCGACACCGCCAGGGCGATCACGGCGGAAGCGGTGGCAAACGGACGGAAGGCTGAACGCATGTTCTAAGGTGCTCCACACACAGGAATTCTTGACGACTTGGGCCTTTGTCTAGCCCGAGCCGCCGGTCCGATCCAGTCCCGTGCCTGCTCGTCCTTTGTACGCGGTGGTGCTTATCCCCTGCATGCGCGCTATGCCCCATGCGATAACGAGCGAGAGGAGCCAGACCATGCCCGACGCCAGGGCCGCGACGACGTACAAGATCCTGCTGCCGATGAAGCGCAAGCCGGGCATGTCGGTCGAAGCTTTCCGTGAGTACTACGAGACGCACCACGCGCCGCTGGCCGCCAGGTCGTCGGGCATGCTCAGCCGCTACGTGCGGCGCTACCTGGACGCGCATCCGCACCCCGAGACCGGCGAGCCGGGGGAACTGCCCTACGATGTGATCACCGAGCTGTGGTTCGACGACGAGGCAACGTTCCGGGGCACGCTGGCCTATCTCACCAGTTCGCTGATGCCGCCCGAGATCGTCGCTGACGAGGAGCAGCTGTTCGACCGCTCCTCGTTCCGGATCCTGACAGTCGTCGAGCACGACACCGACCTCGATGCCGTTCGCGCGGCACTGAAATCCTGATCGAGAGCGAACCCATGAAGATCGGCGCTGCTTACCCCACCACCGAAGTCGCGGGCGATCCGCAGGCAATCCGCAAGTTCTGCAGCGCGGCCGAAGAACTCGGCTTTGCGCACATGATGGCCTACGACCACGTGGTGAAGTGCCCGCACGAAGGGCGCGAACCCAAGCTGACGGGACCTTATACCGACAAGGACAGCTTCCACGATCCGTTCACGCTGTTCAGCTTTGCAGCCGCCATCACCACGAACCTCGAGTTCGCGACGGGCGTGCTGGTCCTGCCGCAGCGCCAGACCGCGCTAGTCGCGCAGCAGGCGGCAGACGTCGATTTGTTCTCCGACAAGCGGCTGCGCCTGGGAATCGGGATCGGCTGGAACTACGTCGAGTACGAAGCGCTCGGCCAGGACTTCAAGACGCGGGCCAAGCGGATCGAGGAGCAGGTGGACCTGCTGCGCCAGCTGTGGACGACACCGGTGGTCGACTTCCAGGGCCGCTTCGACCGTATAGACCGCGCCGGTATCAACCCGCGCCCACACCGCGCGATCCCGCTGTGGCTCGGCGGGCACTCGGAACCGGCCTACGAGCGCGGGGCTCGCATCGGCGATGGCTTCGTCTTCGCCGCACCCGGGGAAGGGGCGGTGGAAGCGTGGAGCCGGGTGCGCCACCACTTGCGCGAGGCTGGCCGCGAGGAGGACGGCTTCGGTCGCGATCTCCTGGCGATCTTCGCGCGCAACCAGCAGGAGGCGGCCGACCACCTCAAGCTTTGGTGCGATGCGGGCGGCACCCACGGCACGGTTCAATCGATGAACAAGGGCCTTGGCAACGACATCGATGCGCACATCGACTACCTCGCCGAGGTCAAGCGGATGCTCGACGAGGGCTGACGTGAGGCGCTACTGCCCCACGAACGCCTGCGCGTAGGCGAACAGGCCCGGAGTGCCGCCCGTCATCACGTACAGCACGTCACGATTGGCCCAGGCGTCCGAACGTGCGCGCTCCAGGAAGCCGGCGAAGGCCTTGCCGCTGTAGACCGGGTCGAGCAGCAGGCCTTCGCTCCGCGCGAGCGTGCGGACGGCAGCGAGCATGGCTCCGGTGGGTATGCCATAGGCCTCGCCCCGCTGACTGCCGTCGACGATGATCGCTTGATCGGCGATCTGCCGCTCCGGATCGAGCAAGTGCAGCGCATCCTTTGCCAGCCGCCGGGTGTCGCTGAGCGCAGTGTGCAAGGGCGCCAGCACCGTGTATGAAAGCACACGCTCTGGCGCATCGTCGGCAGCGGCCAGTCCTGCGACCAGTCCGGCGTGAGTGCCCGAACTGCCGTTGGGTACCACGATTGTGTCGAACCGGACCTGCGATGTGGCTTCCCAGGCGATGATCTCGGCCGCGCTCGCTGCGTAGCCCAATGCACCCAGCGGCGACGATCCTCCATTACCGACAACATAGACCTTGTGGCCTTGCTCACGAAGCTCGTCGGCGCGAGCCTGGGCGGCGGCGACAGGGGCGGCGCCTGGAGACAAGCGATGGACGCGAGCTCCAAAGATTTGGTCGAGGAGCAGGTTGCCGTTGTTCCGATAATCTTGGTCGTGGCGCGGCACCACGTCGGCCAGCATCAGTTCGCAAGCCATGCCGGCCCGCGCCGCTGCAGCGGCGGATTGGCGCGCGTGGTTTGATTGCAGGCCGCCGGTGGTGATGAATGTGTCGCAGCCTTGTGCGAGCGCCTCGCCGATCAGGAACTCTAGCTTGCGCAGTTTGTTGCCGCCGCCGCCAACCTCCATCAGGTCGTCGCGCTTGACCCAGAGCCGGGCACCGCCGGCTTCGTCGCCCAGCACGGCCTCCAGGCGCGACAGGCGCTGGATCGGCGTCGGCCCCTCCAGGAGCGGGTAGCGCCCGTATTGGCTCAGTCGAGCGTTCAGGTCTTCCAGCATCCGATCCTCCGTGCGTCAGCCGTCGAACGCCCACAGCCGCTCGGAGCTGATCGCATCCAGCGTTCCGCAGCCGAGCTGCGCCATAGTCGCCTCCAGCTCGGTTCGCAGCAGGTGAATGGCGTGGGCGACACCGGCCATGCCGGCGACCGCCAGGGCATGCATCTGCGGACGGCCGAGCAGCACGGCCGAGGCGCCTAGCGCCAGCGCCTTGACCACATCGGAGCCGGTGCGCACGCCGCCGTCCATCAGCAGCGGCACGCGGGCCCCGGTCGCATCCGCGACAGCGCCGAGCATGTCGAGCGCGCTGGGCACGCCATCGAGCACGCGCCCGCCATGATTGGAAATGATCAGCCCATCGGCGCCGCATCCCACGGCTTGCGCTGCGTCACCGCCTAGCAGCATGCCCTTCACGAGCAGTGGCAGGCGCGTCTCGCTGCGCAGCCATTCCAGGTCTTCCCAGCGCGGCGCAGTGTCTGCCAGCGGCGTGCCCAGCACGATGCCGCCGCCAGGAACCGCGGTGTGCCGGATGCGGTGCATGCCCATCAGGTTCGCGGCCTCAACGCCGGCGGGAAGCGTGATGCCTGCAGGCTTGATCGCGGCATCCACGGTCAGCACGATCGCTTCGTAGCCGGACGCTTCCGCCCGCCGGACCAGTGCAAGCGAGTCCTGCCGATCGGGTTGTAGGTAGAGCTGAAACCACAGCGGCGGAGACGGTTTGCCGAGCGCTGCCGCGGCCTCTCTCCCAGCATCGGCGACCTGCTCCAGCGTCATGCTGGCGAGCGTGCTCACCACCATGCCGGTCTCCAGCGCGGCAGCGGCACGCACCACGGCGAGCTCGCCGTCTGGGTGCGCCAGGCGCTGGTACGCCATTGGTGCGAGCAGGAGGGGCGCGGCGTGGCGATGGCCGAACAGCGTCAGCCCCGTGCCGCCGCCACGCAAGTCGGCCAGCGCACGCGGCAGGAAGCCCCAGCGCGCGAAGGCCGCGCGGTTCTCCGCCAGGCTCCGCTCTGTTCCGGCGCCTTCCTGGATGTGGCGCCAGACTTTCGGTTCCAGATGTGCCTGCGCCGCCGTCTCGTAGTCCGCCAGAGTGGCGATGCCGGGCGGCACGCCGGGGTGCGGCGGCAGGGTCACGTCTGCGACCACTGGCGCAGGAGGTTGTGGTAGACTTGCGTCAGGGTATCGATCGAGGTGTGCTCGGGATGGTCGGTCGCGACTGACTGGATCGCGCCGTCGAGGTCGAACAGCAGCCGGCGCTGCTCTGCCGAAGCGACGAAGCTCTGCACCCAGAAGAACGCGGCATAGCGCACGCCGCGCGTCACCGGCGTGACGCGATGAAGGCTGCTGCCGGGGTAGACGATCAGGTGCCCGGCGGCCGGCTTGGCGCTGTGGGTGCCGAACATGTCCTCGATCACCAGCTCTCCGCCGTCGTAACCCGCGGGGTCGGAGAGGAACAGGGTGGCCGAGATGTCGGAACGCACGTGCTCGCCGGTGCCGGGCAGGGGAAAGATCGCATTGTCTACGTGCGCGCCGTACTGACCCTTGCCGGCATAGCGCGAGAAGCGGGGTGGCAGCACGCGCGCGGGCAGGGCGGCGGCGATGAACAGAGGGGTACGTGCGAGGCGGGCAAGCACCCTGTCCGCCAGCTCGCGCGCCAGCGGCAGGTCCAGCGCGAGCTGCTCGTTGTCCTTGACCCGCGCTGCCTGGTGCCCGGCAGTGGCGCGGCCATCGGACCACTCGGCAGCTTCCAGCGCGGCGCGCACCTCGCGCACTTCGGCAGGATCGAACAGCTCGGGGATCTCGATGACCATGTCGCCTCCCTTGTGCCGCCAAAAGCGAAGACCCGGCAAGCGCTTGTGATGAAGCGCCTGCCGGGTCCTGCGAGAGCGCCGTGGCTCAGTACTTGACGTTGACCGTCAGGATCGCGGTGCGGCCTGCGGCCTGGTTGGCGTAGTGCGCGGTGAAGGCCTTGTCGTAGTACAGCTTGTTGGCGACGTTCTGGACGTTGGCCTGGATCTGGACCGCATCGTTCAGCTTGAACGAGGCGTTCGCATCGAAGCGCCAGTAGCTGGGCACCATGCGGCCGATGACCTGGCTGGGGATCACGACCACGCCATTGCGGATGGTGCGTGCGCCCACTTCCTGGAAGCCGCCGTAGACCTTGCTCATGTAAATCGCGCCGCCGCCCACGGTGAACCTGTCGGTCACGTTGTAGTTGGTGAAGGCGGTGAAGCTGTGCTTGGGCGTGTTGGGGAACGGCTTGCCGGTGTTCACGGACGGGGCGAGCAGCGTACGCGACACTCCGGTGACGCTGTCGACAGCCGTGGTGGCGGTAAAGCCGCCGTCGCGAATCTTGGCGTCCATGTAGGTGTAGCCGCCAAAGACGCTCCACTCGGGCGTGATGTTGCCGTTGAAGCCGAACTCGATGCCCCGGATGCGGCGCTCGCCGATGAATTCGACGGTGTTGTTCGGACCGGTCGTGCGGGCATTCTTGGTGTCGGTCTGGAACGCGGCCAGGCTGAGTGACAGGCTCTCGTTGAACAGGTTGGCCTTGGCGCCGACTTCGTACGACTTCGTCTTCTCGATCTTGAGCTGGTCGGTCAGCTGCTGCGCAGTAAGGGGCGTCAGAACCACGCCGTTGACGGTGCTGCCGGAGGTACCAAGGGCGTTGCCCTCGGAGCCTTGCGCCAGGAAGGAGCCCGGAGGCGTCGCCGAGCTGGACGTCGAGACGTAGAGGCTGGTCTCCGGCGTCGGCTTGAAGACCAGGCCGGCCTGGTAGTTCCACAAGTCGTCGGTGCGCGATACCCAGGTCCGGGACACATTAGTCGAAGTGGCAGCAAGGCCGGGGCTAACTTCGACCTTGTAGTGGTCATAACGGCCGCCAAGGTTGAGCAGCAAGCTGTCGCTGATGGTGATCGTGTCGAACAGCGAGGCGCCGTAGCTCTCGATCTGGGTCAGCGTCCAGGTCTTGGGCTGGCTGCGCTCGATCCCGGCCAAGGTGTCGGAGCCGTCGGCGGCATAGCTGACCCATGGATCGTTCGGATTGGGATTGTCGACGCTAGTGCAGTTGAACCGGTTGATGTTCGTTGCCGAGCAACGGGGCGAGACCGTCGATCCAGTCGAGATCGCGGTGCCCGTCGCGGCATCGGAGACGTAGGTGCCGTTGGCCGCGTTCTCCCAAGCGAATTCGAGGCTAGCGGCGAAATTGTGCTTGAGGCCCAGGAACGTTTTTTCGCCGAACAGGTCGGTCTGGTTGATGAGCCCTTCGGCGAAGCTGTAGCGCGTGTTGGCACGGCGCCAGACCTGGTTGCCTGGCGCGGTGATCACGCCGGCTGCATTGCGCACGCCGTAGACGTTGCCCTGCTGGTCGTCGGGCTGGGTCCAGACGTAGCCCTGCGTGCTGTGGCCATAGCGCGAGGTGTTGCGGATGGTGACGCCGCCGTCGAACTCATGCTGGAAGCGCGCAGTCAGGTTGTCGACGTCGGTCTTGCGGAAGTCGCGGTCCTTGAGGCCGTAGAAGGCGTCACGCGGGCGGTTCACCTCGACGCCCGAGATCGTCGTGAAGTGGCGCGCGGGCGAGGTCTCGGTCACCCCGGCGGGGGCGTTGGTGCCGGTGTAGAGGTACGGGATGCCCGAGTCCGGCAGCTCGTTCGTGTGCAGGTGATAGTAGCCGATCGTCAGGCTGGTCGGACCATCGAGGCCGATCTTGACCGACGGGGCCACGCCCCAACGCTTGGAGAACAGCGCATCGCGGCCGGCGATGTCCTGATCGTGCCACATCGCCGCGACGCGCACGCCGACGAGGTCGTTCAGCGGCTGGTTCACGTCCAGCGTCGCGCGCTTGTAGTCGTCGGTTCCGATCGCGCCGCTTGCGGCGGCGAAGCGCTCGCCCGTGGGCATCTTGGAGACCAGGTTGATGCTGCCGCCGGCGCTGCCGCGGCCACCCATCGCGCTGTCCGAACCCTTGACCACCTCGATCTGCTCGACCGCGAAGATCTCGCGGCTCTGCGCGCCGATGTCGCGCACGCCATCGAGGTAAGTGCTCGCCTGGCTGTCGAAGCCGCGGATGAAGGGCCGGTCGCCCAGCGGGTTGCCGCCCTCGCCGGCGCCGAAAGTGACGCCGGGCACCGTGCGCAGTGCTTCGACGAGCGAAGCCGAGGCGGTGTCCTTGATGACCTGCGCGGGCACGACAGTGACAGAGCGCGGCGTGTTGACCAGCGGGGCGGTGAACTTGGGCGAGCTGGGCTTGTCGACCTTGTAGCTGCCTTCCTCGATCACGGTGTCAGTGACGGTCACGCCGCCGAGCGAGCGCTCGGGCGTTTCGGCCTGCTGTGCGTGGGCGGCGCCGGCAAAAGCGGGGGCGATGCACGAGAGCGCCAGGAAGGTACGGCGCGCGGCCGACGGCGACGGCTTGGATGACATGGATTTCCCCCTTCGAGGACATGACGTGTTTTTGATCTGAGCGCCCGATATTGCGAGTCAAACTCAGTAGCAAGGGTCTATGTCGAAGATGCTGTGTTTACAGAGCGAAGCGCGGGGTCCTGGAGCGGCTTAGCGGAGCCAGGCTTAAGCGCTGCGCGGCTCTTCCACCTCGTCGATCATGGCTCCGAGCGCAGGGCTGATCCACTCGCGCAAGCCACCCGCCACGCGGGTGAGCGAGCGCACGGCAAGCGCTTCGCGGGCTGCCAGTGCCTGCATCTCGGCGCCTTCGAGCACGCTCAAGGCAGTCGCCCAAGCGTCCGCCAACATGGCGCTGGCGTGCAGCACGCTGACGCTGAGAGCGTGTTCGACCGGTGCTCCGCTGCGCGGGTCGATCGTGTGCCGTCCGCGTACGTAGTCGCCCGAGGTGGCGACGGCCATCTGGTGCAGCGCCACCCGCAGGGGAGGAATGTCCCGCACCGGTGTTTCCAGATCCACCCACCACGGATCGCCGTCAGGGCGCAGTCCCAGCCCGAGGAGCTCTCCGCCGACTTCCACCAGTGCGTGCCGGCAGCCCTGCTGGCGCAGCGTGGCGCCGATGGCATCGACGGCGAAGCCTTTGGCGATGCCCGAGAAGTCCAGCTGAACGCTACCGTGCTGCCGCAGCCGCTTCGTCTCCGGATCGTACGCCAGGAGCGCCGAGCCGACGACGGTGCGGGCATGCTCTATTTGCGATGCCTGGGGCGCACCTGCGACCCGCTCCGGGCCAAAGCCCCACAGGTTCACGAGCGCGCCGATCGCCGGATCGAAGGCGCTGCCGCTGCGCTCGGCTACGGTGAGCGCGGCCTCGTACACGGTGGCGAAGTCGGGCGGCAACGTGAACCAGGACCCGCCGCTCGCACGATTGAAGCGGCCCAGCAGCGAGTCCGCGCGCCAGTGGCTCATCTGCGCCAGGATCGCCTCGAGCCGTTCCTCGATCGCCGCCTGCAAGGCTGCGCGATCGAAGACAAGAGGCGCCGCGAGCCGCACGTGCCAGGTCGTGCCCATCGTCTCGCCGCCGAGGTCGACGACCGGCGCATGGGCGCGCCAGCCGTCGAGCGCGGCCGGGGCGAGTTCGAGCGGGACGGCGAGGCGCAAGGCTTAGGGCGCGACGACTTCCAGCGTCGTGGTGAAGCTCAGCCGCCGCTCGGTGGCGCGTGGCTCGCTCGTCTTGTTGTCAGTCACGTTGGCATTGAGCCAGTACATGCCCGGGACCGGCCACTTGACATGGAGCACGCCGTCAGCACCGGTCTTCAGCTCCTGCGCGTCTTCGGATTCACGGAACTTCTTGCTGCCGGGCACGACGCCGACGGTGATGCCGGCTGCCGGCTTGCCGTCGACCAGAAAGCGGAACTGGCCCTCCTCATCCGACGAAAGCGCGCCTGGCTTGGTGATCGGCTGGAACTCCAGGCCCTTGCCGGTGACCTTGTAGGCGTTCTCGGTCGGCGCATCGGCGGTGACGTATACATAGTTGCGCGCGATCGTCTCGGTCAGCTTGATGTCGGTGGCGTCGGCGGGGATCTCGGCCGCGGTGGCGACGAACTTCATCGGCGCGCCGTCCGGACCACCAGGGCCCATGCCGCCCGGACCCACGCCCCCGGGAGCCATGCCACCCGGACGCTCACCCCGCGGCGGCGCGCCAGCGGGGCGGGGCGCACCCGGTCCGCCCGCACCGCCTGCTCCGCCGAACTGGCCGCCGTTACGACCGCGGCTGCCGACGCGCCACGTCTCGCCATCGACCTTGAAAGTGCCCATCAGGCCGCTGCGCTCGGTGCCGATGACCCAGGTGCCCGGCTTGTCGATCTTGACGTCGAAGGTGGAGCGGTAGCGCAGCGTGGCTGCATTCTCGACCTTGGCCTCGGTGCCGTCAGGCGCCCAGACCTTCACTTGCGCCGGGTCGATCGGGAAGTGATCGGCGTAGAACAGGTCGTTGGAGACCGCTCCGTCCACGGTGACGTACTCGCTGGTCCCGGCGAGGGTGGTGGTGGACGGCAGCAGCCACTGGCGGTGAGCCCAGGCGGGCGAGGACAGGCCGGTGGCCAGAAGAGCGGCGGCGATCAGGGCGTGACGAGTGCGCATGATGGATCCTTGTAGGAAGAGATGCAGATGTTTCAGCGAACGGTGACGGCGCCCAGCTCGGTCTTGCCCGAGGCGGCGCCGCGGCCCTTGGGAAGCGTGATCGGCACCGAGACGAGCTCGCGTCCGCCGGTTTCGCGCGCGGCCTCCACCTTCAGCACGTACTGACCGGCGGGCAGGTTGCCGGGGATGGGGATCTGGTAGGTGCCGGGCGATCGCGTAGCGCCGCTCACGCCATCGGCGGGCAGCTTGAGCGAGCGGCCACCCTTGCGCCACCAGCTGCGCAGGTCGGAAAGCCACTTGGTGCCCGGTTCGCGTCCGCCCTTCTTGACGTCGTACCAGACGAATATCGTCTTCGCCTCGCCACCGGCAGCCGGCTCCAGCCAGCCCACGACATAGGGCTTGTGGTATTCGGCGACGTCGACGCGCGGCACGGTGATGCTGACGGTCGCAGCGGCGGCAGGCATCGCCACCGTACCTGCGACCAGCAAGGGAAGGGAGGGCAGGACCTTGTTCATCTGAGGCGAACCTTTACGTTAATGGATGAAGAAGACGGCAACGATGACGGGTATGGCGAGGCTGAGGCCGACCAGCGGCCAGGTCGCCGGGCGATGCTTGGAATGGAGCTGGAGCAGGACCAGCCCGGTGATCGTGAAAACTAGGCAGGCGACCGCAAACACGTCGATGAACCAGAACCATGCCGAGCCGGTGTTGCGCCCCTTGTGCAGGTCGTTGACGTAGGAAATCCAACCTCGCTCGGTGCGCTCCGCGCTGACCGCGCCCGTCGTGCGGTCGATGCTGACCCAGGCATCGCGGCCGGGGCCGGGCATGGCGACGTAGACTTCGCCTTCGTCCGACCAGTCCGCGGCAAAGCCCGCAGGGTCGAGTGGCACCACTTTGGCCACGGCCGCGGCAACGCGGTCGGGCAGGGGGGCATGGCTGTCGCCCGGCTTGGGCAGGCTTTCTACCAAGGCCATCGGCAGCCGGCCGTTGCTCTGCGTGACCACCGGTTCGGCGGCGATCGAAGCTGCGTGGTTCAGCGTTAGTCCGGTCACGGAGAACAGCAGCATCGCCGCCAGCGAGATCGCCGCGCTGATCCAGTGCCAGGTGTGCAGCTGCTTCAGCCAGAAGGTGCGCACCTTGCGGCTCTTGCGCGGCGCTGCCAGCGTGCGGGCGGGCTGCGTCGCGCTGCGCGGGGCTGCTGCAGGCTCGGCGAGTTCGACGGCTTCCAACGTGCGCGACTTTCCACTGGAATGAAACATGGAGCGATGGAACCGTCCCGTGGGAGACCGGGGGCCAGAGGCTCCATTAGCTCTGGACGGAACGGTCCTTAGTGCCTATGCGAATGACTCGCAATAGCTTGGTTGTTGCGTTCGAGAAGGAGCTTTCATGGCGACGCTTGCATCGGCACGAATGATACCACAGGCTGCACCGACGCCGGTCACGCGCGGTGAGGTGGTCTCGCTTGCCGACGTGCGAGAGGCTGCGATGGGCGGGCCCGCGTATGAGCGCGGCGTGTACCGCCCGTCGCGGCGGTCCGGGCCCGTCGCCTTCCTCGCATCGGCCGGCGTCCTGCTTGCCATCGGTGCCGCGCTCGCAACGCTCAACATCGTAGCCCAGCACAAGGAACAGGCGCACCTGACGGTCGTCTCGATGAAGGAGCTGGAGACCACGCCGCCGCCACCGCCTCCCGCCCAGAAACTCGACGCGCCGGTTCGGCAGCCGCAGCAGGCCTTTGTGCCGCAGCCGAAGATCCAGCTTCCCTCGCCTGGGCCGACCCAGGTGACACTGGACCTGCCGCCGCCCGCACAACCGCCTGCCACCGTCGCACCCGTGATCGCGGCGCCCGCCGCTCCAGCCGCAGCGCCTGCTGCTCCAGCGCCGAGCGCGCCCATCGACGGCGGTGATCTGGCAAGCCAGGTGATCTCGGCCAAGCCGCCGGCCTACCCCATCGATGCGCGCCGGCAGAAGGTGCAAGGCACGGTCAAGCTGCGCCTCCTGGTCGGGCCAGACGGGCGCGTCTCCGATATCCAGATCGCGGTCAGCAGTGGCAGCCAGCTGCTCGACAATGCCGCGCTCGTTGCGGTGAAGCGCTGGCGCTGGGCGCCGCAGAAGGTCAACGGCGCAGCCGTGGCCGTACGCGGGATCGTCAGCATCCCGTTCGTGCTCAAGGCCTGATCTTGCGCGCTGAGGCACGATTTATTGTGAGCTGAGCGCGCATCTCTGCATCCAATTGCGTCAGCGGGCATTTCCCCTGCCGCAAGCCAAAAAGATGCACGGAGCACACTTGAGCCTTCTTCCCGATCGCCTCGAGAGCGGCAGACCCTACCCGCTCGGCGCCACCTTTGATGGTCTTGGCGTCAACTTCGCCATCTTCTCCGCGCATGCTGAAAAAATCGAGCTGTGCCTGTTCGATCCCGCGGGCAAGCGCGAGGTCGGGCGCTTCGCCTTGCCCGAGTGCACCGACGAGGTGTGGCACGGCTATCTCCCGAACGCGCGACCAGGGTTGACCTACGGCTATCGCGCCTATGGTCCTTACGAGCCGGAACAGGGTCACCGCTTCAATCCCAACAAGCTGCTGCTCGATCCCTATGCCCGGCGGCTGGCCGGCAACATCCGCTGGAACGACGTGCTGCACGCCTATCCCTTGCGCAGCCGCCGCGCCGACCTCGGCTTCGACAAACGCGACTCTGCGCCCGCGATGCCCAAGGCAGTAGTGACGCACGATTTCTTCGACTGGTCGGAAGATCGCCGCCCCAACACGCCCTGGTCCGAGACGGTGATCTACGAGGCCCATGCCAAGGGCCTGACCAAGCTGCTGGAGGAAGCGCCGCCGCAGGAGCGCGGCACCTTTGCCGGCCTCGCCCACCCCAAGGTCATCGACCACTTGAAGCGCCTGGGCGTCACCGCGCTGGAGCTGCTGCCAATCCATGCCTTCACGCAGGACCGCTTCCTGCAGGAGAAGGGCCTGCGCAATTATTGGGGTTACAACACTCTCAACTTTTTCACGCCCGAACCCAGCTACTTCGCCGACGAGTCCACGCAGGACGAGCTGCGTGTCGCGGTGCGCCGCCTGCACGCTGCGGGGATCGAGGTGATCCTCGACGTCGTCTACAATCATAGCTGCGAGGGCTCGGAGCTGGGCCCGACGCTCAGCTGGCGCGGGCTCGATAACGCGACCTATTACCGCCTGCTGCCCGACGACAAGCGCTATTGCCTGAATGACACCGGCACCGGCAACACCTTCAACCTGACGCATCCGCGTGTGATCCAGATGGTAGCGGACTCGCTGCGGCATTGGGCCACATCGTACGGCATCGACGGCTTCCGCTTCGACCTGGGGCTGACCCTGGGGCGGACCGACTACGGCTTCGATCCCAATGCCGCCTTCTTCCACGTGCTGCGCCAGGATCCGATCCTCGGGCGGCTGAAGCTCATTACCGAGCCGTGGGACGTGGGCATGGGCGGTTATCAGCTGGGCAACTTCCCGCCCGGGTTCGCCGAGTGGAACGACAAGTTCCGCGACACCACCCGCCGCTTCTGGCGCGGCGACGCGGGAACGCGCGCCGATCTGGCGGCGCGGCTCTCGGGCTCGGGCGACTTGTTCGACCGGCGAGCGCGGCGGCCCTGGGCGAGCGTCAACTTCCTCACCAGCCATGACGGCTTTACGCTGGCCGACCTGGTCTCCTACGAAGAGCGCCACAACGAGGCGAACGGCGAGGACAATCGCGACGGTCACGACAACAATCTCTCACGCAACTGGGGCGCCGAAGGTCCGACCGAGGATCAGGGCATCAAGGAAACCCGGGCCAAGGTCCAGCGCTCGATGCTGACGACGCTGCTCGCATCGCTGGGCACGCCGATGCTGGTGGCGGGCGACGAGTTCGGACGCACCCAGGGGGGCAACAACAATGCCTACTGCCAGGACAACGCGATCAGCTGGATGGACTGGTCGCTGCTCGACAGCGAGGAAGGCGCTGCGCTCAACGCCTTCACGTCGCGGCTGATCGCCCTGCGCAAGCAGTACGAGGTTCTGCGCAGCGAGGTGTTCCTCTACGGCCAAGACTCACCGGGTGAGGGCATCAACGATGTCGAGTGGTGGGACGAGCGCGGCCAGCAACTGTCCCCGGAGGACTGGCAGAACCCCGAAGGCCGCGCGCTCTCGATGCGCCGAGCGACACGCCTGGAGGATGGCTCGGTGGAGGCGATCAACCTGCTGCTCAACGCCAGTGATGACCCCGTCTCCTTCACGCTCACGACCGCCGTTGCCGCCCGAACCCTGCTGGTCGACAGCTCTCGCCCCGATGTGGCCGACAAGGAGATCGGCGGCGAGTACACGCTCGCCTCGCACAGCGCGGCGCTGATCCGCTCCGTCTCGGAGTTCGCGCAGTGACGAAGTGGTGGGGGCCACGCAAGGCCGCTCCGGGCTTGTGGCACTTCCAACTCTGGGCTCCTGCGCAGACCGCGCCGAAGCTGGAGATCGAGGGGCGGCCGCCGGTCGTTCTCACCGCGCGAGACCATGGTGTGTTCGAGGCCGAAGTGCCGGCGGCGCCAGGTGCGCGCTATCGCTTCGTGCTGGACGACGGGCTCGCCGTGCCCGACCCGGCCTCGCGCGCGCAGAGCGGCGGGGTGCACGGCTGGAGCGTCTTGGTCGATGCCGAGCCGTTTGCGTGGGAGCACGCCGATTGGCGCGGGCGTCCGTGGGAAGAGACGATTGTGCAGGAGCTGCACGTCGGCGTTCTTGGCGGCTTCAGCGGTGTCGTGCAGGAGTTGGAGCGGATCGCCGCGCTCGGCATCACCGCGGTCGAGCTGATGCCGATCAACGCCTTTTCCGGCACCCGCAACTGGGGCTACGATGGCGTCCTGCCCTTCGCTCCGGCCGAAAGCTATGGCACGCCAGACGAGTTGCGCGCATTGGTCGACACCGCGCATGGCCTGGGGCTGATGGTGTTCCTGGACGTCGTCTACAACCACTTCGGCCCTGACGGTAATTACCTTGGCGCCTATGCGCCCGGCTTCTTCCACACGGATGTCGACACGCCATGGGGCGGAGCCGTCGCTGTCGACGAGCCCGCGGTCGCCGCGTTCTTTCGCGAGAACGCGCTGATGTGGCTGACCGACTATCGCTTCGACGGGCTGCGCTTCGATGCGGTGCACGCGATCGGCAATCCCGCGTTCCTGGACAGTCTGGCGCAGGACATCCGTGAGGCCTTGCCGGACCGGCACGTCCATCTGGTGCTGGAGAACGAGCACAACGAAGCCGACCGGCTCGCCCCCGGCCGCTACGACGCGCAGTGGAACGATGACTTCCACAACGTCTTGCACGTCTTGCTGACCGGCGAGACGGACGCCTACTACACCGACTTCGCGGATCGCCCTGCCGAGCGCCTTTCCCGGTGCCTGGCGGACGGCTTCATCTACCAGGGCGAGGCATCCGCGAACCAGGACGGCAAGCACCGCGGCTCGCTGAGCGGGCACTTGCCGCCCAGCAGCTTCGTCGCCTTCCTGCAGAACCACGACCAGGTCGGCAACCGTGCCATGGGCGAGCGGCTGACGCTGCTGACCAGCGCCGACAAGCTGCACGCAGCCACCGCCTTGCTGCTGCTCAGCCCGCAGATCCCTCTGCTGTTCATGGGCGATGAGAGCGGGTCCGAAACCGCGTTCCTGTTCTTCACCGACTTTCATGACGAACTGGCCGATGCCGTTCGCGAAGGGCGGCGCAAGGAGTTCGCCAAGTTCGCAGCCTTCGCCGACGAGGCCGCACGCGCCCGAATTCCCGATCCCAATGCGGAGAGCACCTTTACCGCCTCGCGTCCTCAGCCCGGTCCGGATGCGGGCGAGTGGGAGGCGCTGTACCGCAATCTCATCGCCTTGCGCACGCAGCACATCGTTCCGCGCCTTGTCGGCGCAAAGGCGATCGGCGCGGAGGCGATCGGCGAGGCGGCAGTCACGGCATCATGGACCATGGGCGATGGCGCGGTGCTGACCATCACCATCGATCTGGGCGACCAAGCGGGTGAACTGCCTGAAGCGCCGGGCGAGATCATCCATGCCGAGGGCGGGCGGTTCGTCGCCCGGCTCGCTCCCGCTTGAGCCAGCTGCACGCCCTGGCTGCAGCGGCTGGCGTCGCGCGAACCTGGCAGGATGCCGACGGGCGTGACCAGGTCGTCTCCGATGATGCGCTTGCCGCCGTGCTCGCTGCGCTGGGTTATCAGGCCGATGACGACGACGCGGCAAGCGCCAGTGTGGCCGCGCTCAGCGAAGAGATGAGCCGGCCGCCCGCGTTCCTTTCGGTCGATATCGACGCCCCGCTGGCGCTGCCCGCATCGCTCGCGGCAGCTGAAGCCGCCGAGCTCACGATGGAACAGGGCGAGCGCCGGTCACTGCCGATCGTGCGCGGCGTCCTGCCGCCGATTGCCGAGCCCGGGTATCATCGCTTGCAGATCGGCGAGCACGCACTGGTGCTCGCCGTGGCGCCGCCGCGTTGCCTGCTCCCCGCCGACTTGCCGGGCGTCGCGAGGAAGCGCCTCTGGGGCACCGCCATCCAGATCCCCTCGCTGCATGAGCGCCCCGCACCTTACGGCACCTTCGCCGACTTGCGCGAAGCGGTGCGCCTGTTTGCGGCGCGCGGCGCGGATGCCGTGGCGATCAGCCCGGTCCACGCACTGCTATCTGGCGGGACAAGCTTCTACCCTTACTCCCCCTCGAGCCGGTTGTTCCTCAACGCCATGCTGGTCGATACTTCCACTGCCGACGCAGGATTATCGGACCAGAAGGAGCAGGAACTGATCGACTGGCCGAGTGGCCTCGCGAGCCGGCAGCGCGAACTGCGCCGCGCCTTCGCTGACCTCACGCCCGAGCAGCGGCAGGAGATAGATGCCTGGTCCGAGAGGCAAGGATCTGCTCTTCACCGGCAGGCCGTGTTCGACGCTTTGTCGCTCCACTTGGACGAGAGGGACTGGCGCAAGTGGCCTGCAGACTACGCGCATCCCGAAGCACCGGGCATCGCTGGCTTTGCTACCGAGCAGACAGAAGAAATCGCGTTTCACCTCTTCGCGCAGTGGCTCGCCGAACGCTCGCTGGCGGCGGTGCAGGGCGAGGCGAAGTCGGGCGGCATGGCGATCGGCCTCATCGCCGATCTTGCTGTCGGGATCGACCCGGCGGGTAGCGATGCCTGGGCCTTGCAGGGCACGATGCTGACCGGCCTGACGATCGGCGCTCCGCCCGATCCGCTCGGACCCGACGGGCAGAACTGGGCGCTGACCGGGTTTTCGCCGCAAGACCTGCGGCAAAGCGGCTTT
The DNA here is from genome assembly GCF_902506425.1 of Novosphingobium sp. 9U. Lineage (NCBI taxonomy): Bacteria > Pseudomonadati > Pseudomonadota > Alphaproteobacteria > Sphingomonadales > Sphingomonadaceae > Novosphingobium > Novosphingobium sp. 9U. The sequence goes on along the minus strand of NZ_LR732504.1, from coordinate 111,652 downwards.
GCGCCGTGGATCGCCACCTTGCGCGCGGCGCTGCGCCACGCTGGCGGCGTGCGGATCGACCATGCGTTCGGTCTCGCCCGCCTGTGGGTGGTGCCGGAGGGCCGACTCGCGAGCGAGGGCGCGTACCTCAGCTATCCCTTCGCCGACATGCTGCGCATCATCGCGCTGGAATCCCACCGCGCGGGTGCCGTCGTCATCGGCGAGGATCTCGGCACGCGCCCACCCGGCTTCGTGGAGCCGGTCACCGACAAGGGCATCCTGGGCATGCGCGTGCTCTGGTTCGAGCGCAACGGGAACGGTTTCGCCCCTGCAGAGGACTTTCCGGCGCAGGCCATCGCCATGACCGGCACGCACGACACCGCGACCGTCGCGGGATGGTGGACCGGCCGCGACATCGGCTGGAACCGCCGCCTCGCACGCGGCAATTGGCACAACGAGGAGACACAACGCATGGCCGACCGCTCGGCACTCTGGTCCGCGATCGGCAGCGGCACGCCGCAGCCCTCCGCCGACACACCCGCGCCGGTCGTGGAAGCGGCCATCGTGCAGATGGGCCGCACGCCCAGCGTGCTCGCGATCATCCCGCTGGAAGACCTGCTCGGCCTGGAGGAGCAGCCCAACTTGCCCGGCACCATCGACGAACATCCCAACTGGCGCCGCCGCCTGTCCGGTCCGCTCGCCGATCTGCTCGCCGAGCCCGCCACGGCGCGCCGCCTGGCGGCCTTGATCGAGGCGCGGCGGGCATGAAGCCGACAGCGACCTACCGCCTGCAACTCCACCAGGATTTCACCTTCGCCGATGCCGAGGCGGTGGTGCCCTACCTCGCCGATCTCGGCGTCAGCCACCTCTATGCCTCACCGATCACTGCGGCGGCGAGCGGATCGACGCACGGCTACGACGTGATCGATCCCACCCGCATCAACCCGGAACTGGGCGGCGAAGCGGGCCTGCTCAGCTTGGTCGCCGCGCTGAAGCGGCACGGGCTGGGGCTGATCATCGACATCGTGCCCAACCACATGGGCGTCGCCGGCGACGAGAACGCCTGGTGGCTGGACGTGCTGGAGCATGGGCAGACCAGCGAGTATGCGCCGGTGTTCGACATCGACTGGCGCGAGCGCGTAGCCCTGCCGGTGCTCGGCACGCCGCTGGACGAGGCGCTGGCCGATGGCGCGATCCAGCTGGTGCGGCATGGCGACCGCTTGGGCGTGCAGCTCTACGGCGGAGCGACCTACCCGATCCGGGCTGACGACCCGGTTCACCAAGCCGATCCGAACGCTGTGTTCTCAGCCGGGGAGATCGCGCAAGTGCTCGATCGCCAGCACTACCGGCTGCTCTACTGGCGTGCGGCAAATGACGAGCTGAACTGGCGGCGCTTCTTCTCGATCAACGAACTGGCCGGCGTGCGGATCGAGGATCCGGCCGTGTTCGAACGCACCCACGCGCTCTACTTCGACTTGTTCCGGCGCGGGCTGATCGACGGCGTGCGCGTGGACCATGTCGATGGCCTCACCGATCCTGCCGGCTACTGCCGCACACTGCGCGCCCGCTTCGACGGTATCGCGTCCGACCGGCCTGCCTATATCGTGGTCGAGAAAATTCTCGCCGGCGACGAGCCTTTCGCCACCGACTGGCAGATCGATGGCACCAGCGGCTACGATTTCATGCGCCAGGTGTCCGAGGTGCTCCACGAGCCTGCCGGTCAGGCACCCCTCGGTCAGCTCTGGGAGGAGATCGGCGGTCGCAGCGCGGCCTTCGAAGACGAGGCGGTGCCCGCGCGGCAGGACTTGCTGGCGTGGCAGTTTGAAGGCCAGCTGGCGGCTTGCGTGGAGAGCTTCTACACTCTGGCGCAGGGCAGCTCCGACCATAGCTGGATCACGCGTGGCATGCTGCGCCGCGCCATCGAGCGGTTGCTCTGGGTTTTTCCGGTCTACCGCACTTACGCGACCGGCCTGGGCGCGCCCGATGCCGATGCGCCGATCCGGGCTTCCGCGCGCGAGGCGGCATTGCCGCTCATGCCGCCGGGCGAAGTGCCGGTGCTGGACGCAGTGCTCGGCTGGCTGGCGGGAAAGGGCGGTGAACCTGCGGCCGACGCCGTGCGGCGCTTCCAGCAACTCTCCGCGCCGATCGCCGCGAAGGGCGTGGAGGACACCGCCTTCTACCGCCACGGCGTGCTCCTCTCGGCCAACGACGTCGGCTTCGAGCCAGAGCACTTCGCCTGCGATCTTGCGCAGTTCCACGCCGAGATGCGCGAGCGTGCCGCGCGCACGCCGCATGCGATGCTCGCCACGGCGACGCACGACCACAAGCGCGGCGAGGATGCGCGTGCCCGGCTGGCGATGCTCAGCGCGGTCCCGGACGTATGGGAGCAGCGGGTCAGGGGTTGGCTTGCCGTCGCAGCCGAGCATGGGCCGCTCGTCGACGCCGGGGACGCCTATCTGCTGTTCCAGACGCTGGTCGGATCCTGGCAGCCTAACGACGCGAGCTTGCTGGAGCGCGTGCATGATTGGCAGCGCAAGGCTCTGCGCGAAGCCAAGCTGCGCTCCTCATGGGAAGCACCCGACGAGGACTACGAGGCGCGCTGCCATGCGCTCGCCACTCTGCTGCTGACGGAGGGAGCCGGCGCCGCCTTCCGCGAGGACTTGGCCGCCTTCATGGACGATCTCTCGGCGCCGGCGCTGGCGAACACATTGGCGCAGACGGCGCTGCACTTCCTGATGCCCGGAGTGCCCGACACCTACCAGGGTTGCGAGCTATTCGACTTCTCGATGGTCGATCCCGACAATCGCCGGCCGGTCGACTACGCCCGCCGCCGTGACCTGCTTGCTGGGGATGACGGGCAGGGCGAGGCTGGCAAGCTGCGCCTCGTCGCCAGGCTGCTCGCGTTGCGCAATGGCAATGCCGCCTTGCGTGATGGTGGCTACGAGCCTGTAGCCGTCGCCGGCGAGCGCGCGGAGCATGTCGTTGCTTTCACCCGTGCGCACGGAGACGAGACGGTAGTCTGCGCCGTCGCAGTGCGGCTCGGCGGCGTGCTGTTCGGCAAGCGGCAGCCGGCGTCCGATGCCGACTGGTGGGGCGACACTCGGATCGAGGCGCAAGGCAGTTCCTGGCTCGCGCGCGATGTGTTCGCGCAAGGCCCGGTCTTCGTGAACTGAGGCGCGCGGCTGCCAGATCGATCCGATACGGTGGAGCATCGGACCGGACTGTCAGTTGCCACGGTTAGCGAATGCGGGTCTAGCGTCCACTCACGTCCGCCAAGGGGCCAGCGCGGCACGCCAACTCGCCGATGACCGACTTCGCCACTGCCGAGGCACGCATACGCCAGTTGCATGCGCTCTATACTGATGCGGTCTGGCGCAAGGACGCCGCCGCGTTCGCCCAATGCTTCACGCCCGATGCCGAGTGGCGCGTCGACGGCTCGGTGCTGCGGGGGCGTGACGAGATCGTGCGCGAGTTCGAGCGCACGCTGGCCGGCGTAAAGCGCGTGCTGGTCGGCTACCGCACCCCATACCTCGAATTGACCGGAGCGGAGCGCGCCAGCGGGCGGACTTACGTCACCGAGCATTACGCCTGGACCCTCGGCCCGCCCACTACGACCATCGCCCGCTATTACGAGTACTATGTTGACGGGGGCGACCCCTGGTGCATCTCGTGGCGCTTGCACGAGCTGCTCTATTCGGGCCCGGGCGATCTGACCGGCGAGTTCTACGAGGGGGTGGGTCTGCCAAGGTGAAGGGGCGCCTTGATGCCCGCTTGACGCGTCCCCTGCGCTTGCCTACGAGCGCCCCCGCAATCCGGGTGGTTCGCTGCCCGACCGAACCATCCCGATCGCCGAGTCCTGTCGAAGGGCGTTCCGTGGATCCACCCTGGCAGGTGGAGGCAGTGTAACTGTGGCCAACGTAACCGTGATCGGCGCCCAGTGGGGCGATGAGGGCAAGGGCAAGATCGTCGACTGGCTGGCGAGCCGGGCCGATGCCGTGGTGCGCTTCCAGGGCGGCCACAATGCCGGGCACACGCTCGTCGTCGGCGAGCAGGTCTACAAGCTGAGCCTGCTGCCCTCGGGCATCGTCACCGGAACGCTCTCGATCATCGGCAACGGCGTGGTGCTCGATCCGTGGGCCTTGAAGGCCGAAGTCGAGAAACTCGAAGGCCAGGGCGTCTCGATCACCACCGAGAACTTTGCCATCGCCGACAATTGCCCGTTGATCCTGCCGATCCACGGCGTGCTCGACGGCCTGCGCGAGGCCGCGGCGGCCTCGGGCAAGATCGGCACCACCGGCCGCGGCATCGGCCCGGCGTATGAGGACAAGGTCGGCCGCCGCGCCATCCGCGTCTGTGATCTCGCGCACCTGGATGCGCTGGAGCCGCAACTCGATCGTCTCTGCGCCCATCACGATGCCTTGCGCGCCGGATTCGGCGAGCCGCCGGTGGACCGGGACGCGCTGGTCGCCGCGCTCAAGGAGATCGCGCCCTTCGTGCTCCAGTATGCGCAGCCGGTGTGGAAGCGGTTGAACAAGGTCCGCAAGGCCGGCGCGCGTATCCTGTTCGAAGGTGCGCAAGGCGTGCTACTCGATGTCGATCACGGCACATACCCGTTCGTCACCAGTTCCAACACGGTCAGCGGCACCGCCGCGAGCGGCTCGGGCCTGGGGCCCTCGGCAACTGGTTTCGTGCTCGGCATCGTCAAGGCCTACACCACCCGCGTCGGCTCGGGCCCGTTCCCGACCGAGCTGGAGGACGAGACCGGCCAGCGCTTGGGCGAGCGGGGCCACGAGTTCGGCACCGTCACCGGCCGCAAGCGCCGCTGCGGCTGGTTCGACGCGGTGCTGGTGCGCCAGTCTTGCGCGATCTCCGGCGTGACCGGAATCGCGCTGACCAAGGTCGACGTGCTCGATGGTTTCGACAAAGTGCGCATCTGCACCGGCTATCGATTGAATGGTAAAGTGCTGGACTACTTCCCCAGCCACGCCGCCGACCAAGCCAACGTCGAGCCGATCTACGAGGAGATGGAAGGCTGGAGCGGCACCACCGCCGGTGCGCGCTCGTGGGCGGACCTGCCAGCGCAGGCGATCAAGTACATCCAGCGCGTGCAGGAACTGATTGAGACGCCCGTCGCGCTGGTCTCCACGAGCCCCGAGCGTGAGGACACCATCCTCGTGCGCGATCCTTTCCAGGACTGACAATGATCGGCGGCAGGGCGATGCGGACAGGTCTTCCCATCGCTCTGCTGATGGTGACCGGCTGCAGTTCGGTGCCGTCGTCCCCGCAACCCGCACCTGCTCCGCCAATTGCGCTCCAGAGCGACCGGGCCGACTTCCTGCGCGTGCGCAAGGCGGCGCGCACGCTGGAGGCTTGGTCGGGCTCTCAGCTGCTGCTGACAATCTCAGGCATCCAGCTCGGCCCCGAGCCGCAAGGGGCCAAGCAGTTCGAGGGCGATGGCCGCACGCCCGAGGGCCGGTACCGCATCGACTGGCGCAACCCGCGCAGCGCCTATCATCTCTCGCTCCACGTCTCCTATCCGAACGGCGAGCAGGTCGCAGCGGCGCGCGAACAAGGGCGCAGCGCCGGCGGCCTGATCATGATTCATGGTCAGCCCAACGGTTATCAGGGCCGCGTGGCCGGCGACTGGACCGATGGCTGCATCGCGGTGTCCGACCGCGAGATCGAAACCTTGTGGCGGATCGTGCCGGACGACGCGCAGATCGAAATCCTGCCCTGATCCGACCCAGGATCGCGGTGAGACGAGGCGTCTGGGAAAATTTCTTAACTATCACTTGTGTACTTATCTGTGGTCCGCGTTGCGGCACGGTGGTCGTCAAACACGAGAGCAAGGGATGTATCGAGATCCTGCGTTGAACGATGAATTCGCCCGATTGGCGGCCCTGCGTCGCCTCGAGGTGCTGGACACTCCGCCCGAAGAGCCATTTGAGAACGTGGTCGCGCTGATCCGGACGGTGCTGGGTGTTCCGATGGCCGCGGTTTCGCTGGTCGATGCGGACCGCCAATGGTTCAAGGCGCGCAGCGGCATCGGTGCCCAGGAAACCTCCCGCGCCGTGTCCTTCTGCACGCATACTGTAGCCCAGCGCGAGCCGATGGTGATCCCCGACGCGACCCAGGACGAGCGCTTCACCGACAATCCGCTCGTGCGCGGCGAGCTCAACATCCGCAGCTACGCCGGCGTGCCGCTGCGCACCTCCGAAGGGTACAACGTCGGCTCGCTCTGCGCGATCGACACGCAGACGCGCGAGTTCTCGCCGGCCGAGATCGCGATCCTCGACAAGTTCGCGCGTATCGTCGTCGACGAATTGGAACTGCGCCGCATCGCCGGGCGCGACCAGCTGACCGGGGCGCTGACCCGCCGCGGCTTCGTCGAAAGCGCGAACCAGGAGATCGAGCGGTTCCGCCGCTATGGCCGCCCGGCGAGCCTGGCGATGATCGACATCGATCATTTCAAGTCGATCAACGACACGCATGGCCATCCCGCGGGCGACACGGTGCTGCGCCAAGTCGCGGCCGTGCTCGAAGCGGCCAAGCGGCCCAACGACTTGCTCGGGCGGCTGGGCGGCGAGGAATTCGCCATGCTGATGCCCGAAACCGGGAGCGAAGCCGCCTTGGCCGCGGCAGACCGGTTCCGCGAGGCGATCGCCTCCGCCTCGATCGAGCCGGCCCCGGGCGTTCACCTGGTGGTTACGGCAAGCTTCGGCGTGGCGATGCTCAGCCCCGCAATCTGCGATGCCGAGCACTGGGTCGCCGCTGCCGACGTGCCGCTTTATGCAGCCAAGCGCGGTGGCCGCAACCGCTGCGTCGCTGCGGAGACAAGTGCTTCGTAGACTTGGGCCGAGTCTGACTAAGCAATCAAAGCCCGATCATCTAGCCCTGCATCCCCGCCTCGGCGAGGAGGAGCTGGTCGCGCTACGAACCAAGCCGTATTCTTCAGAAATCGATCGCAATGCCCTTCTGCACCCAGTCGCCATAGCGCGTGGGTGAGAGGCCATCGGGATCCTGTTCCGGCTTGGCCGCTTCAGGCTCGGGCGGCGGCGTGTCGGTCCAGTGCGCGGGCTTGTGGAAGGTTCCCGGGCGCTGGGTGGCTCGCTGAAGGTTGGCTCGCTGGGTCATGCTTTTCCATGTGGGGCGGCCGGCGTCGCTTGGCAATCGCTCCCAGGTGCGCCTAGGTGCGCGCCATGGACATACCCGGCCTTCCGGCGCGCCGCGCCGCGCTCAACCTGATCGATGCGGTGCTGCGCCGGGGCGAGACCCTGGAGCAGGCGGGCAGCTCGGCGCTGGCGCGCGTGCGTGGCGATGCCGATCGTGCGCTCGCCCGCGCGATCGCCTCGGAAGCCCTGCGCTGGCGCGCCGATCTCGATGCGCTGATCGACGGCGCTACGCACCAGGTGCTGCCCGACGATGCCAAGGCACGCGCGGTGCTGGAGATCATGCTGGCGCAAGTGCTGCGGCTGGAGACGCCCGCCCATGCGGTGATCGCCACCGGATTGCCGCTGCTGATGGGTGGGCCGCGGCGGCTGGCGCATGGCGTGTTCTCGACGCTGATGAAGGGCGGCGCCGAGCTGCCCGAAGTACCGACATTGCCGCCCGGTGTCGCCGAGCGCTGGGGTGAGCGGGCCGCCGACATCGCCCAAGGCCTGGCCGTGCCGCCCCCGCTCGACGTGACCTTGCGTGAGCCTGGGGCAACCGCCGAGTGGGCCGACCGGCTGGGCGGAACCTCGTTTGCGCCGGGCCATGTGCGACTGCCGCGCGGCGCATCGATCGAGAGCCTGCCGGGCTATCGCGAAGGCGCCTGGTGGGTGCAGGACCTCGCCGCCAGCCTGCCGGCACGGCTGCTTGGCCCGGGCGAGGGGCGGCGCGTGCTGGACTTGTGCGCGGCTCCCGGCGGCAAGACGCTGCAGCTTGCTGCGGCCGGTTGGCAGGTCACCGCACTGGACGTCAGCAAACGGCGGCTAGAGCGGCTGCGCGACAATCTCGATCGCACAGGCTTGAGCGCGCAGGTGGTCACCGCCGACGCCCGGACCTGGGAGCCGGACGGCGCCTACGACGCCATCCTCCTCGATGCGCCATGCAGCGCGACCGGCACCTGCCGCCGCCATCCCGATGTGCTGCATCGCATCGGCGCGCGCCAGATCGTCGAGATGACCGAGCTGCAGGATGCGCTGCTGCAGCGGGCGAGTGGCTGGCTCGCGAGCGGCGGCACGCTGGTTTACGCCGTGTGCTCGCTGGAGCCGGAGGAAGGCGAGGCGCGCGCCATGGGCGTTGCCCTCACCCCCAACCCGATCGCAGCGGACGAACTGCCGCAGGGACTTACGCCGGGAGGCGAAGGCTGGGTGCGCACTGATCCGGGCATGTTGCGCGAGGTAGGCGGGCTCGACGGCTTCTTCATAGCGCGTTGGACCAAGCCCTAGGGTCTGTCCGCATGAAGCGGAAGCGGCACCGGCCCACAGGACAGAGTCTAGATCAGCCCCACTTCTACGATCCGCCGAAACTCACAATTGCATGAGAATGCTGTTCTCGCTATAAGCCGGTCAACGGACGAGTCTGTCCGATAGCGACGGGATGGGATCATGCAGGCGACTTGGCTGGACGCGCTGGCGAACGATTATCACTGGGGATTGTCGGCGGTGACGCTGGTGTCGATCTTCGCGGTGAACTTCGTCCTTGCCAAGTTGGTGCTGCTGGTGCCGGTCTTCCGCACCGAGGATGCGCGCAACCGCAAGGCCTACGCCGACAAGATGGCGAAACCCAATTACGCGGCCAACCAGAAATGGAACCGCAAGTGGGGCGGTATCTTCGTTGCGGTGATCTTTGCAGCGATCATGCCCTTCTGTCTGACCGCGCAGCCGCAGCCCTGGTGGCAGGTCCTGGTCGACATGGTCGTGATTTTGATGGTCTACGACTTCGTCTACTACCTGACGCACCGTTTCGCTTTTCACGACGCCAACGGCCGGCAAGGGCCGCTGACCTGGATGCATGCCGTGCACCACCGCCAGCACAATCCCTGCCGCGGGGACTCCAGCTACATCCACCCGTTGGAGGTCGCGATCGGGCTGAGCTTGTACATCGGGACGATCTTCGCGCTGTCTCGCTTCATGGGCGACTTCCACGTGGTGACGGTGGTCGCGACCTGGATCGTGTTCTCGCAGGTCAACCTGCACAACCATGACTTGTGGGAGAGCGATCGCTTTCCGTTCCGCTACCTGAATCACGCGGCGGAGATGCACCACAACCACCACGCCAAGTTCACCGGCGGCAACTTCGCCACGATCACGCTGCTCTACGACTGGATGTTCGGCACGCTCGATTACGGTGATGAGCATCGCGCCCGGATCAAGGCCAAGGCCAAGCGTGCGGAGACCAAGGCGCTGGAGGAGCGAGCCGCGGCCTGAAGGCAGTCGTTCGCTTGATCCCGGGCCCGATCGTATCAACCCGCATCCGGTCCTCGCGTTGACACGCCTCTCCCGCTGGTCCTAACCGAGTGCTCAGCGCCGACGTGGAAACCGGCGGGGAGAGAACCAATGCTGCCACCAGACCCACCCGCGCGCATGCCGCCGATCCGCCCGGACGAGATCGGCCCCGAGGCACGCGCGTTCCTGGACAAGTGGAGCGGCGGCTTCTTCAAGGACGCCGACCAGCATCCGGTGCTGCTGACCTTCGCGCACAATCCTGCGCTCGCCGACGTGTTCTCGGCCTTCAACATCCACGTGCTCACCACCAGCACCTTGCCGGTGAAGCAGCGGCAGATCGCGATCATGCGGCTCGCCTGGCTGACCAAGGCGACCTCCATGTGGTCCAGCCACCTCAACACGAGCGTCCTGTGCGGGCTCGATCCCGAGATGTACGGGCCGATCCAGGTCGGCGCCTCCGATCCCTACTTCACGCCGTTCGAGCGCACGGTGATCCTGGCGACCGAGGAACTGATCGAGTCCTCAACGCTCAGCGATGCCACTTGGGCCGCACTCAGCGCCGAGTGGGACAATGCCCAGATGCTCGACTTCCTGTTTGCGATCGGCTGCTACACGACAGTCGCCTACATGATGAAGGCGACAGCCATTCCCCGCATGCCCGACCTGCTGGCACTGGCGAAGAAGTACGGCGCGCCCGCGTAGGCGTCAGGCGTCAGGCGTCAGGCGTCAGGCTTGCCGGAAAGCGTCTGCGCCAGCCACTCGGTTACGAACGCGTGCGTGTCGTGGTGGCCCGGCATGTCAAAGTTCGCGCCGAGCAGGAAGCTGCGCGCCAGGTTCTCCAGCACCGTCGCCAAGCGTTGCGGCGTCCAGCCAGCCAACTTGATGCCGCGCCGATCCAATGTCTCCGCGATGATCTCCGCCTGGCGCGCCTGATAGCGCACGCCGAACTGCGCAATTACCGCCGCGATCCCCTTGCGATGGTTGGCCAGCGCCAGGAACTCGGTGACGATGGTGGCGCGCGACGGATCGGAACTGAGCTTCCACATCGCCAGGATCGGTTCGTCATGCTGGGCCGCCTCTTCCAGGGCGGCGTGCAGGACTTCGGCGAAGCGCAGGAACAGCGCCTCGAACAGGTCGTCCATGGTGCGGAAATAGTAGTAGACGATCTGCGGTGACATCTGTGCCGCCTTGGCCAACTGGCGCGAGGTGACGGCGGCATAGCCCTCTTCGCGCATGATGGTCTCGGCGCTGTCCAGCAGGAACGAGCGCGTCTCGGACGACTTTGCCCCCATGCGCCGGCCGGCCGCACTCGCCTTCAGATCGGCCTCGCTGACTACCGCGGCCAAGTCAGAGCTTGCCGAACTTCGCCTCGTAGGCGCCGGTGTCGCCCCCTGCGAGCAGTTGCGCCTGCTCGACCCAGGAATCGCGCCGTGGCCGCCCGGCGAAGGCGCCCAGCTTGGGGTCGAGCTCGTCGAGGTCGGCATCGGTCCAGGCCGCGATCTGGGCGTAACGGGTCACGCCCAACGCATGCAGTGTCGCCACGAGCTTGGGACCCAGGCCCTTGATCCGGCGCAGGTCGTCTTCGCCGGGTTCGGACGTGGCGGGAACGACGGCTGACTGCTCGGCAACGGGATCGTCGCTCGCGGGGATCTCGGCCGCCCGCGCTTCGTCCTGCGCGCCGTAGGCGATGACTTCGCCGATGCCCGCGAAAGTGCCGGCCGCGGCAGGGGGCACGACGGGAGGGGGCACGATCGGCGCCGGCATCGTCGCGGCGGCAGGCGGTGCGTCGATCAGCGCCTGGTTGCGCTGTGCCGGGGCAGCGCCTTCGTCGAGGACGTCGGGCCGCCGCTCGCGCACCTTGGGCTTGCTTGCGCGGCCGAACAGCCAGAACGCGAGGATCACCGCGATCACCAGCGCCACCGCGAAGAGCAGCCAGTTGGCCTCGATCGTCTGCAGCAGGGTCATCGCAAATCCTTCTGGGTCGGGAGCGATATGGCTCCCCATACCGGGCCACTCCTTGTCCCGGCTGGCACGCCAGTCAAGCCGGGGCGGAAGACTTCTGGAACAGCACGCGATCTTCGGGCCCGAAGGCGCGCCGCCACAGGACGCCGAAGTAGACCGCCAGGATCGCGGGGATGCCGAAAGCGAGCTCGGCCCACTCGGGCAGGAAGCGCGTCGCCGCCCAGCCCACGAGCCCCGCCGGCACCACTGCCAGGACGAGTGCCCAACGCCAGTTGTTGATCGACTCGGCAAGAATGCCGGCGAGGATGTGCGACTTGACCAGCGAGGCGAACCCCAGCGCCAATGCCAGGCCCAGCGCCGCCGCGGCGGCCTGGAACAGCTCGTTGTAGCCCAGCTCCTGCATCAGCAGGATGCCGCCGACGGTGACCAGCGCCTGGAGCACCACGGTCAGCAGCGAGACCACCAGATTGCGGATCCGCGCGACGTAGATCAGCGCCGCTTCGCTCACCACCGCGGTGGCGGCGACGACCTCGGCTGCGAGCAGGAAGGCGAGGGCTCCCGTACCGCCGACGAACTGCGGCCCGATCAGGCCCATCACGCCTTCGCCCGGGATGCAAAGGGCCATCGCAATGCCGAGCTGCGCCGCCAGGATCCAGAAGCCGACCTGGCGCACCTGGCGCCCGATGGCGGCATAGTCGCGCGTCTTGAGGTTGCGAGTGATGACGGGGCCGAGGATCGGCTCAAAGCTGGTCTTGAGCTTCTGAGGCAGCGAGGCGATCTGCTGGGCGACGTAGTAGACGCCGACGGCACTTGGCGCCGCGAACAGGCCCAGGATGAAGATGTCGAGCCGGCGCGTGCCCCACTCGATCGCGTCGGCCGTGGCGATCGGCAGGCTGCGCCAGGTGAGCTTGCCCATGTTCCTGAGCGACGGCCGCCAGTTCTGCGGGCGGCCATAGGCCCGCAGGAACGGTACGAAGGCAGCGATCGCAGCGGCGTAGACCGACGCGAGGTAGGCCACGGCGAGGCCGCTCCGAGGCGCGACAAGGGCCATGATCCCGGCCACGATCGAAATCGTCCAGGGCTCCACGACGGCGCGAGCCCGCACGGTGGCGGCGACATCGAATCGGTAGGCGAGAGCAGCCAGCCAGATCTCGGTCAGGGCGAGCGGCGGGATCGCCAGCACCATCAGCCGATCGATCCAGGTGTAGTTGCCGCCCGGGAACAGCGGCGCAGGGAACAGCCAGAACCCCAGCGCCACCGCGCAGGAGGCGACCAGCGCTACCAGCGAGCCATCTGCGATCAGGTTGGCAGGATGCTCGTCCGATTCCGACAGGCGCTGCGCCAGCCCGCGCTTTTCGCCCAGCGTGCACAGCATGGCCGTCAATTCGATCAGCACCAGCGCCGAGGCGAACACGCCCAGCGCGGCTGGGCCGTATCCAGGAGCGCGACCGGCGATGAACAGGAATGGGATGCGCGCGGCCAGGCGCATGAAGAAGCCGAGCAAGTTCGTGCGGCCACCCTTGGCGATCGCCGCGAGGTCCTCCTGTCCTTGCCCTTCGATTGCCGCAGGTCCGGTCAAGCAGCGGGCCCCGATGTCTTCCGATCGGCCTCGAGCTCGGCCTTGAGCGGGCGCGAGAGGATGTCGGCGACGACGGCACTCGCCGGACTTTCACCGCTGAGCAGCCGGCAGACACCCTCGACGATCGGCATGGCCACGCCTTCGCGCGCTGCGAGTTGGGCGAGCACCGGCGCGGTCGCTGCACCCTCGGCGACGCTGCTCTTGCCGGTCAGTGCTTCGACCGCGGTCAGCCCCTGGCCGAGCGCGAGGCCCAGCGAGAAGTTGCGGCTGGAAGTGGAGGAGCACGTTAGCACCAGGTCGCCGAGGCCGCACAAGCCGGCCAGCGTCTCGCCCCGTGCTCCGCGTGCAAGGCCGAAGCGCAGCATTTCGGCATAGCCGCGCGCGATTACCGCGGCGCGGGCGTTCTGCCCGAGGTTCATACCCTCCACCACGCCGCAGGCGATGGCGAGCACGTTCTTCACGGCGCCACCGACTTCGGCCCCGACGACGTCGTCCGAGTAGTACGGACGAAGCGCCGGCCGCGCGATCAGCGGCGCCAGCCGGTCCCATTGCGCCTGTCCGCCAGAGCACGCGAGCGTCACCGCGGTCGGCAGCCCGGCAGCGACTTCGTGCGCGAAAGTCGGCCCGGATAGCACGGCCAGCCGGGCCTTCGAATCGGCGTCGGCAGCGACTTCGGCCATGAGCCGGCCGCTGCCCGCCTCGATGCCCTTGGCGCAGAGCACCAGGTCTCGCGTGCCCGCGGGCAGCTGCGCGATGACCGAGGCGAGGAACTGTGCAGGCACGACGATCAGCAGCACCGCTAGATTGGCGAGCTCTCCCAGGTCCTGCGTGGCGTGGATCGTCGGCGCCAATGTGGCGCTCGGCAGGTAGGGCCTGTTGCGCCGCTCGGTGTTGATCTCGCGGACCAGATCGGGCTCTCGGGCCCACAGCAGCACCTCGCTGCCGTCGCTGGCGAGCGCCTGCGCCAGGGCCGTGCCCCAGGCGCCTGCACCAACGACGCCGACTTGTCCGGTCATGCCTTCACTCCTGCACCGCGCACGGCTTCAGCCGAGGGATCGAGCGGCCAGCGTGGCCGCGCCGGCGTGTCGAGCGGGTCCGACTGTCCGAGGCGTTCCACGCCGGCCCATGCGATCATCGCCGCATTATCGGTGCACAAGGCAAGCGGCGGCGCGACGAACGGCAACCCATGCGCATCCGCCAACGCCTGGAGTGCCGAGCGGATCGCGGTGTTGGCCGCCACGCCGCCCGCGACCACGAGCGCAGTCACCTGCCCGCTCGCAGCGAGGGCACGGCGGGTGCGGTCGAGGAGGCAGTCGATCGCGGCTTGCTGGAACGAAGCGGCGATATCGGCATCGGTGCAGGTGCTCGCGTCAATCGCCATCTTCGCGCGCATGACTGCACTCTTCAGGCCGGCGAAGGAGAAGTGCGGCTCCGCGCTCCCGACCAGCGGCCGGGGAAGTGGCACCTTCCTCGCATCGCCCTCGCGCGCGAGACGCTCTACCGCCGGTCCGCCGGGATAGCCGAGCCCGAGCAGCTTGGCGGTCTTGTCGAACGCTTCGCCCAGCGCGTCATCGATGGTCGTGGCGAGCCGGCGGTACTTGCCCACGCCCTCGACCAGCAGCAGCTGGCAATGTCCGCCCGACACCAGCAGCAGCAGATACGGATAGGCCAGCGCCTCATCCGCCAGGCGTGGAGAGAGGGCGTGACCTTCCAGGTGATTGACTGCGATCAGCGGCTTGTCACTCGCCATCGCCAGCGCCTTGGCCGTGACAAGTCCGACCATCACGCCGCCGATCAGCCCGGGACCTGCAGTCGCCGCGATCGCATCCACGTCAGCCAGCGTCATGCCCGCATCCGCCAAAGTAGCTTCGATCAGCGGGGTCAGCCGCTCGGCATGTGCCCTTGCGGCAATCTCGGGCACGACACCGCCGTAGGGCCGGTGCGCGTCGTCCTGCGAGGCGATGCGCTGGGCCAGGATCACGCGCCCGTCGGTGACGAGCGCCGCCGCCGTCTCGTCGCACGAGCTTTCGATCCCCAATACCGTCGTCATCTTACCGTCGTCACCCGCACCGTCTTTTCCTGAGCGGCAATGCCGAGTAGCACGTTTCGCCCATGATCCCACCTGAACCCCCGCGCTTTCGCCTCGGCACCCGCCGCTCCCCGCTCGCCATGGCACAGGCGGAGGAAGCACGGACGCGGCTGGCGACGGCGCACGGTATCGAGGCAGCGCATATAGAGATCGTGTCGGTCACTGCCAGCGGCGATCGCATCCAGGACCGCGCGCTCGCCGAGATCGGCGGCAAGGCGCTGTGGACCAAGGAGCTCGATGCCTGGCTGCTCGCGGGTGAGATCGACTTCGCCGTGCACTCGGCCAAGGACGTGGAGACGATCCGCCCTCCCGAGATCGCAATCGGCGCCGTGCTCCCGCGCGAGGACGTGCGCGACGTGCTGGTCGGCGCCGCCAGCGTCACCGCGCTGCCGCAAGGCGCGATTGTCGGCACCAGCGCCCCGCGCCGCGCCGCGCAACTTCTGCATGCACGGCCGGACTGCAAGGTGATCACCTTCCGCGGCAACGTCGCGACGCGGCTGGCCAAGCTGGCGGCGGGTGAGGCGGATGCGACCTTTCTCGCGCTCGCGGGGCTCAACCGCCTGGGGGAGACCGGCACCGGTCACCCGCTCGACGCGGAGGCCTGGCTGCCGGCGCCCGGCCAGGCGGCGATCCTGATCGAGTGCCGCGCCGACGATGCGCGCACGCGAGACTTCCTGGCGCGTGTCGACGACGCGCCGAGCCGCGAGGCGGTGCTGGCCGAACGTGCACTGCTGGCGGCGCTCGGCGGCAATTGCCACAGCCCGATCGCCGTTCTGACGCAGCGGGAGGATGGAGTCCTGACGATGCGCGCCGTGCTCTACAGCCCTGATGGTGCCGAGCAGGTCGAGGCGGCCGCGACGTTCGCGCCGGAAGACTGCGAGGCGCCGGCACGGCTTGCAGCGGACCTGCTGGCCCGCGCGCCAGCGGCCATCACCGTGCATTTCTCCGGTCCAGCTCCGGCATGAAGCGGCTGATCGTCGTGCGCCCGGAGCCCGGCGCGACCGCGACTGTCGAGGCGGCCCGGGCCATCGGGCTGGGCGCGGAGGCACACCCGATCTTCGTCGTCCGGCCGCTTCCCTGGGTTCCGGTCCCCCGCGATGCGGTGGATGCGGTGCTGTTGGGCAGCGTCAATGCCCTGCGCCATGGTGGCCCAAACCTGGAGAGCCTGCGAGGGCTGCCCGCATATTGCGTGGGCGGTACGACCGCCGAGGCAGCCGCTGCGGCAGGCTTCTCCATTGCCGCGGTCGGTTCGGGCGGCCTGCAGAACGTCGTAGTCGAACTCGCGCCAGCGCATCGGCGCCTGCTGCGCCTGACCGGCGCCGCGCATGTGCCGCTCGATATGCCGGAGCATGTTTCGCTCGAGACGCGCATCGTCTACACCAGCGATCCCCTGCCGCTGTCCGCCGGCCTCGCGCGGGCACTCACAGGCGACGCAGTGGTCGTGCTCCATTCGGGCGAGGCGGCGCGTCATTTCGATCGGATATGCACGCCAGCCGCCGTGGATCGCGCGACCATTGCCCTTGCCACCATCGGACCACGGGTGTCGGACTTCGCCGGAAAAGGCTGGGCGGCGGTGCGCAGTGCCGCCCAGCCGAGCGACGCAGCGCTTCTGGCCTTGGCTCGCGAGATGTGCCAAGACCTGGGCGGGGAAGCCGAAATCCCCCGCTGAAAGGCCCGATGCAGGACGATACCCCGACGATTCCGGAAGCGATTGGCCCGGATACGATTGCAGCACCTGCGGCGCCCGTTACGCGGCGGCGCAGATCTTTTCGCTCCGTATTTGTCGCCGTGCTGCTGGCCTTCCTGGCCGGCGCGGGCGGCGTCGCTTACCTTGCTTGGCATGGCGACCTGGCTCGCTACCTGCCCGCCCCAAGCAATGCCGGCCAGTCATCCGCGACCGGTGGAGCACAGGATGCGGTCGGCAGTGGCGCCGCCTCCCAAGTTGCGGGTGGCCGTACGCAGCCCGCGATGAACGCCGTGGTCTCGATGGAGGCGCGCCTGGCCATGCTCGAGGATCGCTTCTCCCGCCTCGACTTCCAGGCCAGCGCTGCTTCGGGCAACGCCGCGCGGGCAGAGGCGCTGCTGATCGCCTCGTCCGCCCGCCGCCTGGTCGAGCGTGGCGCGCAGCTCGGTTTCGTGGCCGACCAGCTCACCTTGCGCTTCGGCGATGCGCAGCCGCAGGCGGTGCAGACGATTACCACGTTCGCGCGCAACCCGGTGACGATCGACCAGCTGACCGCGCGCCTCGAAGCGCTCGCACCCGACCTGACCGACACCTCGCAGAGCATGAACCTGTGGTCGCGTACGCGGCAGGAGGTGGCCAACTTGTTCACCGTGCACAGCGACTCCCCGACGTTGCTGACTCCGGCGGCCCGCATCGACCGCGCGCGGCTGATGCTCACCGCGCGGCGGATCGACAATGCGATAGACGAAGTGGAGCGCATGCCTGGCGCCGAAGCGGCCCAGAAGTGGATCGCCGACGCCCGCCGCTTCGAGGACGCGCAGCGCGCGCTGGACCTGATCGAGACGACGGCGATGCTGGAGCCGCGTCGGCTGAAGGATGGCTCGGGTCAGGACGTGACACAGTCGAGCCCGCTCTCCACGCCCGAACCGAGCCCGACGCCGAGCGGGATACCCACTGCACGCTAAGCCAATGGGCGCAGACGGTGTTGGTTCTTGTCGCTGCGGCGCCTGCGCGTGCACCAAAGCGAGCGGCTAAGGCTTCGCTGGCAATCCTTGAGAGTCCTTGAAGCGCACGCCCTTCAGTATCACGGGCGCCGCGACAGAGGGGATCGGCGCAGCAGCGGTCGGCTTTGCGACCGGCGCGGGTGACTTGCTCCACAGGCACTGCCCCGCCGGCCGCTTGAACTGGGCGCAGTTCCATAGCGCGCGTTCCAGGTTGATCGAACGGTCGCGCAAGTAGCTGAACGACAATGCGCCGAGCTGGTCGGGCGAGAGCTTGGACGAGGCACTCTGCGGAAGCTTGGCGGGATCGGTCCAGCCCATGAACTTGCAGCGTGGCCGCGCAGCGCAGGCGGAGGCGGCGATCTGCGCGAAGTTGGCGGCCTGACCCGGCGAGAGCACGACCAGGTAGGTGTCCGGGCTGTCGCTGCTGGGCTTGAAACCTTGGTTGCTGATCGACGCGGTCGTGAGCCCGGGTGCCGCTTCGCCGACCGCCTCGGGCGCAATCGAGAAGCCGTGCTCGGGAAAGCGGATGGATAGCTGCGGTATCCGCGGCTCCTGGCCGGTTGCGCGGAAGCGGAAGGCGGCGGGCGTGCCCCACCACCCGCTCCAGCGAAAGAACAGATGCGAATGCACCGCCACGATCTTGTCGAGACTGGCACTCCAGTATGGAACCACCCAGTCGGTGTGGTAGTGCGTCGCCTGTCCGACCGGCTTGTAGACGGTGCCGGACAGCGCGGCAGAGGCGACTGCGCGCGCCCGCGTCCACAAAGCCTCCGAGTAGGCACGGGCGAGCGCGCCGTCGCAAGTGAAGGTGAACTGGCAGCCGATCCGCCGCTCGGAGCCCTGGAACACCACACCGCAGACCGTGCGCGGGAAGGCGGGGTGTCGCACGCGGTTCAGCACCACTTGCGCTACGGCACGCTGGCCTTCCGGATCGTCGCCCGCTTCGTAGAGGACCGCCGCTGCCAGGCAGTCGAGCGCGCGCAGGCGATCCTCGTCGCTGCCGGCAAAAGCGAACGGGCGCGCGGCCGGGTTGGGTGCGGTGCTGAACGGGACGGACGCATTGAACGTCCGCGCGTCGGCGGGCGCGAGCGCCTGGAACTCGGCCGGCTCGACTTGCGGCACGACGTCGGGCGGCGCCACCGTTGCCCTGCTCGCAGGCATGGGCGCCGCACGGTGAGACAGAGTGGCGGGGCCGATCCGCATCATGGCGACAAGCAAGGTCAGTGCGGCAAGCAGCAGGCCCACGGCAAGACCCGCCAAGGCCGGCGATCCCGTGCCGGTTTTCAGAAGCTTGCTTATCGCCATTGCGCGTGGCTCATACCCTGCTGGGGGCGGGTGGCTAGGCCGAACCTGACGGACGGGCCGCTGGCGCCGGCGCCGAGCGCTTCGTCAAACCAGACCCAGCTTCGCCAGTTCGCCGATCAGCCGTGCCGGAAGTGCATCGCCGGCATCCTCGCCGTCGGCCAGGTCTCGCGGGGCATCCTCTTCGTCGAGGTAGCGCCAGCCCTGATGCGCACGCTTGGGCCTGGTGTGTACCGCGATCAGCCGCGGTTCGAGGCGGATGTGCCAGCGCCCGTCGTCACGCTGGTTGAACCCCAGCAACGGCGAGCGGCCGATCAGCGCATGCTCGAAGATCCAATAGAGCGAGCCGCCGGCCATCTCCTCGTGGCGCTTGGGCAGATAGCGCGTGGTCATCAGCGCCTCGCCTGCCGAGCTGTGGGCGTGGCTCTCCAGCCAGGCCTTCAGGGTGGCCGGACTCTCGGTTCCGTAGGCGATCTTCGTCATGTGGAGCGGCATCGTGGGTATGTAGAGTGGACGCTCGCGTTTTGAACCCGCGCTAGATCCTCCCCTGCAAGGGGAGGTGGCGCGCGCGTAGCGCGTGACGGAGGGGTGTCACCGCCGGCGTAGTACTCGGGCGAGAGGGTTACACCCCTCCGTCAGTCCTGCGGACTGCCACCTCCCCCAAGGGGGGAGGATCTATCACGCCAGCCCGGTCAGCACCGCCAGGCCCAGGAAGCTGAAGAAGCCCATCACGTCGGTCGCCATGGTCACGAATACGGCGGAGGACACCGCAGGGTCGACGTTGAAGCGATCGAGCGTCACCGGCACCAGGATGCCCGCCAGCCCGGCGATCAGATTGTTGATCACCATGGCGAGCGCGATCACGCCGCCGAGCAACGGATTGCCGAACACCAGCGTGGTGCCGATGCCGATCAGCGTGCCCAACGCCAGGCCGTTGGTGAGCGCGATGCGCAGTTCGCGCAGGATCATGCGCTGCGTGTTGGAACTGGTGAGCTGGTTGGTCGCAAGCGCGCGCACCGCCACGGCCAGCGTCTGGGTGCCGGCATTGCCGCCCATACCCGAGACGATCGGCATCAGCACCGCCAGCAGCGCCAGCTTGGCGATCGCGCCTTGGAACAGGCCGACAACCGAGGCCGCGATCATCGCTGTGCCCAGGTTGACCACCAGCCACGTGAGGCGGGTGCGGACCGTCAGCAAAATCGGCTCGTTGATGTCGCCATCGCCCGCGCCGGAGAGCAGCAGCGCGTCCTCCCCTGCCTCTTCCTGAATGATGTGCACGACATCGTCGACGGTGATCTGACCGACCAGACGTCCCGCCTCGTCCACCACCGCGGCCGAGATCAGCGCATATTTCTGGAAGCGCAGCGCGACTTCCTCCTGGTCCATCATGACCGGGATCAGCGTTTGCTCGCGCTTCATCACGTCCGATAGCGGGATCGAGCGCGGCGTGCGCAGGATCCACGAGAGCGCGCACGTGCCGATCGGATGATGCAGCGGATCGACGATGAACACTTCCCAGAAATCGGTGGGAAGGTGGCGCTGCTCGCGCAGGAAGTCGATCAGGTCGCCAACCGACATGGATTCGGGCACCGCGACGAAGTCCCGGCTCATCAGGCGCCCGGCGGACTCGTCGGGGTAGGCGAGCGCGGCCTCGATCGCGGCGCGATCTTCGGGATCGAGCTCGGCCAGGACCGCCTGCTGGTCCTCGCGATCGAGGTCCTCGATCATGGCGACCGCGTCGTCGGTGTCGAGCTGCTCGGCGATCTCGGCGACGACGTCGGCGGGCAGGCCGTCCAGCAGGGCCTCGCGCACCCAGTCGTTGAGCTCGGCGATCACTTCGACGCCCATCAGGTCGCTGATGGCTCTTGCCAGGTCGAGCCGCTGATCTTCCTCGAACAGCTCTAACAGATCAGCGATGTCCGCCGGGTGCAGCGGCTCGACCAGGTTGTAGACCCGATCGAAGTCTTCCTCTTGCAGCGCGTCGCGGACGCTGCGCAGGAATTCCGGCTTCAGTCGGTTGTCCTCGTCGTGGTGCTCGTTCTCGGGGGACGGATCATCAGGGCGCTCGACGCCTTCGATCAGTTCGTCCTCGAGATGCTCGGCTGCCATGGACGGGGGTCTACGCGGCCAGGCTTCAAAAGCAACCGCCGATGGTGCGATGCAGCGGGATCGACGTGCGAAGGTGACATCGCCCGCACAGCCCCTATATGCACCGCCAACCTACAGGAGACTCTCATGGCCGACGAATACCTGAACCTCCAGCTCACCACCGGTGACGTGAAGATCAAGCTGCGCCCCGACCTCGCGCCCGGCCACGTCGAGCGGATCAAGGAGTTGGCGAGCGAAGGCTTCTACGACGGCGTGAAGTTCCACCGCGTGATCGACGGCTTCATGGCGCAGGGCGGCTGCCCGAACGGCACCGGCACCGGCGGCTCCGACAAGCCCGACCTCAAGGCCGAATTCAACGCCGAGCCGCACGTGCGCGGCGTCTGCTCGATGGCCCGCACCAGCGCGCCGAACTCGGCCAACAGCCAATTCTTCATCGTGTTCGACGATGCGACCTTCCTCGACAAGCAGTACACCGTGTGGGGCCAGGTCGTCGAAGGCATGGAAAACGTCGACGCGCTGCCCAAGGGCGAGCCGCCGCGTGAGCCCGGCCAGATCGTCAAGGCGACTGTTACCGAGGGCTGAGTATTGACGTCGACCCGGGCCAAGCCCCGGGTCGACGCTTTCCGGCCAGCCCACACAGGCACTGGCGCGAGGATCGTAGCTCTGGCAGGTACGCTGCCGATGCCCGCACTCCCCCGCTTCCTTGCCGCCGCCACGCTCGCCACCCTGCTGGGCGGCTGCGCGGTCACCAAGTCGCTGCCCGACCTGACCCAGGCGCACGGTCCCTGTTCCGAGGAGGACGGCGGCTGGTGCGGCTTCACCCGCGCGGCCACGATCAAGTCCTGGCAGTATGCCCAACTCGCCAGCAACGCCTATTGCGACGACAATGACGTGTTCGAGCTGCCCGCCGGCTTCACCGTCGTGCGCCGCTTGCCGACCCAGGACATCTGCGACCTCGAGCGCGCCGCCGCCAAGGGCGACGAGGCCGCCAAGGCCAAGCTGAAGCCGATCCGCAAGGCCGAGGGCAAGCGCAAGACGCACGGCTTCAACTACACCATCTACGACAAGCGCAATGCCGCCGGTGTGCTGGAGCGCCGGGTCATCGCCTACCGCGGAACCGACACCCGCCAGCTGGCCGACTGGATCTACGGCAATATCGGCAGCACCCAGCGCGACCAGGGCGTGGCACTCTACAAGGAGGAGCGCGCCAAACTCGACGCCGAGGGCGGGCAGGGCGTGCCGATCACGGTCACGGGTCACTCGCTGGGTGGCGCCATCGCGATCCAGGTCTCACTGGAGAACGCGGGGGTGGACGCTTACGTCTTCAACACTTCGCCGCGATACACGCTGGTGCAGCCCAACGCCAGCGAGCGGGTGGCGATTGCCGAGCGCGGCGACATCCTGGAGGTCCTGCGCAACCGCTCCATGCCGGTGCGCCAGGACATGCTGATCATCAACTGCCATCCCAGTGAGGGCCGGGTGGCCTCGCACTCGGTGCGCGATCTCGCCGCCTGCGTGACGTGGATCGCCGCCAAGACCGATGCCGTTGCCAAGTCCTCTGTCGCGACGAACAAGCTGGTGCAGCCCGAGGGCGAACTCGCCAACCTGCACTGGGGGTTGCCGCCCGATCCGGAAGTCCAGGCGCAGATGAAGGCTCGCGCCGAGACGCTGGATGCGCGCAAAAAAGCGGACAAGCGCAGCGGACGGATCAAGCGCGAGCGGCGCAGCAAAACCGCGCTACAGCCTGCACCGGTGCCGGAGCCTACTCCGACCAGTGAGCCGAAGACGGAGTGAGGCGGGTAGGCTGGACGCGCTTGGCCCACGCCTGTTCAGCCCAAGTCATCCTCAACCCACGTCATCCCGGCTTTAAGCCGAGATCCCGCTTTCTCTTCGATCTTGCATGACGCTCGTCCTGGCGACAAGCTAGACTGGGCGGCCTGGGAGTGAGCCGCCCACCGATGCAAGGACGGCCCTATTTCGCTGCCGCTCTAGCCGCATCGACGCCGAGCTGGTCGAACAGGAACATCGTCATGTCGGTCTGCTGGGCGATCACCTCGTCCAGCGACGAGCCCTGGCCGTGGCCCGAGCTGGCCGAGGTGCGCAGCAGGATCGGCGCCTTGGACGAGGTCGCCGCCTGCAGCGCGGCTGCGAACTTGCGCGAGTGGAACGGGTTTACGCGGCCGTCGTTGGCACCCGTCATCAGCAGCACCGCCGGGTAGGCCGTCCCCTTCACCACGTGGTGGTAGGGCGAATACGCGTAGAGCGCCTTGAACTGCGCCGGGTCCTTTACCGTGCCGAACTCGGTGACGTTGAAGGCGCCGTTGGGATCGAGCTCGACGCGCAGCATGTCGTAGATGCCCACCTGTGAGATCACCGCCTTGGCAAGGTCGGGGTGCTGGGTGATCTGCGCGCCCATCAGCAGACCGCCATTGGAGCCGCCCTGCAGCGCCAGCTTGTCATGGCTGGTGTAGCCTTGCGCGATCAGCGTCTGCGCCGCCGCCGTGAAGTCGTCGAAGACGTTCTGCTTCTTGGTCAGCATGCCCTGCTGGTGCCAGGTCTCGCCGTATTCGCCGCCGCCGCGGATGTTGGCGAGCGCGTAGATCATGCCGCCGTCCAGCAGCATGCGCGTGCGCGCGGCCGAGAAGCCCGGCGTCATGTTCACGCCGTAGCCCCCGTAGCCGTAGAGCAGCAGCGGGTTCTTGCCGTCGAGCTTGGTGCCCTTCTTCATCACCAGCGTGACCGGCACCTTGGTGCCGTCCTTGGAGGTGGCGAAGATCTGCTTCACCTCGGCATCGGCATAGGAGACCGAGGTGGTCATCCGAATCGCGGTCGGCGTCGACTTCATCGTGCCTGCGCTCCAGCGCAAGTAATGCGGCGGCTGGGTATAGCCGTTGACGTCATAGAGAACGTCACCGCCCGGCAGCGCCACGATGTTGCTGACGGACGAGACCGGCGGCACGTCCAGCGCACCCAGATCCTTGCCGGCGAGATCATAGATGCCGACCGAGTTGGGCCCGCCGGCGATGCGAGTGACGAACAGCTTGCCGTTCGCCAGCACCAACGGCTCGTCCGACTGGCCGCCGTCGACGATGGCGCCATCGGTGCGCGAGGGCACGATCACCTGCGCCTTGGCAAGGCCGCCGGTGTAGGGGGCAGCGAGCTTCACCACCTTGCCCATCGGCGCATCCTTGCGCGAAACGCCAAAGACGGTGCCGTCCTTCGCGATCACCGCGCCGCCGATCACGCGGTCTTCGTACTCGGCGATCTTCCGGGCCTTGCCATCCGTCGTCAGCACATAGTGCAGCCACTGCCCGCCATCGCCCCACTGCACCGAGGCGAGCGCAGCGGCGCCATCTTCGGCATTGCTGAGGAAGATCTCGGCCGTGCGCGGAATGCCGTCCGTGGCGCTCAGCACCAGCTTGTCCTGCGAGACCGGTGTACCGAGCACGTGGAGGTAAGTGTTTTGGTTGAAGTGCCACTCGCTTTCGGGCTGCGAGTGCTCGGGATAGCGGGTGTACCAGAAGGCCTTGCCGTCGCCGGTCCAAGCGAGCGAACCGCCGGCGGTGGGGAACTGCACGCGGTCAATCGGCGCCTCGACTTCCTTGCCGGTCACCGCGTCGTAGATGTGCAGCGTGCCGTCTTCGCTGCCGTTCTGCGAGATCGAGACGGCGACCTTGCTGCCGTCGGGCGAGGGCACGAACCAGTCGATCGCGGTGTGGCCGCTCGGGTCCATGGTGTTAGGATCGACCAGCGGCTTGCGGGTCGCGGGGTCGGCAGCGCCGTTGAGCGTCACCAACATGCCCTGCTGCAAGGCTGGGTCACTGTAGTAGGCGAAAGTGCGGCTGCCGGCGTGATGCAGGCCGCCGAACGCGGGCGAGCGGTCCTTGAACATGCGCGTCAGCTTGGCAGCGACCGCTGCGCGGCCGGGCAGCGCATCGAGGTAGGCGCGCGTGCGCACGTTCTGCGCATCGCTCCAGGCGGTGACCTTGGGGTCGGCCGCGTTCTCGAGTTCGCGGTAGGGGTCTGCGACCTGCTGGCCCTGGATCGTGTCGGTGGTGCTGCCCGCAGGGAACGGCGTCGGTCCGGGTGGAGCGGCGGCCGTCAGCGCCAGGATGGCGGCAGTGCCGACAAGGCCGGTGAGAAGCATGCGACGAGCCATGGAGATCCCCTGTGATCTTGCTTGATGCACAAGTGATAGGCTCATGGAGCGCCAGCGGACAAGCTTATCAATCATCCTCGGTAGGGTGACCCTACCACGTCGCCCTTCGCTCGACACGAACGGATTGTAGTCCTGCTCTGCTCCGGGGGCGACCCTACAACCCAGCCTTCAGCAACCACTCGTGGAAGATCTTCACCGGTCGGCTTTCCAGGTCCTTGTGGCGGCAGATGAACCAGTAGCGGTACGGGCTTTCGACATCGATGTCGTAGAGCACGGCCAGGCGATCGTCGCCCGCGCGGCGGAAGTGATCGTCATGCATGATGGCGATGCCCAGCCCTTGCGCCGCGGCTTCGAGCACAAGCTGGCCCGAGTTGAAGCGGTCGACCGAAGCAGGCTCCAGCTTCGGCATGCCCAACGCCGCCTTCCAGGCATCGAAGCTGTCGGGCAAGTCGTTGTGGATCAGGATCGTCTGGCGCGAGAGCTTCGCCTGGTCGGGCACGTCGCCAAGTTCCTGCGCGACCTGCTTGGAGACGATCGCGTAGACCTTGTTGTGGTCCAGCTGCACCGAATAGAACGCCGGATCGGGCGCCTTGGCCAGGATGATCGCGCAATCAAGCGAGTCGCCGACCTGGGTTTCCAGGTTCGGCCCGGTCTCGATGTCGATATGCAGCCGCGGGTGCAGCTTGCGCAATTCGGGCAGGCGCGGGAACAGCCGCTGCCCGCCGAACAGCGAAGGCACGCCCAGGTGCAGGCGCAGGACCTGGCCACGGTCGATCTGCGCCTCAACCGCTTCGGCCAGCTCCTCCAGCTTGGGCGCGATCGCGTTGTAGAATGCCTGGCCCTCGTCGGTCAGCTTCATCGATTGATGCTGGCGGGTGAACAGCCGCTTGCCGGTGAAGTCCTCCAGCGCCGCGACGCGCCGCGAAAGAGCCGACGGGCTGAGCGCCAGCTCGCTCGCGGCCGCCTTGGCCGAGCCGAGGCGGACGACGCGCACGAACGCTTCCAGCGCGCGTAACGGGGGTAGCCGGCGGACTACCACCGCGGCACCATGCTTGATGTGGCCGGCAACGCGCCGGTCGAGCTATTCAGGGTCACTCTCCGTCGTATTCATTGGCAATTACTTCAACCGGCGGGTGCAGCCGCAGCCTGGTCACGTGGCGTTCGTTGCCTTGAGTAACCTCCAGGCGCCAACCGCTCTCGTGCTCCAGGATCCGGCCGACCTCGGGCACTTGCTCGGCCAGCACGAAGGCCAGGCCGCCAAGAGTATCGACAGCTTCCTCCACTTCGGCAAGCCGCGGGTCGATCTTCTCCGCAACCTCTTCCAGCTCGACGCGGGCGTCGGCATCCCACATGCCATCGTCCAGCGGGACGAGCATGACCTCGGGGGCGTCGTCGTGCTCGTCCTCGATCTCGCCGACGATCTCCTCGACCAGGTCCTCGATGGTGATGATGCCATCGGTGCCCGAATACTCGTCGATCACCACGGCCAGGTGGATGCGCTTCGCGCGCATGTCGGCCAGCACGTCGAGCGCGCCGCGGGCCTGGGGCACGAACAGCGGCTGGCGCAGCAGCGTGGTCCAGTCCGCCGGCGCAACGTTGCCGCGCGCGAGTATCGGGAACACGTCCTTGATGTGGATCATGCCGCGGACTTCGTCGAGCGACTCGCCATAGACCGGCATGCGGCTGTGACCGTGCTCCGCGAATGCCTCGACCACTTCGTCCCAGCTGGCCGAAGCGGGAATGGCGATGATGTCGCCGCGCGGCACCGCGACGTCGTCTGCATCGTGCTCGGAGAAGTGCAGGAGGTTGCGCAGCATCTGGCGCTCGAGCGGAGACAAGTCCCCGCTCTGGTCCTGGCTGTCCTCGCCCTCGTGCTCGTTGATGACGTCTTCGATCTGCGAGCGCAGGGACTGGTCAACGTCGGCGACGAACATCCGGCGGATCACCCGCCAGATCGAGCCACTACTGTCCGGATCTCCCTGTCCGGAGTCGGTGTGGCGGCCATTCTCGGCCATCGTGTGATTCAGCCCCTGTCAGTTAAACGTCGCGGCCATATGGGTCCGCCAGGCCCATGACCGCAAGTGCCTTTGTTTCGAGTGCTTCCATAGCCTCGGCCTCGTCGTCCCCGGTCTCGTGGTCGTAACCGGCCAAGTGGAGCAAGCCGTGGACGATCAGATGGGCGGCATGGTCCTCGACAGAGATGCCCTTCTCCTCAGCTTCGCGGGCGCAAGTCTCAAAAGCCAGGGCGATGTCACCGATGAGTTCCGGCGGGCCGTTCGGGGCAAGATCGAGCAGGCCGGAACGCTCCAGCATGGGGAAGGAGAGGACATTGGTCGGCTTGTCCTTGCCCCGCCACTCGGCGTTGAGCGCGTGTACGTCCTCGTCGGAGGTGAACAGCACGCTTGCGGTGAGGCGAGGGTGGGCGAGCTCCTCGGCCACTTGCGCCGCGGCCGCGGCTGCGCGGGTGGCGAGCGCCTCCCATGCGGTGCTGTTGGGCCAGGGTTCTTCGACGTCGATCTCGAGATTCATCGATGTGCCTTAGCGCAAGGCTCCGATGTAACCTAGAAATCAGGGCGTGACGCCGCATCCGATCGCCGCCTTGCCCAGCACGAGCGCGATCTCCGGATCGTTCAGTTCGCCCGCAACGCGCAGGAGATCACCCACTGTGAGGACTCCGGGGTTCGTGTCGCCCGATCGATAGGCCTTTGCCGCGCGGCCGAGCTGCTGCAGCTGACCCAACGAGAGATCGCTCTGCAGGCGAGTGCCCACACAGTCGGACCGCGCCTGGTCCAGGCCGTAACGCTGCAATGAAGTGGAGATGCGAGTCGCCGGAGCGGCGCAGGCGCCGAGCGCGGCGGCCCCGAGCAGGGCAAGGGCGAAGGCTTTCACGTGCGTTCCTCCTGATCGAAACTCTGCCGTTAGGCGTACGGTTCGATCAACGCGCTCCACGGACCGCACGTTGCTAGTATCTTTGCCGATGCCTCTAGTCCGTTCGCACCATCGATCCGTGCCGAGCTTCAGGCATCCGGGCCTTCATAAGCATCCACAATCCGCCCAACGATGGGATGGCGTACCACGTCGGCCGAGGTGAACCGCGTCACGTCGATCCCTTCGACGCCCTCCAGCCGCGAGACGGCATCGGCAAGGCCGCTCATGCGGTCGCCGCCGGGAATATCGACCTGGCGCGGATCGCCGCAGACCACCATGCGGCTGTTCTGGCCGAAGCGGGTGAGGAACATCTTCATCTGCTCGCGCGTGGTGTTCTGCGCCTCGTCGAGGATGACGAAGGCGTCGGCCAGAGTGCGGCCGCGCATGAAGGCGATGGGGGCAATCTCGATCTCGCCGCTGGCGAGGCGCCGCTCCACTTGCTCGGGCGGCATGCAGTCGTAGAGCGCGTCGTAGAGCGGGCGCAGGTAGGGGTCGACCTTGTCCTTCATGTCGCCGGGCAGGAAGCCCAGCTTCTCGCCCGCCTCGACCGCGGGGCGGCTGAGGATCAGGCGCTGGACCGATCCGGTCATCAGCTGGCTGACCGCTTGCGCTACCGCGACATAGGTCTTGCCGGTGCCCGCCGGCCCGAGCGCGAAGATGATGTCGGCCTTGGCGAGCGAGCGCATGTACTCGATCTGCGTCGCCGAGCGCGGGACGATGGTCTTCTTGCGGGTGCGGATCATGATCGGCGGGGTGCCAAGCGCGGCGTCGCCGGTGATGATCCCTTCCAGTGTGGGTTCTGCGGACATGGTGATCAACGATTCGATAGCGCCGGAATCAAGGTCATGGCCTTGCTCCAGCCGGTGGTACATTCCCGTCAGGGTTTCGCGCGCACGGGACACGGCATCTTCCGACCCTTCGATCTGGATGCGATTGCCGCGAGCCGCGATGTAGACGCCGAGCCGATTTTCGACCTGGACAAGGTTGGCGTCGAACTGGCCGAACAGGGTCCCGAGCAGCGCGGGTTGGTCGAAATCCACTTCGACACGGGCCCGCCGCGCCGGGTGGTCGGGCCTGAACTGCGTCATCTCCGGACGCTGCGCTGACTTTCGGGCCATGCGCTCCTTTCATGTGAAAGCGCTCTTGTGTGGGCTCAACTTGAGACTTCGGAGCGGCTTGCGCAAGGACCGGCGCCAGCATCTTTCCACAACGGTGGTCACGTGCGGCTGAACGGCGCGTTCATGCAACCGAATACACGCTGCGACACTTCTGCATCATTCCTGAAGGAGCGGTTCCCGGCCGGTTAAGCGCGACAGGGCCAAGTTGACCCTCGCAGCCCGGACTCGATGGGCGCCGAATGTAGGAGAGAAGCAATGCGAAAGATCATCATGGCAGCCTTGGCCGCCAGCACCCTGGTTCCCGCGACGCTGGTTCCGATCGCGGCCCAGGCCCAGAGCGCTCGCGAAGTGCGCGACAGTCAGCGCGACCTGCGCCGTGACCAGCGCGACTTGCGCGAGGCACAGCGCTACGGCGATCGTGGCGACGTGCGCGAAGCTCGCCGCGACGTGCGGGACTCGCGCCGCGAACTGCGTGAGGATTGGCGCGACTATCGCCGCACCAACCGCGACGTCTATCGCCGCCAGGCCTACGTCGGTCCGCGCGGCTACGCCTATCGCCCGGTTTCGGTCGGCTATCGCTTCCAGCCGAGCTACTACGGCCGCAACTACTGGGTGAGCGACTACGGCCGCTATCGCCTGCCGGCGCCGAGCCGCGGCGCGCAGTGGGTGCGCTATGGCAATGACGTGGCTCTGGTGAACCTGCGCACCGGTCGCGTCCTGCAGGTCTACAACCGCTTCTTCTGGTAAGCGGCCACGCGCCTGGCCCCGCTTTGCGGGGTCAGGCTACCATCTGGAGCGCGGGCCGGGCCGAGAGCGAGTTCGGCCCCGCTTCCATCAGGTCCACGCGGACCAGATCGCCGATGGCGGCATCGCCGATGAAGTGCACCGACTGCAGCCACGGCGACTTGCCGAGCCACTGGCCGGGGAGCTTGCCCCGGCGCTCCACCAGCACCTCGCACGAACGACCCAGGCTGGCCTTGTTGAAGACGAGCTGGCTGCGGTTGAGCGCGGCTTGCAGCCGCTGCAGGCGATCGTCCATGACCTCTGGCGCGATCTGATCGCCCATCGTCGCCGCCGGAGTGCCGGGGCGCGGCGAATATTTGAAGCTGAAGCACTGCGCATAGCTTACCGTCTCGACCAGCTGCAGCGTGTCCGCGAACTCGGCATCGGTCTCGCCCGGGAAGCCGACGATGAAGTCTCCCGATAGCGCGATGTCGGGCCGCACGGCGCGGACCTGCTCCAGGATCCGCAGGTAGCTTTCCGCCGTGTGGCTGCGGTTCATGGCTTTCAGCACCCGGTCCGATCCCGACTGCACCGGCAAGTGCAGGAACGGCATGAGCTTGGGCTCGCTGGCATGCGCCTCGATCAGGCCGGGGGTCATGTCGTTGGGGTGGCTGGTGGTGTAGCGGATGCGGGCGAGGTCCGGCATCGCGGCAAGCGCGCGGATCAGCCCGTCTAGACCCAGCGTGCGACCCTTTGTATCCTCGCCGGTCCAGGCGTTGACGTTCTGCCCCAGCAGCGTGATCTCGCGCGCGCCAGCATCCACCAGCCGCTGCGCCTCGGTGATGAGGTCGGCGTAGGGACGCGAAGCCTCGGCGCCACGGGTATAAGGCACCACGCAATACGTGCAGAACTTGTCGCACCCTTCCTGCACCGTCAGGAATGCGCTCGGACCCGACCGGCGGCGCGCAGGCAAGTGCCCGAACTTGGTTTCGGCCGGCATGTCGGTATCCGTCGCGCGGCGACCGGCCGCAGCCTCGCGCACCATCTCGGGCAGGCGATGATAGGCTTGCGGGCCGACCACCATCTTCACCGAAGGTGCGCGCGCCATGATTTCCTCGCCCTCGGCCTGCGCGACACAGCCAGCGACCGCGATCAGCGGCGATGAGCCATCGTCACGCTTTAGGCGACCGATATCGGAGTAGACCTTCTCCGCCGCCTTCTCGCGGATGTGGCAGGTGTTGAGCACGACGAGGTCCGCATCGGTGCCGTCCGGCGCCGCGGTGAGGCCTTGGCTTGCCAGCAGTTCGGCCATGCGCTCGCCATCATAGACGTTCATCTGGCAGCCGAAGCTCTTGACCTTATAGGTCTTGGGGGACTGATCCTGAGGCATCGCGGGCCGATACAGGAAAGCGGCCGCGATTTGAAGAAGGTTGGTTTGGCGCCTCAAACCCGCTAACCGCGCGCGCCATGACCAACGCGCAACAGACCCTCTACGCGGCCTTCACCGGCCACCTTGCCACTGCGCTTGATGCGCTGGAAGCGGCGGGCACTCTGCCTTGCGGTGTGAAGCGAGGCGCGGTGACGGTCGAGCCGCCGCGCGATCCATCGCATGGCGACTTGGCGACCAACGCCGCGATGGTGTTGGCTAAGCCTGCCGGCATGAAGCCGCGCGACCTGGCAGAAGCACTCGTTGCTGAACTCACCAAGCTGCCGCAAGTGACTGGCGCCGAGATTGCCGGGCCTGGCTTCATCAACCTGCGCCTCTCGCCCGCCGCCTGGCTCGCCGAGCTGCGGACGATCGCCGAGCTTGGGGCGGACTACGGCAAGTCCGACATGGGCGGCGGCAGCGTGGTCAACGTCGAGTACGTCTCGGCCAACCCGACCGGGCCGATGCACATGGGCCATTGCCGCGGCGCGGTCGTGGGCGATGCATTGTGCACGCTGCTCGAGTTTGCCGGGCACAAGGTGACGCGCGAGTACTACGTCAACGACGCCGGCGCGCAGGTCGACGTGCTCGCCCGCTCGGTGCACTTGCGGTACCGCGAAGCGCTGGGCGAGACGGTGACGATCCCCGAGGGGCTCTATCCGGGCGACTACCTGGTGCCGATCGGCCAGGAACTCGCCGCCGAGTTCGGCGCGCGCTACGTCTCCGCGCCCGACACCGAATGGCTGGTACTGTTCCGGACCCGTGCGGTCGCCGCCATGCTGGTCATGATCAAGCAGGACTTGGCGCTGCTCGGCATCGAACACGACTTGTTCTCCTCGGAGGCTGAGCTGCAGGCGGCCGGCAAGCCGGAGGAGGCCGAGGCCTTCCTGCGCTCGCGCGACCTGGTCTACGATGGCGTGCTCGAAGCGCCCAAGGGCAAGACGCTTGAGGACTGGGAGCCGGTCGAGTTGCCGCTGTTCCGCTCGACCAAGTTCGGCGACGACCAGGACCGCCCGATCAGGAAGTCCGACGGCAGTTGGACCTACTTCGGAGCGGATCTCGCCTATCACTACCAGAAGGCCCAGAGCGCCGATGCGCTGGTCGACATCTGGGGCGCGGACCACGCCGGCACCGTCAAGCGGATCAAGGCCGCCGTCGCTGCCATGACGGGTGCCGATGGCGAACCGACGCCGTTCGAGATCAAGCTGGTCCAGATGGTCCAGCTGCTGCGCAACGGCGAACCGGTGAAGATGAGCAAGCGCTCCGGCACCTTCGTCACCCTGGCTGATGTCGTGCGCGAAGTGGGCAAGGACGTGGTGCGCTTCACCATGCTGACCCGCAAGCCCGAGGCGCAGATGGACTTCGACTTCGCCAAAGTGGTCGAAGCCTCTAAGGACAATCCGGTGTTCTACGTCCAGTATGCGCATGCCCGTGTTAGCTCGACGCTGCGCAAGGGCGCAGCGGAGGGTTTCGCGCCGTCGGGCGAGCACGTTGAGCTGCTGGGGGATGAGGAGCTGGAGCTGATCAAGCTCGCCGCGCAGTTCCCGCGCATCGTCGAGGCGGCAGCGGCCGCGCGCGAGGCGCACAGGATCGCCTTTTTCCTGCAGGATCTCGCCGCCGCGTTCCATGGTTACTGGAACGTCGGCAACGATCGGCCGGAAAAGCGCTTCATCGTGGCACAAGATGGTAACCTTACCTCCGCTAGGCTTTTCCTTGCGACCCAGATCGGGCAGCTGATACGCAACGGCCTCGCCCTGCTCGGCGTCGAGGCGGTGGAGGAAATGTGAGGATGACGATGTCGTTTCCAGGAGAGGGCGGGCGCGATGAGCCCGGGTTCAAGGATGGGGACGACACTGCGGCACCCGCTCATGGCGCGGGCCAGCGCCCATTCGACAGCCGCTTCGAAGAGACAGGCGAGCTCGACCTGGGCGAAGAGGACGTGCGCCTGCCGTGGCTCGAAGGCGATGACGACGACTACGAGGACGTAGGTTCCAACACCGGCCAGCTGATCGCGCTGGTGCTGCTGGGCCTCGTCGCGCTGGCGCTGATCGTCGGCGGCATCTGGTGGCTGCAGCGCGACAAGCCCGATACCGCGCTGGTCGCCGACGGCGAGACTATCCAGGCGCCGGCAGCGCCCTACAAGACCAAGCCTGCCGATCCCGGCGGCGAAGTGGTCGCCGGCACTGGCGACACCAGCTTCGCGGTGGCGGAAGGCCAGACGCGCCAGGTGCGCATGGGCAACGAGACACCCGCTCCGGCGAACACGCCCAAGGCGGCCACTACGCCCGGCGCCTCGCCGAGTGCCGCGGCGAGCGAAGCTGCGCCCGCGGATGTCAGCGGCGTGGGCGTGCAGGTGGGTGCCTATTCCAATCGCGAGTCGGCGGAGAAGGGCTGGACCCGCCTATCGCAGCAGTACGAGGCGCTGGGCAGCGTGAAGCACCGCATCGTCGAGGGACGGGCGGACATCGGCACGGTCTATCGCCTGCAGGCGGTGCCGGGCGATGCGGCAGCGGCAAACCGACTGTGCGGGACGTTGAAGGCGGCGGGGCTGAGCTGCCAGGTCAAGCGCTGAGCTTGGCCACGATCCTCCCCTGCAAAGGGAGGTGGCAGACGCTTAGCGGCTGAGGGAGGGGTGTCACCGCTAGTCGAGTGCTCGACCGGCAGGGTGACACCCCTCCACCACCGCCTGCGGCGGCGGTCCCCCTCCCCTTGCAGGGGAGGATCTGGTGGGCTGCCGCGAGTGGAGGCTGTGCACAGCGCCTGCCGCCAACTTGCGAAGCCCGCGCAAATCTGCGACTTCCGCACCATGGTCCCCGCAATCTTCGGCTTGGCCGGCCTGACCCTCAGCGCCGAAGAGCGCGCTTTCTTTCGCGATGCCGATCCGGCCGGCTACATCCTGTTTGGCCGCAACATCGAAAGCCGTGAGCAAGTCCGCGCGCTCACCGATGAACTGCGCGCGATCCATGGCCGAGAGCGGCTGTTCGTCTGCATCGACCAGGAAGGTGGCCGCGTCGCGCGGATGAAGCCGCCGGTTTGGCCGGCTTATCCGACCGGAGAGGCGTTCGACCGGCTCTATGAGCTCGCACCCGCCAGTGCGATCGAGGCGGCGCGGTGCAATGCTCAGGCACTTGGTCTCGATCTGGCCGAAGCGGGGATCACGGTCGACTGCTACCCCTCAATCGACGTGCGGCGCCCCGGCGCGCATGATGTGATCGGCGATCGCGCCTTCGGGTCGGAGCCGATGCGGGTCGCCGCCCTGGGCCGCGCCGCGCTTGATGGGCTGGCGCGCGCTGGCGTCGTCGGCTGCATCAAGCACATGCCCGGCCACGGCCGCGCGATGGCGGACAGCCACAAGGAACTGCCCACCGTAGACGCCAGCGAAGCGGAGCTGGAGGAGGACTTGCGCCCGTTCCGCAGCCTCGTCCACGCGCCCGTCGGCATGACCGCACACGTGCGCTATACCGCTTGGGATGCGCAGAACCCCGGCACGCTCTCGCCCTTCGTGGTTGGGGAGGTGATCCGCCGCCGCATCGGCTTCGAGGGCCTGCTGCTGACCGACGATCTCGACATGCAGGCGCTGCAAGGCTCGGTGCCGGAGCACGCGGCGCGGGCACTGGCGGCGGGGTGCGACATCGCGCTCAATTGCTGGGCCAAGATGGACGACATGATCAGCATCGCCCAAGCCTGCCCGACCATGCCGGAGCGCACCGCCGAGCGCCTCGCCCGGGCACTCGACGCAGCCCCGGCCATGGATACGCCGCAGGCCGAGCTTGCAGCCAAGCGAGACACGCTGCTGGCGCTGGCCGGATGATCGCGGAGCCTGCCGAGGACTGGCGGGCCGTCGGTCCACCGGCGTCAGGCACCGATCCGCAAGGCGCGCTCTACCTCGAGATCGACGGCTGGGAAGGGCCGCTCGACCTGCTGCTTGACCTGGCGCGACGCCAAAAAGTCGACTTGCGGCGCATCTCAATTCTGGAGCTGGTCGACCAGTACCTCGGCTATATCGACGAGGCCGAGGAACTGCGGTTGGAGCTGGCCGCCGACTACCTGGTGATGGCTGCGTGGCTGGCGTATCTGAAGTCGGCGCTGCTGCTGCCCCGGGACGAACAGGAGGACCCCAGCCCGGAGGAGCTCGCCCTGCGGCTGCAGCTGCGCCTGGCGCGGCTGGGCGCCATGCGGGAAGGCGCGGCGCGGCTGATGGGGCGCGATCGCCTGGGCCGAGACGTGTTCCTGCGCGGCATGCCCGAAGGCCTGCGCGTCGATCGTCGCAATCGCTGGCAGTGCGAGTGGTTCGACCTCGTGCGCGCTTATGCCGACGTGAAGGTGCGCAGCGAGCCGGTGGTCCATATGGTGCGCGAGCGCATGGTGATGACGCTGGAGAGCGCGATCGCGCGGGTCTCCTCGATGCTCGGCGTTTCGCTCGAGTGGATCGAGTTGCGCGACTTTCTACCGCCGAGCAGTCAGGGCGACTGGGCGAACCCGCGCCTGCGCCGCTCGGCGCTCGCCTCCAGCTTCGTCGCCGCGCTCGAATTGGCGCGCACAGGCAGGGCGGAGCTGGCGCAGGAGGAGACCTTCGGGCCATTGCGGCTGAAGGCGGTCGGAGGATGACACCGCCTGACGATCTCGTCCGCGCGGTAGAAGCGACGCTGTTCGCGGCCGAGGCGCCGATGTCGGCGGATGCGATCTCGCAACACCTCGGTGGCGCGATGGTCCGCTCGGCGCTGGGGGAGCTGCAACAGCACTACGCCGACCGGGGCATCCGGCTGGTCGAGCGAGGCGCGCGCTGGCATTTCGAGACCGCGCCCGATCTGGCGCACCTGCTGCGGCGCGAGCGCGAGCATGTTCGCCCGCTCAGCCGTGCCGCCACCGAAGTGCTGGCGATCGTCGCCTACCATGAGCCGGTCAGCCGCGCAGAGATCGAGGCGATCCGCGGCGTGCAGACCGCCAAGGGCACGCTCGACGTGCTGATGGAGGCGGGCTGGGTGCGCGTCGCGGGCCGGCGTGAAGTACCGGGGCGGCCGGTGATCTACGCCACCACGCCCGAGTTCCTGGCCCACTTTGGCCTGGGTACGCTCAAGGAACTGCCCGGCGTAGACGAGATGCGCGCCGCAGGCCTTCTCGATCCGGTCGACGACGAGATGATCGAACTGGCCCTGGGCGGGAAGGGCGAGAGCGAGGAGCGTGACGACTGACTGCTGTCCTCCCGTCACACGAAAGACATATCACCTCGCCATGGCGGTCGCTCGCATCGGTGTACGGGCCTTTGATCCCACTGGCATCCGCGCTTACAAAGCACTAGATGAGCCCCGCGCCACCACCTGGCGCAAGAACTTGGAGTCGCAGTTATGGGTGGCCTTTCGCTCTGGCACTGGATCATCGTCCTTCTGGTCGTGCTGATCCTGTTCGGCCGTGGTCGGATCTCGGACATCATGGGTGACTTCGGCAAGGGCATCAAAAGCTTCAAGGAAGGCATCAACGACGAGAGCGGCGACCGTCATGCCGCTCCGCCGCCGCCTCCGGTGGTGCCGCCCGCGCAGATCGCGCCGCAAGCGCCGGTGCAGACCGCCGTGCCGCCTGTCGCTACCATCGTCGATCCCGCTACCGGCGTCCCGGTTCCGGAGCCCGGCATGACCCACCTGTCATCCGAGAACAAGACCGGCGCGTAAGCCGCAAGCGCGTCGGGGCTTCCCTCATGTTCGACGTCGGTGCATCCGAGATGCTGATGATCGTGATCGTCGCGGTCGTCGTCATCGGACCCAAGGACATGCCGATGGCCATGCGCACCGCCGGGCGCTGGATCGGCAAGATGCGCCGCATCTCGGGCCACTTCCGCGCCGGCATCGACACGATGGTGCGCGAAGCCGAGCTGGAGGAGATGGAGCGTAAGTGGCGCGAGCAGAACGAAGCCATCATGAAATCGCACCCGACGCTGCCGTCGGGCGAGGACATGGCGCCCCATCCCACGTCGGCCGAAGCGGCGCTGGCCTCGCTCGAAGCGCCCTCTCACCCAGCTCCTGCCGATCCGCGGCACGAGGCCGAGCCGCAGCTGCCGCTGCCCCCGCCATGAGCGCGCTCGCTGCAGGCCCGCGGTAATGGCCAAGCCCTTCCGCATCCAGGACATCGACGACACCCAGGCGCCGCTGCTCGACCACCTGATCGAGCTGCGCACCCGCCTGCTGCGCGCGCTGTTCGCATTCGGCATCGCCTTTGCGATCTGCTTCTATTTCGCCGACCATATCTTCGCCTTCCTGGTGCGCCCGCTGACCGAGGCGTTCCCGCCGGGGCAGGGCAAGCTTATCTACACCAAGCTCTACGAAGCGTTCTTCGTCGAGGTGAAGATCGCCATTTTTGCGGCGTTCTTCGTCAGCTTTCCGATCATCGCCAACCAGATATGGGCCTTCGTTGCGCCGGGACTCTACGCCAAGGAGAAGCGGGCTTTCCTGCCGTTCCTGATCGCCACTCCGGTGCTGTTCACGATGGGCGCGGCGTTGGCCTACTACGTGGTGATGCCGACCGCCTTCCACTTCTTCCTTGGGTTCGAAGGGCAGAAAGGCGGCTTGAAGCTGGAGGCGCTGCCGGGCACCGGCGACTACCTGGCGCTGGTCATGCAGTTCATCCTGGCATTTGGGATCAGCTTTCTGCTGCCGGTGTTGCTGATGCTGCTCAACCGCGCGGGCATCATCACGCGTGCCCAGACGGTCGGTGCGCGGCGCTATGCGGTGGTCGGGATCTTCATCGTCGCCGCGGTTGCCACCCCGCCCGACGTGATCTCGCAGCTGCTGCTGGCGGTGCCGCTCCTGATGCTGTTCGAAGGCACACTGATCCTGATGTGGTTCACCGAACGCAGCGACGCGCGCGAGAAGGCGCGCGAGGAAGCGTCGCAGTCCGCAGTGGCGGAATAGCCGTCAGAACAGGCGCGGCTGTCGCTCCGGCGGCGGCTTCGGTTCACCCGCCCAGCGTTCTTCCGTGCGATCCACGTGGAGAGTGAGGTCGGATGTCGTGCACAGGCGCAGTGCCTCGTCGGCGGAGCCATCGGTCCAGCGGCGCCAGTGCTCCGGTGCCAGGATGACCGGCATCCGGTCGTGCACGTCGCCCATCTGCGGACAGGCTTCGGTCATGACCATGCTGTAGGCGTCGCCCCACTCGGTCGTCGGACGCCACAAGCCGGCGACTGCGAAAGTGTCCATGGCATCGACGCGATACCAGGTGCGCGTCATGGCACCGCGCCGCCCTTCCGCCTCCGCCCAGGCCGTGACGGGAATCAGGCAGCGCCGGCTCTTGAAGCTGGGTAGCCAGAAGCCGGTGAGCAGCTTGTCCTCTCGCGCATTGGTCACCGGCTTGGGCTTGAGCGCCTGGCCTTGCCGTCCCCTGAGAGCGAGCGGGAAGCCCCAGGTCATGGTGCGCGCGCGACCCTCGGCAACGACGAGGCCGGCATAGCCAGGGTAGACCTCTTCGGCGAAGTTGGCGCCAGTCTCGGGCACCGCGTCAAACAGGTGGGCGATCTCCACCACGCCCTTGGTCATGCGATAAAGGTTGCACATCGTCTTGTTTCGAGCCGGCTCAGTGACCGCTGTTGTTGCGTGCAGGTACGGTGGGGACGGGTTGCCTGGACACCCCGCGCGCGGCGCTCCAGGCTTGCACTCCGCTGATCCAGGTTTCGAGCACCTTGGTCTGCCGCAGCGAGTCAGGAGTGGCCGTGGTCGGATCGCGGTCGATGAACAGGAAGTCGGCCTTCATCCCGGGCGCGATGCGGCCCAGGCGGTCCTCGGCGAACATGGCGTAGGCGGCTCCCGTGGTATAGCCGGCGAGTGCCTGGCTGAACGTCAGCCGCTCCTGCGGTTGCCAGCCGCCGGCGGGTTGCCCGTCCGCGCCTTGCCGGCTGACGGCGACGGCCAGGCCCACGAAAGGTGAGGGCGGCTCGACCGGTGTGTCCGAACCGAACGCCAGCCGCGCGCCAGCCGCTGAAACCGACTTCCAGGCATAGGCGCCCGCCAGTCGCTGCGGCCCCAGGCGCGCTTCGGCCATGAGGCGGTCACTCGCCTCGTGCTGCGGCTGCATCGATGCGATCGTGCCGTGCGCGGCGAAGCGGCCGATGTCGGCGGGGGCAAGCACTTGCGCATGTTCGATCCGCCAGCGCCGGTCGCCCTTGTAGGTGTCGGACAGCTGGTCGATGGTATCCAGCGCGGTCTCGTTGGCCTTGTCGCCGATGGCGTGGACGGCCACCTGGAAGTTGTCGATCGCGGCGCGGCTCATCAGATTGCCCAGCTGCGTCTCGCTCATGCGCGGCAGGCCGCTGGTCTCGGGTGCATCGGCATAAGGCGCCTTGAGCCAGGCCCCACGCGAGCCGAGCGCGCCGTCGAGGTAGAGCTTCACGCCCTGGATCTTCAGCCGGTCGCCATAGAGCCAGGCAGAAGGGCCCGAGCCGCCGATGAGCTCCATGTTGTCGACGCCCTTGGCGTAGGAGACGATGCGGATGCGCAGGTTGCCCGCGTCGCCTGCGCGGCGGTAAGCCTGCCAGTCCTGGATGGTCGTGCCCATGTCGGCGACGGCGGTGACGCCTTGCGCCAGGAACTCCAGCTGCGCTTCCCCGAACGCTGTATCCCTATCCGAAGGGCGCGGCGGCGGCACCTTGGCGCGTACCAGTTCCTGCGCGGCGTCGACCAGCACGCCGGCGGGCCGGCGCGATCCTGCCGTGCGCTCGATCCGCCCGCCCGCAGGGTCAGCCGTGGCATCGGTGACGCCGGCCGCAGCAAGAGCGGCGGAGTTGACCCAGGCGGCGTGGCCATCGACCCGGGTGAGGAACGCAGGCTTGCCGCCTGTGACGCGGTCGAGTTCGACGCTGGTGGGCATGCGGTCTGTAGCCCAGTTCGCCTGGTTCCAGCCGCCGCCTTCGATCCAGGCACGGTCGGGGTGCGCGGCCACATAGGCGCGGACCATGACCAGCGCCTCCTCCAGCGAGCGTGCGCCCGAGAGGTCGAGCGTCATCCTGGCAAAGCCGGTTTCCATCACGTGGACATGCGCGTCGATCAAGCCGGGCACGACCACGCGGCCCTTGCCGTCGACCTTGTAGGCGACACGCTTGGGGCGGCTCTCCTTGTCGCGATATGTGGCGGCGATGTTGCCGTTGCCGTCAATCAGCAGGCCAGTGAAGCGCTCGACGCCGCCTTTGCCATCAGGTGTTATGCCGACGACGTTGTCGACCAGTGTGCCAGTGGGGGGCGGGTCCTTGGCGAGGGCCGGTGCGGCGAGCACGAGCAGGGGGAGGGCAACAAGCTTCCAGCTACGCGACAAGATCTTTCGTCCTCTCATTTCGTCATCCCCGCGAAGGCGGGGATCCCGCTGCCTGCGTTCGGCTCAACGCTTGAAGAAAAGCTGGGTCCCCGCGTTCGCGGGGGCGACGGTGTTTTTCGTTCACGGGTAAGTCGGAAGCACGCCGAGCGGCTCAAGCCTTCCCCTTGCGCGGCAGGCGCTTGATGATGGCGCTGGTGTCCAAACGCCCGCCGCCCATCGCCTGCACGTCGGCGTAGAACTGGTTGATCAGCGCGGTCATCGGCAGCGAGACGCCGAGGCCACGCCCCTCGTCCATCGCCAGGCCGAGGTCCTTCCTCATCCAGTCAATGGCGAACCCGAAATCGAATTCGTCCGCGTTCATGCTCTTGAGCCGGTTGTCCATCTGCCAAGACTGGGCCGCGCCACCCGATATAGCCTCGTAGACGCGGTCCATGTCGAGGTGCGAGGCCTGGGCGAAGCGCACCGCCTCGGCCAGGCTGGCGACGATGCCGGCGATGCAGATCTGGTTGGCCATCTTCGCAGTCTGCCCCGCACCCGCCTTGCCGACATGGACGATCCGCTGCGAATACGCCTCCATGACCGGGCGCGCAGCTTCGATCGCGGACTTGCGGCCGCCACACATCAGGGTGAGCGTACCGTTCTCCGCGCCGATCTGCGATCCGGTCATCGGCGCATCGACGCAATGGACCTGCAAGTCGCGCGCCTCTACCGAGATCTGCCGCGCGATCCGGGCCGAGACAGTGGTATGGTCGATAAAGGTGCCGCCCTGCTGCAGCGTCTTAAACACGCCGCGCGGGCCCAGCACCACGTCGGCAAGGTCGTCGTCATTGCCCACGCAGGTGATCACCACGTCCGCGCCCTCAGCCGCATCGGCGGGGCTGGTGGCGACGCGCACGTCCAGGCTCGGGTTCGCCGCGTGCCAGGCGTCGATACGCTTGGGCGAGCGGTTGTAGATCGTCAGCGCGTGCCCGGCCTCACCGATATGGCGCGCGATCGCCCCGCCCATGACGCCGAGGCCGAGGAAGGAAACCTTTCGTGCATCGCTCATGGCGCGCATCTCTAGCGCATTCGCGGCGAAAGCAAATGGCGGTTTCGTGGCGAGGAAGTCTCGAAGAAGGGTTCGCGCAGAGGCGCAGAGGCGCAGAGAGGAAAAGGGAGCATCGCTCTTGCGGCGAAGCCGCCTTCTCCGACGACAGTAGTGCCTGCAGACACGTCGGAGCCTAAGAGGGCCTTCGGCCCAGCTCTCTCATTCTCTCTCCCTGCGCCTATGCGCCTCTGCGCGAACCACTTTCATCTTTCCTCCTCCTCCCCCTCCACGACCCCACGCAGGAAATCGACCGGGGCGCCACCTTCCCAACCCAACCCGTTTCCGGTACCGCGCCCCCATGGACCAGCAGCTCGAAATCATCGCCGCGCCGCCTGCACAGGCCGCGCTGACCGCCGAGGACGTACACGCCGCGGCGGCGCGAATTGCTGGCGCGGTGGTCCATACGCCGACGCTGCACAGCAAGACGCTGAGCCGGATCGTCGGCGCCGAAGTCTGGCTCAAGTTCGAGAACCTGCAGTTCACCGCCGCCTACAAGGAGCGCGGCGCGCTCAACAAGCTGCTGACCCTGCCACCCGAAGCCAAGACTCGCGGCGTCATCGCGGCCTCGGCCGGCAATCACGCGCAGGGCCTCGCCTATCACGCCGGGCGCCTTGGCATCCCCGTCACGATCGTGATGCCCAGGTCGACGCCGATCGTGAAGGTCCAGCAGACCCGCGGCCATGGGGCCGAAGTGGTGCTCGAAGGCCAGACCTTCGACGAGGCTTATGCCATCGCCCGCCGCATCGAAGGTGAGCGCGGACTGATCTTCGTGCATCCCTTCGATGATCGCGAGGTCATGGCCGGGCAGGGCACCGTCGCGCTGGAGATGCTGGCCGATGTGCCGGAACTCGACACGCTCGTGGTGCCGATCGGCGGTGGCGG
Organism: Novosphingobium sp. 9U; assembly: GCF_902506425.1. Taxonomy (NCBI): domain Bacteria; kingdom Pseudomonadati; phylum Pseudomonadota; class Alphaproteobacteria; order Sphingomonadales; family Sphingomonadaceae; genus Novosphingobium; species Novosphingobium sp. 9U. The sequence goes on along the minus strand of NZ_LR732504.1, from coordinate 68,899 downwards.
GCTGATCTCCGGCTGCGCCGTCGCGGCCAAGAGCATCAAACCCGACATCCGCGTCGTCGGCGTCCAGTCGAACCAGTACCCCGCGATGTACCTGCTCAGCCGCAAAGAGGCAGTGGCCGGTGGCGGCGATACCATCGCCGAGGGCATCGCCGTCAAGGAACCGGGCCTGCTCACCCGTGCGGCGGTCGCGCTGCATGTCGACGAAGTTCGCGTGGTGTCCGAAACGCGCATCGAAGAGGCGATCTCCTTGCTGCTCGACATCGAGAAGACGGTGGTTGAGGGGGCGGGCGCCGTCGGCCTCGCCGCGCTGCTGCCGCTCAAGAATGGGGCGTTCCGGCCCGAGTTCGCCGGCCGCAAGATCGGCGTGATCCTGACGGGCGGCAACATCGACCCGCGCTTCCTGGCCAACGTGATCCTGCGCAACCTGGCGCGCTCGGGGCGTATCGGGCGGCTTGCCATCCTGCTGACCGACAAGGTCGGCGAGCTGGCGAAGATCGCCGAGATCTTCACCCGCAACGATGCCAACATCATCGAGGTGCAGCACCAGCGCATCTTCGGCGTGCTTTCGGCCAAGGGCAGCGAAGTGGAGATCGAATACGAGATCCGCGACAAGGACGCGGTCGAGGGTCTGCTGCACGATCTGGAAGCGGCGGGCTACACCTACGAGGTGATGACCATCTCGGGCCGCCGGCCCGGCCGCTCCCAGCGAAAGCTCTGAAGTTCATGGGATTTTTGCAAGCGGCTTGCGAAACCCCGCCCTGTCTCGCACGTTCAGCGAGGTGATGGATTTCAAGCAACGCTGCGCCGTCGTCACAGGCGGCAGTTCGGGGATCGGCAAGGCTTGCGCGCTTGCGCTCGGCCGCGCCGGTGTCCGGGTCGCGCTCACCTATCATTCGAGCGAAGCGGAGGCGCGCGAAGTCGTCGCCGCGATCGAGGAGGCGGGCGGCAAGGCAATCGCCTGCCAGGCCGACGTCGGCCGTGAGGAGGATGTCGAGGCGCTGTTCGCCGCGGCGGAGAAAGCGTTCGGCACCGTCAGCCTGCTGGTCAACTCGGCGGGGGTCAACATGGCCGATACCCCGATCGCCAAGATGGAACTGGCGCAATTCGATGGCGTGCTGCGGTCCGATCTCACCGGCCCGTTCCTCACCTGCCGTCGCTTCGTGCGCGGGCTCGAAGCAAGCCAGGAGGGTGATGGAAAGGGCCGCATCGTCAACGTCTCCTCGATCCACGAGCGTGCACCAAGACCCGGCGCCGTCGACTACGACAGCGCCAAGGGTGGTCTCGCGCAGCTGACCGCGACGCTGGCGCTCGAGCTGGCGCCGCAGGGCATCGCGGTGAACGGCGTGGCGCCGGGTATGATCCTGACGCCGATGAACCAGTCCGCCCTGGACGACGTGGAGGAGCGCAAGCGCAAGGAGGCGTCGATCCCCTGGCGTCGCGCCGGCACGGCCGAGGAAGTCGCCGATCTGGTGGTGTTCCTGCTCTCCGATACCGCCGACTACATCACCGGCACCACCGTCACCATCGACGGCGGACTCTCGCTGGTGACGGCGCAAGGGGCCTGAACGGCGGATGCGGGCGCTTCATGAAAGATGACGCCTACATCGACTCTTATTGGGACAACGCACGCCCGAAAGGTTCACCGCTGCACAGATTTTGCGTGGGGCTCGCGCGTTTTGTGGTTAAGACACTTTCAACGCGGCCGAGCGCTATGCATATCGGCTTCACGCACCATGCCAGGGTTCAAGAAGGAAGAGGCGCCACAGTGACGGCCCCCGTTCGGTTTCCACGTTTCTTTGTGACCAGCCCGGCACCGTGCCCGTATCTGCCGGGCCGCAGCGAGCGCAAGGTGTTCACCGAACTCAAGGGCCCGCACGCCGACTCGCTGAACGATGCGCTTGGCCGCATCGGTTTCCGCCGCAGCCAAACCGTCGCCTATCGCCCCTCGTGCCTCGACTGCCAGGCCTGCATCTCCGTGCGCGTCGCCGCGACCGAGTTCGCGCCGTCCTCGACGCAAAAGCGCAACCTGAAGCGCAACAGCGACCTGGTGGCGACGGTCTGCCGTCCCTGGTCCACCAGCGAGCAGTTCGAGCTGCTGCAGAAGTATTTGGGCGTGCGCCATCCCGAAGGCGGCATGACCAGCATGGACGAGGTCGACTTTGCCGACATGGTCGAGCACACGCCCGTCACCAGCTACGTCATCGAATACCGCGAGCCCTCGCTGGACGGCGTCACGCCCGGACGGCTGGTCGGCGCCTGCCTGACCGACAAGCAGTGCGACGGGCTGTCGATGATCTACAGCTTCTACGACCCCGAGCACGAGGCGCGCCAGGGTCTGGGCAACTACATCATCCTCGACCACATCCGCCGCGCGGCCGAGACCGGCCTTGCCTACGTGTACCTGGGCTACTGGGTCGAGGGATCGCCGCGGATGCAGTACAAGGTGCGCTACCGTCCTTTGGAGCGCCTCACCCGGGGTGGCTGGGAGCGCATGGCCGAAGCCGAACAGGACCGCCTGATCGCCGCCGCTGCCAGCACCCCGCGCGGGGCCGGTGGTGAGGGTTCGGGCAAGGACGGACTTGCGGTCAGCGGCGGGTGTGCGGTCGCGTAAACCGGACGCGTAGTCGCTGGGCTTCAACAAGCTCAGCTTGGGCGGTCAAGGATCAGCCGTCAGCCGCCTGCCTTCATCACTCTCAATACCGCCATTGCTGAGCTTGGCGAAGCACGCCGACTGACGCTGCGTTTCACAAGATCCTCCCCTGCAAGGGGAGGTGGCGCGCACGAAGTGCATGACGGAGGGGTGTCACCGCCGGCGTAGTGCTCGGACGAGAGAGTTACACCCCTCCACCACCTTCGGTGGTCCCACTCCCCTTGCAGGGGTGGATCTGCAGGGCGTCGAAGCTTGCCAGCCATCGACCCACCACAATCCTCGCCGCAAGACAAAGTGTTGCGCCACCCCGCAATCCTTGACGCCACGCACCGCCGGGTGTGGCACAAGGGCCTGACGCGCGGCACCGCGCGCGGTGGAGAGAGGATCATGGCAGGCACCAAGTCGCTGCGCTTGTCGGCGTATGCCGCCGTGCTGGTCGTGGCGATCGGGCTGGTGCAAGTGATCGCCAGCGTCTCGTTCTATCGGGCGATCGACGCGCGGACCTTGCGTGAGGACCATGCCCGGCGGGTGGCCGAACTGCTGGTGGTGAGCGAACGCGTGGCCCGGCTGCGCCCGGAGGCGCTTGCGCAAGTCATGACCTCGGGCCACCTGGAAGTGGCGCTCGCAGCCAAGCCCAGCGTCTCGCACGCAGGGCAGGATCCGGACTTGCGCGAGCTTGCGGCACAGATCGTCCGCTGGGAGCCATCGCTGGGCGACAATCCGCTCCAGCTTGCCATCGTGCGCGCTGAAAAGGGCCGGCGCGACTTCGTCGGCTCCATGCAGCTTGCGGACGGTCGCTGGCTGAACTTCGAATCGCGCGACATCTCGTCGATGTGGCCGATCGCGTTGCGGGCGACGTGGATGACGGTCATGACCGCGCTTGTTTGCCTCGCCCTGGCGCTGGTGGCCCTGCGCGTGCTCACCCATCCGCTGCGCCGCATGTCCGACGCCGCGCGCGCGATCGGCGGGGGTCGGCGCGTGGCGATCCGCGAAACCGGGCCGACCGACTTGCGCAACCTGGCCCATGCCATGAATGAGATGCAGGACCGCATTGCTCACCTGGTCGAGGACCAGGCGCGTTCGTTCGAGGCGATCGGCCACGATCTGCGCACCCCGCTTGCACGCCAGAAGATCGCAGCGGAGCTGGTCGAGGAGTCGGAACTCGGCGCACTGCTGCTGGAGAGCAATGCGGAGATGGAGGCACTGCTCGATTCGTTGCAGCAGTTCCTGCGTGCCCAGCATCTGCGGTCCGAGCCAGAGCCGGTGGACTTGTGCGAACTGCTGCGAGCTGTGGTGGCTCCGCTGGGCGATTGCGTGCAGTTGGACTGCGCGGAACCCGCAGTGACCGAAACCTATCGCGAGCCGGTGCAGCTCGCGCTCGCGGCTCTGATCGAGAACGCCTGCCGATACGGGCAAAGCGCCAAGGTGCAGGTACAGCAGGACCGGGGCGGGTGGCGCATCACCATCGCCGACGATGGTCCCGGCATCCCCGCTCACCACTTCGCAGATGTGTTGGAGCCGTTCTTCCGCCTGGATGAAGCTCGCGGGCGCACGACCAAGGGCTTTGGTCTCGGCATACCCATGGCCCATCGCCTGCTGGCCCGCTTCGGCGGAGCGCTGTCGTTCGCAAGCGGGACCGGCGGAGGACTGGTCGTCACCGTGCAGGTGCCGCACGCAATCTGACGTGCTGCGAGACCTGCCTGGCCGGTGATGTCCGTGCTTTGCCGCATTCCCCGCATTCGTTCAGGAACCGCACCTGCGCCAGGGCGTAGATGGTCTCATTGCCCATGTCGGCAACGGAGAACGAACATGAAGATCAAGTTGATGATCGCGGCCGGCTTGCTGGCCGTGATGGGTACCACCGCCACGGCGCAGGCACAGGACCATCGCCGGGATCGCGATCGCTATGAGCATCGCGACGAATACCGGGGCGATCGCGGCGGACGTCGATATGACAATGACAATCGGCGCGATCATCGAGACTGGAACCGTGGTGGCCGCCGTTACGAACAGAGCCGCTGGGACCGTCGCCACCGCACCCGCTGCCATACCGAGTGGCGTCACCACCGCCGCATCCGCGTCTGCCGCTGACGCTCGGCACTAAAGCAGCAACGAGAAGGGCGCCCGGATTGCTCCGGACGCCCCCTCGGTGAACTGACTGGCTCGGATTAGAGCGAGTAGTACATGTCGAATTCGACGGCCGACGGCGTGGTTTCCCAGCGCAGCACTTCGGGCCACTTCAGTTCGAGGTAGGCCTCGATCTGGTCGGTGGTGAACACGCCGCCTTCGAGCAGGAACGCATGATCGGCCTGGAGCGACTCCAGGGCTTCACGCAGCGAACCGCAGACGGTCGGCACTTCGGCCAGCTCGGCCGGGGGCAGATCGTACAGGTTCTTGTCCATGGCTTCGCCCGGGTGGATCTTGTTCTTGATCCCGTCGAGGCCGGCCATTAGCAGCGAAGCGTAGCACAGGTAGGGGTTGGCCATCGCGTCGGGGAAGCGGAACTCCACGCGCTTGGCCTTGGTGCCCGAACCGTAAGGGATGCGGCACGACGCCGAACGGTTGCGCGCCGAGTAGGCGAGCAGCACTGGCGCTTCGTAGCCCGGCACCAGGCGCTTGTAGCTGTTGGTGGTCGGGTTGGTGAAGGCGTTCAGCGCCTTGGCGTGCTTGATGACGCCGCCGATGAAGTACAGGCAGGTGTCCGACAGGCCGGCGTAGCCGTTGCCGGCGAAGGTGTTCTCGCCGCCGTTCCAGATCGAGATATGCGTGTGCATGCCCGATCCGTTGTCCTTCATGATCGGCTTGGGCATGAACGTCGCCGTCTTGCCATAGGCCTGCGCGACCATCATCACGACGTACTTGTAGATCTGCATGCGGTCCGCGGTGGTGACCAGCTTGCCGAAGGTGAGGCCGAGCTCATGCTGCGCGGCGGCCACTTCGTGGTGGTGCTTGTCGCAGGGCAGGCCCATCTCGATCATGGTCGAGACCATCTCGCCGCGGATGTCGGTGCAGGGATCGACCGGAGCGACCGGGAAGTAGCCGCCCTTGGCACGCGGGCGGTGGCCCAGGTTGCCGGTGTCGTATTCCTTGGCGGTGTTGGTCGGCAGCTCGATGTCGTCGATCTTGAAGCCGTTGCCGTCGTAGCCGTCGTAGAACTTCACGTCGTCGAACATGAAGAACTCGGCCTCGGGGCCGACGTAGACGGTGTCGCCGAAGCCGGCCGACTGCACGAACGATTCCGCGCGCTTGGCGGTCGAGCGCGGGTCGCGGGCATAGAGCTCACCGGTCGAAGGCTCGACGATGTCGCAGAACAGGATCAGCATCGGCGTGGCGCTGAACGGATCGACATAGACCGCGTCGAGGTCGGGCTTGAGGATCATGTCTGACTCGTTGATGGCCTTCCAGCCCTCGATCGAGGAGCCGTCGAACATCAGGCCGTCTTCCAGCTCATCCTCGCCGAGGACGCTGGAGACCATCGTCAGGTGCTGCCACTTGCCCTTGGGATCGGTGAAGCGAAGATCGACCCACTCGATCTCCTCGTCCTTGATCCGCTTCAGGACGTCCTTTGCGCTAGACATGGGTATGTATCTCCGAGTTACTCTTTGGAGTCCCGATCCTTGGGCCCGAAAGAAGCTTGGGGTTTGATGACATTTCCAGATCGCCGCCGGCCCCCGCGCCGGTGACGATCCGATTGGAGGCGCTCTTAAAGCGCCGCGTCGTCCCGCTCACCCGTACGGATGCGCACGGCGGTCTCGATCGGCACGACGAAGATCTTGCCGTCACCGATCCGGCCGGTTTGCGCGGCCTCGGCGATTGCCTCCACGGTGCGCTCGGCCAGGCTGTCGGGTACGACAACCTCCAGCTTCACCTTGGGCAGGAAGTCGACGACGTATTCGGCACCGCGGTACAGTTCGGTATGGCCCTTCTGGCGACCGAAGCCCTTGGCTTCCGTCACAGTGATGCCCGACACACCCACTTCGTGCAGAGCCTCCTTCACTTCGTCGAGCTTGAACGGCTTGATGATGGCTTCGATTTTTTTCACGCCTGCCAGTTTCCTTGCATTCGGCCGCGTCCATTCGTCCCCGCGACGAAGGTCGGCCCGATGCCTCGCGCGCGATCTCATCAAGAATCGTGCCAGGCCGGTGGGTCGGTCGTAGGCCGTTTGTGCAGGCGCGAAAAGAGCGGAAATGCTGGACTTGTTGCGTGAGCGCGGGACGGAATGCAGCAATGCTTCGTAGGGGAAGGTTAAGGCTGATCAATAATGAGGCAGGGCTGCCCGATTGTTGGGCAGGGCGACGCTGAGACTGTACCTTCCACTTCGTCATTCCCGCGAGGGCTTGGCTCCATCTCTTGCGCCCACGCCTTAGCGGCAGGATGACGGCGAGCACGTGGTGGCGACGCGAAGCGCATGAACGCGCCCTTGCGGCGATCGCTAGCCATGGAGATGAATCCCCGCCTTCACGAGAATGTTAAAACACGAGCAGGAGGAGAAGGCTAGAGCCGCAGCCCGGCAGTCTCGTCGAGCCCGGCCATCAGGTTCAGGTTCTGCACCGCCGCGCCACTCGCGCCCTTGCCCAGGTTGTCGAGCATGGCGACAAGCCGCGCCTGCGAACCATCGCGGGCGCCAAAAACCAGCAGTTCCAGCGTGTCGACCGGCGCCATCGAGCCGCGCAGCAGCAGTTCGGCCGGCTGGTCTTCGCGCACCTTGACGATCGGGCTGCCGCGATAGGCCTCGACCAGGCTGGCGCGCAGCACATCGGGCGCAGCGGCGAGCGACATCGCACTCAGCTGCAGCGGTACTTCGACCAGCATGCCGCGATGCGCCGGGACCACCGCGGGCGCGAACAGCGGCGCGTGGCTCAAGCCGACGTGGCGCTGCATCTCCGGCACATGCTTATGGCCAAGTCCCAAGCCGTAGGCCCTAAAGGCAATGTCGCGGTCGGCCTCGAACTGGCCGATCATCGCCTTGCCGCCGCCCGAGTAGCCGGAGACGGCATGGCATACGTAGGGCCAGTCCTTCGGCAGCAATCCGGCACCGACCAGCGGGGCGAGCAGGCCGATGAAGCCGGTCGGATAGCAGCCCGGATTGCTGACGCGGCGGGCCGAGGCTACGCTCTCACGCCCGATCACTTCGGGGAAGCCGTAGGTCCAACCGATTGCGGTACGGTGTGCGCTGGACGCGTCGATCACGCGCACCTTCTCGCTGCGGATCATCGCCACGGCATCCCGTGCCGCGTCGTCGGGCAGGCACAGGATCACGAAGTCGGCGTCATTCAGTGCTTCCGCGCGCGCCGCCGGATCCTTGCGCCGCGCCTCGTCGAGCGTGACCAAGGTGAACTCGGAGCGACCGGCCAGCCGATCGGCGATCTCGAGGCCAGTGGTGCCGGCGGCGCCGTCGATGAAGACGGTCGCGGTCATGCCAACGGCTCCAGCTGATCCTGCGCGACGTAGCCGACCAGGCCGTCGTTCTCCAGCTGGCCCCACGTCCAGGCGCCCGCGATGTCGAGCACTTCGAACAGCGCGCCGGCGGGAAGCTGCGCGATCACCTCCGCACCCGGGCGGCCCTGCACGCGCAGTTCGGCGCCCGGCTTGATCCGGTGCGGCATCGGCACGGCATAGTGCGGCACGAAGCAGCGACCGGCGAGCTTGATGTGCGCCAGGTCACCGCGGACCGGCAGGTGCCCCGGTTCGGCTGCGAGGCTCGGCCCGCTGAGCGCAAGGAGCCGCTCGGCGACGTCCGGACGCGTGGGGGAAAGCTCGAGCGGCAACTGACAGGTGACTCCGAAGTTGGATGGGCGCGCTTAGACGGGTCGGTGGATGGGTGCAAGTTTGGGGGTGGACAGGGGAGGATCCGGGCTTAGCCATATCGCCCCTGCAACATGCGCCAGGCCGCGCGCAGGCCCAGCGCGTCGCCGCCCTTGGGCCGCCCCGGCTTGGCGGCCGGGCGCCAGGCGAAGGTGTCGAAGTGCGCCCAGTCCATGCCCTTGGGCACGAACCGGTCGAGGAACAACGCCGCCGTGCTCGCGCCGGCAAAGCCGCTGGAGCCGGCATTGTTGATGTCGGCCACGTCGGACTTCAGGAACTCGCGGTAGCCGTCGAACAGTGGCAGGCGCCAGCACGGATCGTCGACCGACTCGCCGGACTCGATCAGCTCGCGGGCGGTCTCGTCGCGACGGGTGAACAGCGCGGGCAGGTCGGGGCCGACCGCGACGCGCGCGGCGCCCGTGAGGGTGGCGAAGTCGATCACCAGTTCGGGCTCCTTCTCGCCCGCGCGGGTGAGGGCATCGCCCAGGATCAACCTTCCTTCCGCGTCGGTGTTGCCGATCTCGACGCTTATCCCCGCGCGCGAGCGCAGCACGTCGCCCGGACGAAAGGCATTGCCGGCAATCGCGTTCTCGACCGCCGGCACCAGCAAGTGAAGCCGCACCGGCAGCTGCGCATCCATGATCAGCTGCGCCAGGGCCAGCGCATGCGCGGCGCCGCCCATGTCCTTCTTCATCAGCAGCATGCCCGAGGGCGGCTTGATGTCGAGCCCGCCCGAATCGAAGCACACGCCCTTGCCGACCACGGCGACGCGCGGGTGCTCGGGATTGCCCCACTCCAGCTCGATCAGCCGCGGCGCGTGGCTGCGCGCTGCGGCCCGACCGACCGCATGGATCATCGGGTATTCCTGCTCCAGCACATCGCCGCGCGTGACCTGCAGCTGTGCGCCGAAGCGCTTCGCCAGCGTATCGGCGTGCTCTTCCAGCTGGGCGGGGCCCATGTCCTCGGCCGGCGTATTGACCAGATCGCGCACCAGTGCGGTCGCCTCGGCCTCGGCGAGCACGGCGGGGATCGCCTTGGGCTCGCCCGTCAGCAGCACGCGCATACCTTCGCTAGACGGTTCGGAGAGATAGCGCTCGAAGCGATACTGGCCGGTGACCCAGCCGAGCAGTGCCGCCCCGGGCTCGCCCGCGGCCAGGCGGTAGGTTCCGGCGGGCAGGCTCTGCGCCAGCTTGGCCAGGCACCAGGTCGACAGCTTGCCGGCATCTGCCACGCCTGCGGCCACCGCCCAGCCATCGCCATCGGGCATGACCGCGTGAGTGGAGCTTTCCGCCTTGAACTTCTGGCCCTCCAGCGCAGCGCGCTGCGGAACCGGGCGAGCCTTGAGGAATTGCTCCAGTCCATCCTTGTCGACGAGATGGATGGCTACGGCAGGCTGGCCACGGTCAGGCTGGATCGGGGAGTCTTTGTCGGTCATATCCTCGTCCTAGACCCCGCCGAGCCGCGAGCGCGAGAGGAAAAGCATGGAGCGTATCATCCTGGCCGCAGCGATCGCCCTCCTGGCCGCAGGGTGCGATGCCAGGACGCCGCCTGCGCCCGAAGGTCAGCCGAGCCAGGCTCCGGCGCCGGTCGCCCAGCCCCACCCCCAGCCCACGCCGCAGCCGCTGGCGCAATTGCCTGCCGGCCGCACCGAGAAGGTCACGAACGACCTCTACGAGTTCGAGTATGCCTACCCGCCCAAGGCAGCGGCCATTCCAGGGCTGAAGACTCTGCTCGACAAGCGGCTGGCGACATCACGCGCGGAACTGGAGAAGAGCTCCAAGAGCGACCAGGTCGAGGCGAACAAGAACGGCTACCCGTATCGGGCGCATAGCTCGGGCGCGAAGTGGGCAATAGTGGCCGACCTGCCGCGCTGGCTCTCGCTCTCGGCCGAGATGTACGAGTACAGCGGCGGCGCGCACGGCATGACCTTCTTCGACGCACTGCTGTGGGACCGCGAGCAGAACCTGGCGCGCACCGCGGGGGACCTGTTCATCAGCAAGGCCGCGCTCAGCGCCGCGATCCGCGAGCCGTTCTGCGCTGCGCTCGACAAGGAGCGCGTCAAGCGGCGCGGTGAGCCGGTCAACCGCCAGAGCGGGGACGAGTTCGACGCGTGCATCGACCCGGCCGAGCATGCGGTGATCCTGGGGTCGAGCAACGGCAAGACCTTCGACCGCATCGGCATCCTGGTGGAGCCTTATGCAGCCGGGGCGTATGCGGAAGGGACCTTCGACATCACGCTGCCGGTGACCGAGCGCATCATCGGGTCGGTGAAACCGGCGTACAAGGACGAGTTTTCGGTGAGGTAAAGTCCTCCCCAAGATGGGGAGGACAGGCGGGCCCTCGCAATCTCGCGCAAATCCGCTATATCCCGCGCATGACCGAATACCAGACGATCGACGCCGCCGACACGCCCCTGCGTGATGGGACCATCAAGCTCCACGGCCCCGCTGCGTTCGAGGGCATGCGCCGCGCCGGCCGGCTCGCCGCCGAGATTCTCGACGACATCGCGCCGATGGTGCAGCCCGGTGTCACGACGGCCGCCATCGACGACAAGGTGCGCGAACTCACGCTCGCAGGCGGGGCGGTGCCCGCGACGCTGGGCTATCGCGGCTACCAGCATTCCAGCTGCGTCTCGATCAACCACGTGGTGTGCCACGGCATTCCGTCGGAAAAGACGCTGAAAGACGGCGACATCGTCAACATCGACGTCACTCCGCTGCTTGATGGCTGGCATGGCGATTCGAGCCGCATGTACTTGGTCGGCGATGTCTCGCTGAAGGCGCGCCGGCTGGTCGACGTGACCTACGAGTGCCTGATGATCGGCATCGACAAGGCCAAGCCCGGCGCCCGCCTGGGCGACATTGGCGCTGCGATCCAAAGCTATGCCGAGCAGAACCGCTACGGCGTCGTGCGCGAGTTCTGCGGCCATGGCGTCGGCCGGCTTTTCCACGATGCGCCTGAAGTGGTCCACGCGGCGCGCGCGGGCACCGGGCCGGAGCTGAAGCCCGGCATGTTCTTCACGATCGAGCCGATGATCAACCTGGGCAAGCCGCCGGTGAAGCTGCTGGCCGACGGCTGGACGGCGGTGACGCGCGACAAGTCGCTTTCCGCGCAGTTCGAGCACTCGATCGGCATCACCGAGGACGGTTGCGAGATCTTCACGACCAGCCCCAAGGGCCTGCACAAGCCGCCGTATAGTTGATTTTCTCTCGATCCTCCCCTGCAAGGCGAGGTGGCGCGCACGAAGTGCGTGACGGAGGGGTGTCGCGGCGGGCGTTGTGCGCGGCCGAGAGGGTTACACCCCTCCACCACCTTCGGTGGTCCCCCTCCCCTTGCAGGGGAGGATCGCAGCGCCACTCACCGCCAATATCGCTCCTGCGCACGCAACCGCGCGTGACCTGACTGCCGAGCCGTGACAGCCTCCCTGTCGAGCAAGAGGAGGACACCCATGGCCACCATCGCAAGCGACCTGAGCGGCGGCATCCCGATCGAGCGCGAGTACGTCCTAGTCGACCGGCCCGAACCTGGCGTACGCGATGCGGTGAACGTCTGGATCGAGGAGCAGACCGGCGCCTTCGCGCTGCGCCTGGGCGTCGAGGCGGTGGCCGAAGGGTGGGACCGTCATGAGCTTTGGCTCGACGTCGCGTTCCCCGATGGCCGCCTCTACCAGCGTCGCATCGCCGCCGACACGCTGCCGGCGATCGGGCCGGAAGGTCTGCCGACGATCCGCGGCACCGGGCCGATGACCTTCCGCTGCGTCGAGCCGTTCCGCCTGTGGACCGCCGCTTTCGAGGGCGAGGCCGACGCGCTCACCACGCAGACGCTGATCGACACTCCAATCCCTGACGAGAGCCAGCTGCTGCAGTCGGACATCGGCATCGACCTCGCCATGACGATGGCAGCCGTGCCGTGGATACCCGGCTCGCTGCTGCCCGAGGCCGCCGAAGCGCTCGGCGGCGAACAGGGCGACTTCATGAGCCCGCGCTACGAGCAGCTGTTCCGCTGCGAAGGGTCCTTGCGCATCGACGGCGAGGAGCATGCCTTCCGCGGCAATGGCCTGCGGATCCGCCGCACTGGCTTTCGCGCGTTCTCGGGCTTTGCCGGGCATTGCTGGCAATCGGCGATCTTCCCGAGCGGCAAGGGCTTCGGCTTCAACGTCTACCCGCCGCGCGAGGATGGCCAGCCCAGCTACGCCGAGGGCTTCATCCTCGACGAGAGCGGTACGCGCATTCCGGCGCGGCCGGTCGAGGTGCCTTGGCTACGGCAGTTGGTCACGCGCGGCGAGAGTGTGCCGTTCGTGCTCGAGACGGTGGACGGCCGGCGGGTCGAAGTGGCGGGCGAGACTTTCGTCAACGTGCGCTCGAGGGGACACGCGGTGCTGCCGCCCGACTTCCCGATCGTGCAGCAGGCGCACGCGCGCTATGTGTGGGATGGCGAAGAAACGGTGGGCATGATCGAGCGGTCGAGCAAGCCAAGCGTGATCAAGCTTTGATGTTGGTGTAAGCCGCGGCTAAGCCTGTCTTGAGCTACGCCGAGGGGCCCGCCGACGCCGCCGCGATTTACGTCCTCAAACCCCAGGATCGCGCCGGCGGTCGCCGCCTCGGGCGGCCTCCAGAGCCAGACGACGGCCGGTGACCAGCGTCTGGATTACGAACAGCGTCATCAGGATCGCGCCGATCGCGCCGACGAAGATGTCGAAGCCGGAAATTGCGCCGAACAGCCCCGGCCCCGCGCCGAGCACCATCATCGCCACCGTCAACCCGATCAGCAGGAAGCGCAGTTCGGTCGGCCCGGCGGCGAGGTACGAAAGCTTGAACTCACCCAAGACGCGGGCGGACAAATAGGCATGGATCGACAGTAGCAGGTAGCCGACGAGCGCCACCATGACGACGTCCATGGTCACGTAAGGGGTGGTCCCGATGCCCCAGACGATCAGCGCGGTGGTCAGGCCGTCGCAGCTGTGGTCGATGAAGTAGCCGTAACTCGGCCGCTCGATCTTGCGCCAGCGCGCCAGGCTACCGTCCATGGAATCGCCGAACCACTGGATAACGTAGCCCGCGATCGCGAGCCACAACCAGTTCTCCGACAGGTTGCTGGCCGCGTAACCTGAGAAGGTGAGGATCGCGCCGATCACGCCCAGCGCCGTCAGGAAATCGGGCGTGACCCAAGCCGGCATGCGGGCGCAAAGCCAGTTGAGCAGGCGCCGCTCGTGACGCGCCAGGATGTTCTCCTGGATACGCACGGTCTTGAGTTCAGCGGGCGGAACGCTCTGCAGCACGGGGCGATCGGCGGGCTTCGCGGCGAGCGGATCTCCGGTCTCTTTGGGCGAGTGGGTGACGGAGTCGAGCATAAGCGGCCGCTATGCAGGACCTTGGCACACTATGACAGTTCTGTTTCATCTGTTGCGCCGGGAGGAGGCGAAAGCGGGCCGTGGCGGGTCTCAAGCGGCGCGGTGGCTGGTTCTTGTTGCTAATTGCGGCTTCGACGCTGTGGTCAGAACGTGATCGCGGCCTCGCCAATGGCGTCCCACACCTGGCCGAGTTGCTCGGGCGTTATGCAATAAGGCGGCATGACGTAGACGGTGTTGCCCAGCGGGCGCAGCAGCACGTCCCGCTCGCGGAAGAAGGCCATGAGCCGCGGCGCAAGCGTGTCGAGGTAGCCGCCGTTGTTCTCGGTCTTGAGCTCTAGCGCCGCGATCGTTCCGAGCTGGCGCGGGTTATCGAAATGGCAGTAGCGCCCCAGCGCCTCCAACCGCTCCGCCTGCATCGCAGCCAAGGCAGCGATGCGGTCGAGCACCGGCTCCTCGCGCCAGATGGCGAGGTTGGCATTGGCCGCGGCGCAGGCGATCGGGTTGGCGGTGTAGCTCGAGGAGTGGAAGAACATGCGCGCGCGGTCTGTCGACCAGTGGGCCTGGAACACCGCTTCGCTCGCCATGGTGACCGCCAGCGGTACCGCGCCGCCGGTCAGGCCCTTGGAGAGGCACAGGATGTCAGGGACCACGCCGGCCTGCTCGCAGGCGAGTAGAGTGCCGGTGCGACCCCATCCGGTCATCACCTCGTCGGCGATGAACAGCACGCCATGGCCAGCGCAGATGTCGCGCATCTGCGCGAGGATCTGCGGCGGGTAGATCAGCATGCCGCCCGAGCCGAGGATCAGCGGTTCGACGATCAGCGCGGCCGCATCGCCTGCGCGGCACACGGTGTCCAGCGCATCCAGAGTTGCCTGCTCGGCCCCGGCGGCGGGGAACGGGATGCGCGCGACATCGAACAGCAGCGGCTCGTACGTGCGGTTGAACACGCCTCGCGCGCCCACCGACATCGCGCCGATGGTGTCGCCGTGATAGGAGTGGTCCATGACCACGATCCTGTGGCGCGCCTCACCCCGCGCCGCCCAGTAACCGAGCGCCATCTTCAGCGCGACCTCGACGCTCGTGGAACCCGAGTCGGAGAAGAACACCCGCGTCAGGCTCTCGGGCATTAACGCGACGAGCCCGGCGGCGAGCTGTTCGGCGGGCTCGTGCGTCCAGCCTGCGAAGATCAGCTGGTCGAGGTGCTGCGTCTGCTCGGCGATCGCGGCCATGATGCGCGGGTGGCAGTGCCCGTGCGTGGTGACCCACCAGGACGAGATCGCGTCGATCACCGCACGGCTGTCCCGCGTGTGCAGCAGTGCACCTTGCGCGGCCTGGACGAGCGGGATTGGCTCCTGCAGGCCGTGTTGAGTGAAGGGATGCCAGATCGGCGAACTCATACGGCGAAATCCTGCAGCGAGAAGTTCGCGGCAAATGCGCTCTCCAGCGACGCCGCATCGAGGTGGTCCAGCCTGGGCAGGCGACCCAGGCGCTTGATCCGGCCCATCGCCGCGATCGTCTCCTCGCTGTCCGGGTTGGCATCGCCGACGAAGGCTATGCCGAGCAGCGGCACCTGGCGTGCGCGCAAGGCCTCCATGCTGAGCAGGCTGTGGTTGATGGTCCCCAGCTCGGTACGGGCGACCAGCACCACCGGATGGCCCCAGCGCGCGAAAAGGTCCGCAAAGGTGGTGCTGCGGTCGACTGGCACCAGCGCCCCGCCGGCGCCCTCCACGACCAGCGGGCCGGCCAGGGAGGGAGGTGTGAGCGCGTCGAGGTCGATGGTGACGCCGTCGATCTCGGCAGCGCGGTGGGGCGAGCAGGGCGTGGCCAGGCAGTAGGCGTTGGGCAGAACACGCTCGCGCTGCACCCCTGATAGGCGAGCCACGGCGTCGGCGTCGCCGGTGCCGTCCGCCTCGAGGCCGGCCTGGATCGGCTTCCAGTAATGCGCCTGCAACGCGCCGGTGAGGGCGGCGGCGAAGACGGTCTTGCCAATGCCGGTATCGGTGCCGGTGACGACGATGGTGCTCATGGCCCGCTACCTAGCGCGGGTCAGGTGGCAGGTCATCACTTCGTAAGTGGCGATGGCGCCGCCGGCCTCGAATCGGCGCATGACGCGGCGCAGCGCTCCTGCGCCGAGCGGGCGGTGACCCGGCGCCGCGGTCGTCGCGCCGATGCCGCGCAGAGCATGGAGGAAGGCAGCGGCGTCGGCATGGCGCTCGCGATAGAGATCGGTTGCAAGCGGCTCGGCCAGGCCGATCGCGGCCCATTCCGTCGCTTGCGTGAACTGCGGAGTACCCGGTGCAAGGTCCTCGGCCGCATGGGCCTCGCGCCACTCGGCAAAGGTGCCGGGGCCTAGCGTTGCGACCATCACGTGCCCGACGGGCGCCAGCCACTCGCGCCACCGGGCAAGCGCATCGGCCTCTTGCGCGAACCATTGGGTCGCCAGGCTGGCGCAGATGAGATCGAAGTCGCGCGCCGGGGGCGTGCCGTTTTCGCCATCGAGCACGGCGTATCGCACCGCGTCCCCCATCCGCGCGCGGGCACGCTCGAGCATGGCAGGGGCGATGTCGGTCAGCAGCCAGTCGCCCGAGAGACCTTCGTCGCGCAAGGCCTGCGTCAGGAAGCCGGTGCCGCAGCCGATCTCCAGCACCTTGAGGTCACGTGGCAGGGGCAGCGCTGCGATCCGGCGGGCGAGCTCGCGCGCGGCGAGACGCTGGACACGGGCATGGCGGTCGTACTCGGCCGCCGCGCCGAATGCGCGCGAGACATCGCCCTGGCCTTGGCTCACGCCAGCGTGGCCGCGAAAGAGCGGATCGCGTCGGCGCACCAGCCAGGGTCCTCGCGCTGCAGGAGGTGGCCGGCGTCCGGATGGGTCCGCCGCATGACACCGGGCACCGCCGCGAAGACCGTTTCGCGCAAAGCCATCGGCAGCAGCGTGTCGTGTGCGCCCTGAAGCGAGAGGATCGGCAGGCGCACCTGCCCGACGATCGCGCGCAAGTCGCCATCGCGCATGGTCACGAGGCTGGCCTGCAGGCGCTCGGCATCGGGCTCGCCCATCGGGACGGCGCTGCCGATACGCGCATGGAAGTCGGCGAGCACGGTCTCGGGCTCCTGCGCGACGGCGCTGACCATGCGGTCGACCACGCGCGCGGGGGTGCCGGGGAAGTCCGGTGCCGCGGTGAAGCGATCAAAGCCGTTGATCGCGACCATGCCGGCAAGTCCCTCCGGCGGCGCGGCAAGCAGGCGCATGGTGCCGAAGCTGTGCGTCACCGCGAGCACCGGCTCAGAGGGCACGGGTGCGGCACTCGCGCCGAAGTAGCCGGCGTCGTCGCGCAACTGGGTGAACTCGGGCAGCAGCGCCGCGAGCGGGTCCCACACGCCTGCGTCGAAGCCCCAACCATGGCAGAACAGCAGGCTCAGCGGCATGCGGCGATGGCCTCCAGCAATGCATCGATGTCTTCGTGCCGGTGCGCGGCGCGCAGGGCCAGACGCAGCCGGCTGGTTCCCGGCGGCACCGTCGGGGGACGGATCGCGGCGGCGAGGAAGCCGCGTTGCTCCAGCCTAGCGGCGAGCGCCAGCGTCTCCGCCTCGCCGCCGATCACCGCGGGCACGATCTGGCTGGCCGAGCCCGCGTGATCGAGGCCGAGCTGATCCAGCCCCGCTCGCAAGCGATCGGCGAGGGACCTGAGATGCGCACGTTCCGCGTCCATTGTCGGCACGAGATCCAGCGCCGCATCGATCCCGCCGAGCACGGCGGGCGGCAGCGCGGTGGAGAACACGAAGCCGCTCGCGGCGTTGGTAAGCCAGTCTATCAGCGCGCGGGAGCCGGCAATGTAGGCGCCGAAGCCGCCCAGCGCCTTGCTGAACGTGCCCATGATCACGTCCACCCTGGCTGGAACGGTGCTGGAGAGGCCCGCGCCGCCCAGCCCCATCACGCCGGTCGCATGCGCCTCGTCGATGTAGAGCACTGCGTCGTACGCGCGGGCGAGGGCGACCAGGCGCGGCAGATCGGCCACGTCGCCGTCCATGCTGAACACGCTCTCAGTGACGATCACGCGCGCGGGTGCCTCGGCGCCCTTGGCGGCGAGCAGCTCTTCGAGGTGTGTCAGGTCATTGTGTCTGAAGCGGTGCTGGCGCGTGCCGGCAATCGCGAGCCCGGCGTGCATGCTGGCGTGGTTCAGCCGGTCGCAGAACACCGCTGCCCCCGGCAAGGCGCTCAGCAGCGCGGGTAGTGCAGCGGCGTTGGCCTGCCAGCCGGAGGCGAAGATCAGCGCAGCCTTGGTGCCCTTGAACGCGGCGATGCGCTCTTCCAGCGCGAGCACTTGGGCGCTTGTCCCGGTGACGAGGCGCGAGGCGCCGCTGCCGGTGCCATGCCGCTGCGTCCACTCGCGTGCACGCTCCGCCAGCAACGGGTGAGTGGCGAGGCCGAGGTAGTCGTTGCTGGAGAAGTCGACCAGGCTTCGGCCATCGCGGACGATGTGACCCTGCGGCGCGAGCGTGGCGGCGCGCAGAGTGCGGCGGCGGCCCGCCTGCTCGACTTTCGCCAGTGCCGCTTCGAGGTGCTCGTCCAGGCTCGCCATTGCGCTGCGCGGTAGGGGATTGGGGCGGGGGTGACAACGGTGCTGTCTTCCAGATCCTCCCTTGAGGAGGAAGTGGCAGTCCGCAGGACTGACGGGGGGGTAGCCTTCTCAGTCGCGCACTACGCTGGCGGTGACACTTCTCCACCATCCGCTACGCGGACGGTCCCCCTCCCCTTGCAGGGCAGGATCTGGTTACCTCACTCATCGAGATCGAGGTACGCCACCACGTCATTGTCCGTCGCGATCCACAGGCCTTCCTGCACCGCCTCGTCCTGCTGCGCGGCGAGTGCCAGCGCCTCCGACAATGGCCCATAGAACAGCGTCGTCGCCGTGCCGCCCTCGCCGGCATCGTCGAGGTGGTAGAGCCGCACGCTCGCGTCCTGGTACGTGGTGCGCATCAGTCGGGCTCCCGCCGGGCGCCGTCGACGCTGCGGGCGAGCCGTTCTGCCTCGTCGCGCGCGAGGCGGCGTTGGGCCTTGGAGGCGCCATGGCGGGCGCGGTTGGCATCCGCCTCGGCGGCAGCATCGGCCCGCTGCTTCGTCTTGCGCGCCTGCCTGAGGTTGACGATCTCGGCCATGGCTTGCGTTCTACGCCTCGACGGCGGCGGTGGCGAGCCCCAGGTGCGGCAGCCCAACCGAGCGCTTGCCCGAGAAGTCGGTGCGCACCACCAGCAATCCATCTTTTTCCAGATAGTCGAGCAGGCGCTGGATGCGGCGGGGCGAGCTGGTGCCGTAGACTTGCGCCAGCTCGGCGTCGTCGGGGCAGGGGCGGCCTTCGAGCGCCGCCCGGCCGATCAGCAGGAACGGGGCGAGCAAGTCGTCGGGCACGCCGGCCGCGAGTTCCAGCAGGCCGGCCCAGCGCTCATCCGCAGGGTTCTCGATGCCGGCGACCGCCATGGCGAAGCCGCGACGGAAGCGCACCACGTCGAAGCCGCGCACCGACAATCCCCGCATGCGGCAGCGCAAGGTGAAGTCCTGGAACAGCGTGGCGGCAGGTTGGAAGGTGCAACCTTCCTCCGCGGCCATGGCGGCGAGGATCTCGGCAATGGCGGCCTCAGTCTCGGCCGGATCGACTTCGGGCAGTTCGGGTCGGCGCGGCGCGGGTGTATCGGTGGCGACGATGCGTTCGACCAGCTCCTCGGGATCGGCCCGCACCGGCACAGGACGCACGACTTCGCGGACCGGCTCGGCCAGATTGTCGTGAAGCAGCGCGTGCAGCTCTTCCTGGCTGGCGACCGGGGGCGGGGCATAGCTCTGCACCACCGCGCGGCTGCCGGTGCGCACCGCGCCGATGTTGACGGCAACCGGGCGGCGGCTGATCGCGGGGCCAAGGCCCAGGAACTGACCGCGCGCGAGATCGCGGATCGCTTCGGCCTGGCGGCGCTCCATGCCCAGCAGGTCGGCGGCGCGGGCCATGTCGATGTCGAGGAAAGTGCGGCCCATCAGGAAATTGCTAGCCTCGGCCGCGACGTTCTTGGCCAGCTTGGCGAGGCGCTGGGTGGCGATCACGCCGGCAAGCCCGCGCTTGCGGCCGCGGCACATGAGGTTGGTCATGGCGGCGAGGCTCACGCGGCGCGCCTCCTCACTCACCTCGCCGGCCGCAGCCGGCGCGAACATCTGCGCTTCGTCGACCACCACCAGCGCGGGGTACCACTCCTCGCGCGGGGCGTCGAACAGCGCCGAGAGGAACTGCCCGGCGCACTTCATCTGGCTGTCCACCTCCAGCTCGTCCAGCGCAAGGACGACCGAGGCGCGATGCTTGCGGATGCGGGCGGCGAGCTTGCCGATCTCCGCTTCGGCATAGGCGGCGCCATCGATCACCACATGGCCGAACTCCTCGGCCAGAGTCACGAAATCGCCTTCGGGATCGATCACTACTTGCTGCACCAGCGGGGCGCTCTCTTCCAGAAGGCGGCGCAGCAAGTGCGACTTGCCCGAGCCGGAATTGCCCTGGACGAGCAAGCGCGTCGCCAGCAGTTCGCCGACGTCGATCTCGATCGGGCCGCCATGGGGATCATGGCCGATGACGATGGTTGCGCTCACCGCCCGCGCATAGGCCGGGGTGCCAGCGATTCGGAACCGCAAGGCCGCAGTTTTCCAGAGCTTTTCGGAAACTCTCGGATGGTCCGGACCGTTAGCCAGTTAACATCCGGAAGGCACGCCCATGCACGCACGTTCGATCATCCTGGCCGCAGTGGCGGCGTTCGGCGGCGGAGCGGTGCTGTCCGCCTGTGCCGCTACCACCGAGCCGACGAGCGTGGCCTCGGCGGGCGCGAGCGCGGGGCGGCAGTGCTTCTACCGCTCGCAGGTCAACGGCTTCCAGCACGTGCGCAAGCAGGCGCGCGGCAGCGACGGCGTGATCGTCTCGGTCGGCGCGAACCAGCGCTACTTGTTCGAGACGCTGGGGCCGTGTCCCGATATCGACTGGTCGGAGACGATCGGCTTCGATCAGACCGGTCCAGGGCAGATCTGCGACGGCCTTGACGTCACGCTGGTGGTGCCTAGCACGATCGGCCCTCGACGCTGCGCCGTGCAGATGATCCGCCCGATCACGCGCGAGGAAGCGAAGACGCTGTAGCGGGCGCATTCACGCCGGCGTTGGAAAAACCCCACCCATTTTCCGCCTCAAAGGAGGGGGGGGGCTTCGTTGCGCAGTTACGAGACGGACAGCTTTGCCTCAGAGGTCCTGCAAGGCGTCGTGGACGTCGCGAGCGACTTCGCGCGCGCGATCTGCGGCATCGGCGGCGGCGTCGCTGCCGCGCTCGGCCCAGTCCTGCTCGGCGGCTGACCAGCCTTCCGGCGCGTAACTGTCGTCCGCTTCGTCTTGCCCATGTGACCGATAGCCGTAGCCGCCGTCGTCGTATCGTGGACGCGGCATCGAATAGCCCGGCTCGCTATCATCTTTTCGCTGGGATCCGTGCGGAGCGCGATCGTTCCAGCTACGGCCGTCTGCCCCGTTCTCAGGACCGACCTCGCCACTCCAGTCCTGCAGGGCGCGGCGTCCCAGCGCGAACCAAGAGCCGGTCTCCTGCGCCCAGCGCGGCAGTTCGAGCACCAGCGTGCCTTGCTCGAAGTCGGGCCGCAGACGCACTCCATTGCCGCGCTCCTCGGCGGGCGCTGCGAGGTCCGCATTTTGCCGGTCGCCCTGGATCGGCTGGCTGAGCACGACCGGCGCCGACGCGCGGCGGTCCTGATAAGGCGCAAAGCTCGGCACCGTCGCGAATGCGAGGTAGGCCCCCGCCGCGATCCCCACGACACCCAGCGAAAACATCAAGCGCACAGCGCCCATAAGCACCTTGTCAAACCGGTCGAACAGCGCACGTCTGTAGCGCGATGCGGCTGACGCATGGCTGAATGCCGGACAATTGCGACATTGTCGCAGCGCCAGCTCAGCTGGGTGTGACGGAGGCGGGCGTCAGGTCGGTGACGACGACGGGCGCGCTTGCGTTCGCGCTTGCGTTCGCCGCGGCCCGCGCTGGCTGTGGCTCGCTTGCGGCGCTCTCCGCGTGGCGCACGTCGGCGGCGGCATCGCGCGCTGCCTGTGCCGAATCGTCAGCCGCATCGCCGACGCTGGCCAGGATCACGGTGCTCGGCCGCTCGGGGGCATCGAGCGATTCAGGTGGGAGCGGTTCGCCCTCACCCGGCAGCGGCGCGGAATTGTCGAGCAGATCGGCGCCGTAATCGGCCACCGGGGTCACGTAGGCTTCGGAAGGATATTCCTGTTGCGCCGTCTGCCAGTTCACCGGCGTCAGGTCCTCAGGCGGCGCTTCGAAGGCCAGCACCGGCGTGGTGTCCGCTTGGGCATCGGGAACGCCAATCAGATCGCGCAGAGTCTCGCCCTTGTGTGCCATCGTGGTGGGGATCGCGAGCGCCATGAGCATTCCGGCGACGAGGCCGCCGCCCATGATGCCGCCGGTAAGCCGGAGTGCCTTCGCCTTGTCGCTCTTGGTCATCGGACATTGCCCTGTGCTGATGAGTCCTGTGTGTTTGTGTCGCTTGAACGTCGTTTGTGGCGCGGGTGTTCCGGGCTTGCGGATTAACATTGGTCATTTCGTGCGGCTGGGCGCTGGTGCCTGCCACCCCGCCGTGCCATGCCCCAACCATGCCTCATGGATCGATCCGCATCGGCGTCGGCGGCTGGGTGTACGAGCCGTGGCGCGACACCTTCTACCCCGCCGGCTTGGCGCACGCGCGCGAGCTCGCCTACCTCGGCGCGCATCTCACTGCGACCGAGATCAACGCCACTGCCTACCGCCTGCAGAAGCCGGCGACCTTCGCCAAGTGGCGCGATGCGGTGCCCGGCAGCTTCCGCTTCGCGCTCAAGGGCTCGAACTACTGCACCAACCGCAAGAACCTTGCCGAGGCAGGACAGGGCATCGCCAAGTTCGTCGGGCAGGGACTGGTGGAGCTGGGCGATCGGCTCGGCCCGATCAACTGGCAGCTGCGCGACACCAAGCGCTTCGACCCCGACGAGATCGAAACGTTCCTGGCGCTCCTTCCCACCAGCCACGAGGGCGTGGCGCTGCGCCATGCGATCGAGCCCAGGCACGAGAGCTTCGACGATCCGGCCTTCTACGCGCTTGCCAAGGCGGCGGGCGTTGCCGTGGTGGTAAGCGAGAGCGAGAAGTTCGCCGACTTCGCGCGAGACGATGGCCCATTCGTCTACGCCCGCCTGCAGCGATGTCGTGCCGAAGAGGCCACCGGCTATCCGCCGCAGGAGATCACCGAGTGGGCCGATCGGGCAAGAGGGTGGGCGAAAGACGGGCGTGAGGTCTACGCCTTCTTCATCTCCGGCGCGAAGGAGCGCGCACCCGCTGCGGCGCAGGCGTTGATCGCCGCGCTCGGAGGGGATGCGGTGCCGCCGGCCGAGTGCTAGGGCGCGCGGCATGACCACCTTGCGAACCGCCGCCCTGTCCTTGATCGCGCTGGCAGCGCTCTCCGCCTGTCATGCGCGGCGAGGGGAGGACAACGGCGGCGTTCCGGGCGATGGCGACTCGTCCAAGCCCTTCAGTGGAATCGCCCCGCAGGATACGCTGCACTTCGTCGGCACCGAACCGTTCTGGGGCGGCAGCGCGCACGAGGGCTCGCTGACCTACACCACCCCCGCCAAGCCGGAAGGCACCAAGCTGGCGGTGTCGCGTTTCGCCGGCCGCAACGGGCTGGGGCTGAGCGGCACGCTGGATGGGCAGGCCTTCGACATGACGGTGACGCCGGGCACCTGCAGCGACGGCATGTCGGACCGGCGGTTTCCGTTCTCGGTGACGCTGCGGATCGCCAGCGAGGTGCGTCAGGGCTGCGGGTGGACGGATAGCAAGCGGTTTACGCAAGTGAAGCACTGAGCTGTGCCGCAACGTTGTGGGCTGAGCCTGTCGGAGCCTACCCGCGACGGTGCGGCACCTCCCCACCACAGTAGGGAGGCGCCCGAAGCTTAGCTCTCGAACGAAGTCGCCAGCGTGATCTCGCAGTTGAGCAGCTTGGAGATCGGGCACCCGGCCTTGGCCTCCGCCGCGATCGCCTCGAATTCGTCCTGCGACAGCCCGGCGACCTTGCCCTTCAGCGCGAGTTCGGACTTGGTGACCTTGAAGCCGCCGTCTGCGGGCACCAGCGTCACCTTGCACTCGGTCTCCAGCGAGCCGTCTGTGTGTCCGGCCTTGGCGAGCGCGAAGCTGGTCGCCATGGTGAAGCAGCTGGCGTGGGCGGCGGCGATCATCTCCTCGGGGTTGGTGCCGGGCGCGTCCTCGAAGCGGGTGGCAAAGCCGTAAGGTGCGTCGATCACGCCCGAGCGGCTGGTGACATGGCCCTTGCCTTCCTTGCCGAGGCCTTCGTAGCGAGCAGTGGCGGTGTTGACGGTCATCTTGGGTCATCCTTGCAAGTGAGAGTTTCGGTTCGGGACGGGTCGGCCGAGCCGGTCTTGCCGACAGCTATGGACAGCGATGCCGCCGGCAAGGCATCATCGCGCGACTGACGGGAGCATGCGATGGAATTCGTGAAGGTCGCGGCGGTTGCCGACGTAAGTGAGGGCAAGCCGCTGGCGGCGGAGGCGGGCGGGCACAAGCTGCTGCTCGCGAAAGTCGCCGGCACGGTCTACGCCACCCAGCGCAGGTGTCCGCACCTGGGTTTCAACTTGTGCCGCGGCAAGCTTGAGGATCGGGCGACCGTCTGTCCGCTGCACAAGGCGCGGTTCGACCTAGCCACGGGTGAGATCGAGCGCGATCCGCGGCTCTGGATCATCGGCATGAAGGCCAAGTCCGGCTTGCAGACTTACCCGGTGCGGGTAGAGGGCGGCGACGTGCTGGTCGGTGTATGACGACGCTTCCTTCGCAGTTGCAGCGCACCAAAGGGCAATGCGGGGAACTCCGGGCTTGAACGTGCATTGTGGAACCCGGGCATGGTGCCGCGGATGGAGTGCAAGGGCGATCGATGTCGCACGATGATGATGTGACTTCGAGTGTCCGGCCAGGGTGGAATGCGGATCAATCGCATTACAACCCAGGTGGCGAGGCGCGCGGCTCCCAACTCCCCGAGGACAGCTTCTTCGAGGCGTCGGGCGTGCTGTTCGAGCAGGCGATGGCGCAGACGCGCATGGCGGTGTGCCTGTGCGACCCGCACCAGCCCGACATTCCGATCGTCTTTGCCAATCGCGCATTCCGCAACCTGACCGGCTACGAAGAGCACGAGGTCATCGGCAGGAACTGCCGGCTGCTCCAGGGACCCGACACCGACCAGCGAGAGGTCGACAAGATCCGCGCCGCGCTCGCGTCCGAGGACGTCGTGGTGGTCGAGCTGCTGAATTACCGCAAGGATGGCACGACGTTCTGGAACGCGCTGCACTTGGGGCCGATCTACCGTTCCGACGGCAGCCTGGCGTTCTTTTTCGGCAGCCAGTGGGACGTCTCGGAAGTGCGTGCCGCGCGGGCCGAGGAGCGCCACGCCCGGATCATGGCGCGCGAATTGTCGCACCGCATCAAGAACATGTTCGCGGTGATCTCCGGCATCGTAAACATCACGGGTCGCGTGCGTGGCATCCCCAAGGAAGCGGCGGAGATCAACGGGCGCATCCAGGCGCTCGGCCGCGCCTACGAGACGACGCTGGACGAGGCGTTCAGCGGCACGATCGAGATCGGCCCGGCGATCCGCGCGATCCTGGCGCCCTACGACGCCGACAAGGAGCGTCTGCAGTTCCTGGGCAACGGCTTGCGCGTCCACTTCGCGACAGTCTCGGTGGTCGGGCTGGTGCTGCACGAACTGGCCGCGAATGCCACCAAGTTCGGCGCCTGGTCGCAGGACGGGGGCCGCGTCGAAGTGGATTGGCGCGAGACCAAGGGCGACGATCCGGGCAAGCTCATGGTGCGCTGGCGCGAGCACGATGGTCCGCATATCCCCACACCGCCCGAAGAGCGCGGCACGGGCAGCCAGATCGTCGATCGCATGCTTCGCCACGGCGGCGGCTCGATGACGCGGCAATGGCACAGCGACGGCCTCGAAGCCACCATCGTGATCCCGGCATGAGCGGACACGCTCCAACCCCAAGAGGCCGCGCGGCATGAACATCCTGATGCTCGAGGACGAGCCGCTGATCCTGATGGACCTGGAGTTCGCCGCGGAGGACGAAGGGTGCCAGGCGCTGTGCGCCTCCAGCGTCAGCGAGGCGCTGGCGATCCTCGATGCGAAGCCGGTCGACAGCGCAATCCTGGACGTGACGCTGAAGGATGGCGAGACGTGCGTGCCGGTCGCGCGCGCGCTGGACGAGCGGCGCATCCCTTACCTGCTGCACTCCGGCGACCTCGACCGGCATGACGAGACGGTGCGCGCGCTCGGCGCCGAACTGGTTGCCAAGCCGGCCAGCGCCGCCGCGGTGATCGCCCGCGCCATCAAGTACGCACGCAACGGTTCGCGCCAGGCGGCGAACGGGTGATGGCCAAGAGCGGCACCGACGACGCATTCGCCTGGCCGCTGGTCGCTACGCAGGCCTGGTGGCTCGGCGTCGAGGCGAGCTGGGTCATCGGCCTGCGCTGTGCCCGCCTAGCCCAAGGCGGCGACTCGGCCAACCGCGAGGCGGTGCGCATGGTGGAAGAGAAGTGGCGGGCGCAAGTCGACCTTGCTGCCGCGCTTGCAACCGGCCGTTTCGGCACCGACCTGAGCCAGGTGGCGGGACGGACGATCGACCACTACCGCCAGCGCGTGCGGGCCAATCGCTCGCGTCTGACGCGGGGGTAGAGGTAAAGCGGGAGGGCGGCTGGCGGCTTCGACAAGCTCGGCCCTGGCGGTGTTTGAGTAAGCGGCTCCTCCTGATGCAAGATTTCGTTCGATTGCGCGATTTGCTCCTCCTTTCTTGAGGGAGGAGGTCGGGAGGTGAGTGTACCCCACGCCAGCGTGGACGCGCTGCCTGGCGGCATCGCTCCCCCACCCCCAATCCCAACCGGCCGGGAGGGGGAACAGTTGCAGATGATCATGCTCTAAGAAGCTCCACTGCAAGGGGAGGGGGACCGCCGCCGTAGGCGGTGGTGGAGGGGTGTAACCCTCTCGGCAGCGCACTACACCAGCGGTTACACCCCTCCGTCAGTCCTGCAGACTGCCACCTCCCCTCGCAGGGGAGGATCTTCAAGCTATGCTAGGCGCCCACCCCTGCGGCGCCAGCTCGAACCCATTGAACGAGAACCCGGGCACCACCACGCAGCTCACCAGCGCCCAGCCGCCGAGCGGAGCCGCGGCTTGCCAGTGCCCCACCGGCACCAGCACTTGCGGCGCCTCGCCCGCCAGCACATCGGGTCCGAGCCGGTGTTCCGCGACCGGCCCGTCATCGCCGGGCGCGATTGACAGCGTGATCGGCGCGCCGGCGTGCCACAGCCAGATCTCCGCTGCATCGACCTTGTGCCAATGCGAGCGCTGGTGCGCCTCCAGCAGGAAATGGATCGCGGTGCCCGATGCCCGTCCGTCCCGTCCATCCTCGCCGCGCCAGGTCTGGCGGTACCACCCGCCCTCAGGATGAGGCTGCAGATCGAGGCGAGCGATGATCGCCTGCGCGGTGTCGCCGGTCGCCATCCTCCTCAGCCGACTTCCACACCCTTCCAGAACGCGATGCGGTCGCGGATCTCGGCGGCGGCGGCTTTGGGATCGGGGTAGTACCAGGCCGCGTCCTTGTTGGTTGCGCCGTCGACTTCGAGCGAGTGGTAGCTTGCCGTCCCCTTCCACGGGCACACGCTGGTGGTGGCGCTCGGCCGCAACAGCGCCGCATCGACCGCCTCGCGCGGGAAGTAGTGGTTGCCTTCGACCACGACGGTGTCGTCGCTGCGGGCGATGACGGCGCCGTTCCAGCGGGCTTCGATCATGGCATGCTCCTTTCGCGATACAGCGCGCAGGCTGCGCGCGAAGGAGGAAGCGATCAAGCCGCCACGAAGGCGCGGGCGTCCTGCAGCACCATCTCGGCGCCTTTTTCGGCGATCATCATCGTGGGAGCATTGGTGTTGCCCGATACGATCGTCGGCATCGACGAAGCGTCGATCACCCGCAGACCCTCTAGTCCCCGCACCCGCAGCCGCGAGTCGAGCACCGTCCCCATTGCGGCGGTGCCGACCGGGTGGAAGATCGTCGTGCCGATCTCGCCCGCAGCGCGTTCCAGTTCCTCTTCGGTCTGGAACTGCATGCCGGGCCTGGTCTCCTCTGGGTGGTACTTGGCCAGTGCGGGCTGGGCGACAATCCGGCGGGTGACGCGGATCGCCTCGGCAGCGACACGCCGGTCCTCGGGCGCCGAGAGATAGTTTGGGCGGATCATCGGCGCGCTGTCGGGATCACGATCGGCAATGCGCGTGGTGCCGCGGCTCTCGGGCCGCAGGTTGCAGACACTGGCGGTGAAGGCGGGAAACACGTCGAGCGCGCCGCCGAACGCCTCCAGGCTGAGCGGCTGCACGTGATATTCCAGGTTGGCGGTGGCGAAGCGCGGGTCGCTCTTGCAGAACAGGCCTAGCTGGCTGGGCGCCATCGCCATTGGCCCGGTGCGCCGCGCCAAATACTCCAGCCCGATCAGCGCCTTGCCGAACAGATGCCCGGCGCGTTGGTTGAGCGTCGCCACACCCGAGACCTTGTAGGCACAGCGCAGCTGCAAGTGGTCCTGCAGGTTGGCACCCACTTCCGGCCTGTCGACCAGCGGCGCGATGCCGAGGTCCTTCAGTCGCGCCGCATCGCCGATGCCGCTGCGCTCCAGGATCGCGGGCGAGCCGATCGCGCCCGAGGACAGGATCACCTCGCACCGAGCGCGGGCGGAGCGCTGCTCATTGCCTTGGCGCCAGGCGATGCCGACCGCACGGCCATTCTCGACCACGACCTTGTCGACATGCGCGCCGGTGACCACGCGCAAGTTCGCGCGGCCACGCACGGGCTTGAGGAACGCGTCGGACGCGCTCCAGCGCCAGCCGCCGCGTTGAGTCACCTGGAAGAAGCTGGAGCCTTCGTTATCGCCCGTGTTGAAGTCGGCGATCGCGGGCAGCCCGTATTGCTCGGCCGCCTCGCGGAACGCTTCGAGGATGTCCCAGCGCAGGCGCTGCTTCTCCACCCGGATCTCGCCGCCGGTGCCGTGGAACTGGCCGCCTTCGTAATGGTCCTCGGCGCGCGTGAAGTAGGGCAGCACATCGTCCCAACCCCAGCCGGTCTGGCCGGCCTGGCGCCAGCCATCGTAATCTGCGGCCTGCCCGCGCATGTAAATCATGCCGTTGATCGACGAGCAGCCGCCCAGCACCTTGCCGCGCGGGTACTTGAGCGTGCGACCACCCAGGCCTTCCTCCGCCTGCGTCGACATGCACCAGTCGGTGCGCGGATTGCCGATGCAGTACAGGTAGCCGACCGGCACGCGGATCCAGATGTAGTTGTCGCGTCCGCCGGCTTCGAGCAGCAATACCCGGTTGCGCGGGTCTGCGCTCAAGCGATTGGCCAGCACGCATCCGGCGCTGCCGCCGCCGGCGACGATGTAGTCGAACTCGTCCATGCAGGTGCGCTAGGACCGCACGCGATCCCGATCAAGTCTCGCTCCGACGATGCCGCGAAGCTCCGGGCTGCAAATCGCTTGAAGCCGCGCGCCTGCCGACCCTAGATGCGCGCAAAGCATGCAAGGAGCCTCGCGTGAGCACACCGGTTATCGGCAAAGTCGGCATATGGTCGCTGGAATTGCGGTACGGAGATCGTGCGCAGGCGCTGGAGGCAACTGCCGAGCTCGACGAGCTGGGCTATGGCGCCTTGTGGGTCCCGGGCGGCATCGACTCCGGCGTGCTGGCGGACATGGAAGCGCTGCTGGGGGCCAGCAAGCGCACCGTCATCGCCAGCGGCATCCTCAACATCTGGAAGCATGAGCCAGCGGACGTCGCCGCCTGGTATGCAGGCCTCGGTGAGGCGGACAAGGCGCGCCTGCTGCTCGGCATCGGCGTCAGCCACGGACCGATCATCGGCGAACAGTGGCGCAAGCCGCTGGAGGCGACCGGAAGCTTTCTCGACGGGCTGGAGGCAGGCGGCATGGCGATGGACCATGTCTGTCTCGCAGCGCTGGGACCCAAGATGGTCGCGCTGTCCGGCGAGCGTTCGGCTGGCGCGCATCCCTACCTCGTCACGCCAGAGCACACCGCACAAGCGCGCGAGATCCTGGGCCCGGGCAAACTACTCGCGCCCGAGCAGGGCGTGGTGCTGGAAGCCGATCCGGCCAAGGCGCGCGCCTTGGCGCTCGGTGCGGTGGAGCACTATGCGCGGCTGCCCAACTACCGCAACAACTGGAAGCGGCTTGGCTTCGAGGATGCCGAGATCGACGCCTGCAGTGATCGTCTGCTTGAGGCGCTGTTCGCGATCGGCTCGGTCGAAGCGGTGGCGCAGCGGGTGCAGGCGCACCTCGATGCCGGCGCCGACCATGTCTGCCTCCAGGTGATCGCCGACCGCGAGGCGGGCTTCGCCGCCTTGCGCCGGCACTGGCGCGACCTCGCCGAGGCGCTGCTTTGAGCGACGGCGAGGGGGAAGGCTGGGAGTTCTCGGGCGCCTGCGACGATCCCGGTCGGTTGCGCGGACGCTGTGTCGGCCACCGCATCACCATCGACGCCCCGCCCGAGCTGGTGTGGGACTTCGTCGCCGACTTCCAGGGTTGGTCGAGCTGGAACCCGCTTTACGGCGACACGGTGGGCGCCGCGGAAGAAGGCGAACGCTTGCGCTTCAGCGTGCAACTGGCGGGCATGAAGCCGCAGAAGGGCCAGGCCGTGGTCCGCAAGGCGGAGGCGGACACGCTGCTGGAATATGCCGTATCCAGCATGGGCGGGTTGGTGAAAGCCTACCGGTACGTCGAGATCGAGGAACTCTCACCTGTGCGCTGCCGGGTGGTCAACGGCGAGATCATGGGCGGTCCGTTGGGTGGGCTGGTGTACCGCGCGGTCGGCGCCAAGGTGGGCGAGGGGCTCAAGGCGATGAACGAAGCACTCAAGCGCGTGGCCGAGCGCAAGTGGCGGGGGCGGCCGGGCTAGGGCTCGGGGGTGAACCGCGAAGCCGGCCGGCTGCGCTTTCTGCGTGAAGCAAGCCAGCATTGACGCTCACCCACACTCTCGCGCATCTGGAAACGCACCGCAAAGGATCCTCATGCGCACAGCTCTCCTGACCCTCGCGCTCATCGCCAACCCTGCGCTCGCCGCCACGCCCGAACAGACGGCGCAGGCCGCGCTCAAGACAGCGCCTGTGTGGGATGGCCACAACGACGTGCCCGAGCAGCTGCGCGAGCGGCGCAAGGACCTGCTGGACGGGTTCGACTTTCGCGACACCAGCGCCACCGCAGATCCCGCGAAGAACCAGCAGGCGATGCACACCGACCTTGCGCGCCTGCGCCGAGGCCGGGTGGGCGCGCAGTTCTGGTCGGTCTACGTCTCCGCCGATCTGCCCGAGCCGCAGGCGGTGCAGGCGACGCTCGAGCAGATCGACGTCACCAAGCGCCTGATCGCGCGCTATCCTGCGGACATGCAGCTGTGCACCAGCGCGGCCGAGGTCGAGAAGGCGTGGAAGGCGGGCAAGGTCGCCTCGCTGATCGGCATGGAAGGCGGGCACTCGATCGGCGGCTCGCTCGGCGTGCTACGGCAGATGTATGCGCTGGGTGCGCGCTACATGACGCTGACGCACTTCAACACGCTCGCCTGGGCCGATGCCGCCACCGATGCGCCCAGGCATGGCGGCCTGACCGATTTCGGCCGTGACGTGGTACGCGAGATGCAGCGCATCGGCATGTTGGTCGACTTGAGCCACGTCAGCGCCGACACCATGCGCGACACGCTGGAGGTGGCGAAAGCACCGGTGATCTTCAGCCACTCGGGCGCGCGCGCGATCAACACGCATCCGCGCAACGTGCCCGACGATGTGCTGGCACGGCTGAAGGCGAACGGCGGCATCGTCATGGTCGATTTCGCGCCCGACTACGTCAGCGAAGAGGTCCGCGCGTGGAGCGCGGCGAAGAAGGCCGAAAGCGCACGCAGCGCCGCGATCTGGATCGGAGATCCCGATGCGCTGAAGAAGGCCGATGCGGATTGGCTTGCCGCGCATCCCGCGCCCAAAGCGACCTTGGCGCAAGTGGCCGATCACATCGACCATGCGGTGAAGATCGCCGGAGTCGACCACGTCGGCTTGGGCGGCGATTTC
The DNA here is from genome assembly GCF_902506425.1 of Novosphingobium sp. 9U. Taxonomy (NCBI): domain Bacteria; kingdom Pseudomonadati; phylum Pseudomonadota; class Alphaproteobacteria; order Sphingomonadales; family Sphingomonadaceae; genus Novosphingobium; species Novosphingobium sp. 9U. The sequence goes on along the minus strand of NZ_LR732504.1, from coordinate 36,877 downwards.
GACGGCGTCGGCTCGTTGCCGACGGGGCTGGAGGACGTCGCGGCGTATCCGGCGCTATTCACCGAACTGGCCCGCCGCGGTTATACGCGCGCCGACCTGGAGAAGATCGCCAGCCGCAACATGCTGCGGGTAATGAAGGCGGCCGAGGCTTACGCGGCCGCGCATCGCAATGATGCGCCGATCGAGTCGCCGACGACATTCTGACCCTCTCCCCGGTGGGAGAGGGTCATGCCTCCCACACTAGCGGCAGGTTGCGGATCGACAGCAGCCCCGGGAACACCGTCGTATCGGCGCCTGGCTTGACCCGGAATTTAGGCACGCGCGCGAACCATTCTTCCAGCAGTACGCGCAGTTCGCGGCGGGCGAGGTGAGCGCCGAGGCAAATGTGCACGCCGCCCACGAAGGTGAAGTGGCGGTTGGCCTTGCGCTCAGGGTCGAACTCGCGCGGGTTGTCGAAGCGGGCCGGGTCGAAGTTGCCTGCCGGGTTCAGGCACTGGAACGAGTCGCCCTTGCGCACCTGGATGCCGTGCCACTCGAAGTCGAGCTTGGCCGTGCGTGCCGACGAGAGGATCGGCTGCGTGCGCAGGAACTCCTCGACTGCCGAGTTGATGATCCCCGGTTCCTGCCGGATGCGCGTCTGCAGCTCGGGCTGGAGCGCGAGGCGGCGGAACATCTGCGCGATCGTCGCGGCCACGGTGTCGAGCCCCCCCAGCCACAAGAACCAGACCATGCCGATCTTCTCGTCATCCGTCAGCGCGCGGCCCTCGACCTTGCCGTGAACGATCGCGGAGACGAGGTGCTCGTCGGGCTCGCGCTCCTTCTCTGCGATGAAGCCGCGCAAGTAGTCGAGCACGCCGCGCAGCGCCGCCTGCATCTTTTCCAGCGAGCCGGAGTGCAGGATGTCCCACTCCCAATCGAGGAACTGGGTGAACTTCTCGTCCGGAAAGCCCATCAGCCCCATGAAGATCCGCACCGGGAACACGCGCGCGAAATCCCAGGCCATGTCGACCTCGCCTTTGTCGACGACAGCCTCGATCATCTCGACGCAGATGCGGCGGATGCGCGGCTCCAGGTCGCGCGTGATCCGCGCGGGCGAGAAGTAGGGCATCAGGAACAGCCGGTACTTCTGGTGATCCGGCGGGTCGATCGCCAGCGGGATCGACTTGAAGGTCTCTCCGATCAGCCGCTGGAACTCGGCAGTGCCGGCGTTGGAGAAATGCGCGTTGTCCGAATAGACCCGCTCGATATCCTCGTAGTGGCTGACCACCCAGCTGCCGGTGCGGTTGCCCGAGATTGCGCCCAGGCCATGGCTCGCGGGCGGGTTGAACAGCAGCCGCGGGATCTCCGCGCCGGCAAGCCAGCCGACCGGCGCGTAGGGATCGACCAGATCGTTGGGCACGTTGCCCATGGCAAAGCTCAGGTCGACGATGCGGTCCTTGGGTACGTTGTCGGGCGCGTCGAAGTCGATGCGGATGGCATCGAGCGTGGCGGTATCAGGCATCCTCGTCTCCCTTATGGGCAGACTGTGCCGCGCGTGGTGCCCGCTCGCAAGCGGGCCCGGGAACAGCGGACCCACTATCGCGACGCCCCGGGCGATTCATCGTGGCCGCGTTGGCCGAAGCATTGTATTTAGGGGGATGGGCTGACAAAATGAGACATAATCAGCTTTTTGCATTCCCGGGAGACGTGCCATGGCAGATGCCGACAACAACGATATCGCGCAGAACGCGCGCAAGTACTGGTCCGCTGAAGGGTACACACCAGGCGGCGTGATCCGCGAGGTCGACTATGCGACCCAGTCGGGCGGCCTCGATCCGATGTTCGAAGGCATCAAGATCGTCGACACCGACACCCACATCACCGAAGCGCCGGACCTGTTCACCAGCCGCGCACCGGCCAAGTGGAAGGACAAGGTGCCGCAGGTCAAGCTCGACAAGGACGGGGTCGAGCGCTGGTACGTGGGTGACCGCAACTTCGGCTCGATGGGCGGCAACGTGATCCGTGCGGACAACAACAAGCTGCTCGGCCGGCTCGCGTTCCCGTTGCTGGAGCAGGCGCACCCGGGTGGCCACCAGCTGAAGGAGCGCCTGCAGGCGATGGACGACATGGGCGTCTATGCCCAGATCGGCTTCCAGAACTCGGGCGTGACGCAGGCCGGCTCGCTGATGAGCCTGGGCGACAACGAACTCGCGCTCGCCATCGTGCAGATGTACAACGATGCCTCGGCGGACTTCCAGAACGCCTCGGGCCAGCGCATCTTCAACATGGCGCACCTGCCGTTCTGGGACCAGAAGGCGATGGAAGCCGAGGCGCGCCGCTGCCACGACATCGGCCTGCGTGGTTTCGTGTTGCCGGATACGCCCGAGCGCGTCGGCGTGCCCAGCTTCATGCACGACTACTGGACCGGCTTCCTCGAGATGTGCGAGGCCACGGGCATGCCGCTGAACTTCCACCTCAATTCGGCGGTGGATCCCAACACGCTGACCTGGGAAGGCTTCCAGTTCGAGCAGACGCTGTCCGTGGTCGCCACGATGTTCTCGATCGGCAACGCCGCTACGCTGGGCAACTGGTGCGTCTCGGGCCGGCTCGACCAGCATCCCAAGCTCAAGATCGGCCTGATCGAGAGCGGTGCGGGCTGGGTGCCCTTCGCCATCGAGGCGCTGGAGCACCAGTTCAACGAGATGCTGCCGCGCTTCTCCAAGACGCTCAATCGACGCCCGGCCGAGTACTTCCGCGATCACTTCTGGTGCACCTTCTGGTTCGAGAAGGTCGCGCCCAAGATCCTGCTGGAGACCATCGGTGAGGACAAGCTGATGTTCGAAACCGACTTTCCGCACCCGACCTCGCTCTATCCGGGCGTCCAGGCGCACTTGAAGGACGTGCTCGGCGGCTACAGCTACGAGACGCAGAAGAAGGTCCTGCAGGACAACGCGACCAAGCTGTACAACCTGCCGTTCTGATCGGCCGGCGCAAGCTGACGAAAAGCCGGGGTGCAGCGATGCACTCCGGCTTTTTTTCGTGGTGCTGGGCGGTTAGCGCCAATGGCTCGGGTACGGCGCTCTGCCGCACGCCGGCTACTTGGGAAGGACCACTTCGACCCGCCGGTTTCGGGCGCGCCCAGCAGGATCGTCCTTCCCCGTCAGCGTCTCATTGGGCGCGATCGGCGCCGTCTCGCCTTTGCCGCTGGCCTCGAACGAACGCTGGCGAACCCCGACCTCTCCGGAGAACCAGGCGACCACGGCACGGGCCCGTGCCTCCGACAGCTTCTGGTTGTAGGCATCGTCGCCCTTGCTGTCCGTGTGGCCGATGACCTTGATCGGACCGGCCGGTGCGGCCAGGATCAGCTGCGCCGATGCCTTTAGCTGCTCCGTGGCAGCAGGGTTGAGCTCGGCACTGTCGAACGCGAAGAGGGCGTCGGTGGGCAAGTCGATGATCGTGCCCATGTCGGTCACACGAACGTTGAGGCCGCTCACCGCGCTCTTCAGCGAGCTCACCTGACCGACGAGACCCGGGCCGGACCGTGCCGGTGCAGACACATCGGAGGGCGCTGTCGCCGCTTGCGATGCAACGGCGGGCGCATCGGCTTGCGTGCCCTCGGGCTCACGCTCACCCGAGCAGGCGCCCAAGACTAGGCAGAGCGCAGCGCACGCGACGACTCGCATTACCGGGTGACCGGAATGCCATCGAACGGCGCCACGCCCGGGAAGTTGATCGACACCGTCTTGCTCTGAGGCGAAGGCGCGGCGAACTTGGCCCAGATCACGCCCGGCTTGATCTCGCATTGCGCCATGATCGCATCGCCGCCGACGTTGGACGCAAGCCAGTTGCCCTCGTTGTCCTTGAGCACTGCGATGCGCTGTGCCGTGGCGTCGTCGATCACGCTGATGCTGGGCACGCGGAAGCTTTCGGAATTGATCTTTTCGGAGCTGGAGCAGCGCAGTGTGACCGTGAGGATGTCTCCCGTCACCGCCACCTTCATCAGGTCGACTTGCGAACCGTCGGGGCCGGGCTGGCTTTGGATTACCGTCTGCGCCGGCATCGGCGTGACAGGCGGGGTCTCCGCTTCGGGCGTCGCAGTCTCGCGCGTGACGCTTGGCGTCGTGCCCGTGTCCGGCGTGGCGGTGGTGGGCTGGGTGCTGCTGTTGCATCCGGCCAGGAAGAGAAGTCCCGCCAGGGCGGCGTGCCCGATCAACCGTGCCATCGCGTGCTCCTCAACAAATGTGAGAAGGATACGCTTGTGCGGCAGTTCGGTTGCCAGCGGAGCTTCGGCAAGTTGGGCTTCAACCGGTGGCGATTGTCGTGTTCGTCGTTATTCAATGCCGATACCACAGCGTCACCGACGCCGCGTGGTTCATGCGGGTGCGGCCGGCGGTCTGGTTGATGGTCTGGTTGAGGTAGCCGATCTCGACGGTCGAGGCGCCGGGCAGGCCTACTTCAGCGCCCACAAAGGTACGCAGTTGGTCGAAGCCGCTGCGGGCACCCCAGTCGGTGTCGTTGAATGCCAGGAAGGCCTCGGTCCAGACCAGCGCGTTCACGGCGTCACTTCGGGCTTTCAGCGGGTGCTCGTAGCGCAGCATCTCTCGCAGGCGCCAGCCAGTGTCGCTGCCGTTGCTGCGCCAGCGTTGTTCCAGCCGGGTGCGCGAGGACAGTTCGCCGCCCGCCGGCTTACCCAGGGCGAGGTTCAGCTGCTGGAAGCTGCGCTCCTCGTTGATGTCGCGCCTGCCCTCGATGGCGGTCACCACGTGGGCATAACCCTGGTAGAGCGTCGCGGAGGGAGAGAGCTTCCATCCCACGGCGCCGCGCAACAGCAGCTGGTCGAGCCGGGCGCCATTGCCGAAACGCGGCTGGACCTCGGCGAAGTAGACGAGGTCGCCCGACACCGAACCCAGCGCGGTGAGATTGACCCAGGCTTGTTCGTCATGCTCGGTCTCGGCAAGCGCGGGGCTGGTCCAGAAGGTCAAGGCGGAGAGGGCGATCAGGCGCAGGCGGTTCATGCCGCGCGCCTATGTCGCGTCGGCCTCCGGGCGCTTGCCCCATTGTCACATATTGTTGCCGGTCCGGGTTGGCATGCCGATCACGATCCGAACTGCGGCTCGGGAACGGCCGTGCTGACGCTACCGACAAAAATCGGCGCCGTCGGCCTCCAGGTGGAAGTGGTTCTTGTGCGCCGCGTTGTAGCCCGGACCCAGTGTGGTGCCGAAGCGCTTGCAGGCGCTGGCGTGAACGACGCGCAGGAACCGGCGTTCGTCGGCCGTGCCGCCGTCCCAGTCGGCGAGAACGGTGATCCGCCGCCCATCCTCCAGCACGAAGCCCGAGACATCGATGGCGTTGGCAGTGGCGTGGCCGGACAAGCGGCTGGTGCCCGCGACCGTACGGCACGAGTAGCTGCCGAAGGTCTCGATCCGCGCGACCCGCGAGCCGAGGATCTGCTCGGCCGCCCGGTCAACCCCGAACCGGGCCCAGGCGGCGAACTGCTGTGCCATGGTGCAGGTCACCGGGCCGAGGTTCGAGAGCGCGAGTTGCGCGGTGTCGCTGCGCAGGCTCGCCAACCGCACGGTGCCGACATTGCGGCAGCCGGGCGAGAACACGCGATCCGGGATCGGCGTGAAGTTCGCCTGCAGCAAGCCGAGCTGCATCATGCACTGGCGATTGTCGATGCCCGGCCGCGAGGCCTGAACGGGTCGGCGTGCCGGCTCTCGTCGCGACACCTTGGGGATGTCGATGCAGCCGTGCAGCACGGCGAGGAGCGGAAGGAGCGTCAGGATCCGTCGCATACTCGCGGTATTCCCGTCTATGGTTTCTACTTAGTTAACCGATAGTTGGCTGGCTCATTGTATGCGGCCAGAGCGAGCCACGCGAGCCATGGGCCGAAATGGTGCGCGGGTAAGCCGGGGATATCTTCCTTGACTTGGGGGCGGCCGCCACTAGAGCCGGCGCCGGGCCACGCGGTCCCAACGCCGCGCGTGCTCTCTGCAAGGAGAGACTACATGACTGAGCATACCAAGCCGTCGGTTAAGCCGGCGCGCCCGTTCTTTTCCTCGGGTCCCTGCGCCAAGCCTCCGGGCTACTCCCCCGAAAAGCTCGCCACCGCATCGCTCGGCCGCTCGCACCGCGCGAAGATCGGCAAGACGCGCCTCCAGCTCTGCATCGACCTGATGCGCGAAGTGCTGCAGCTGCCTGATACGCACCGCATCGGTATCGTGCCCGGCTCCGACACCGGCGCGTTCGAGATGGCGATGTGGACGATGCTGGGCGCGCGGCCTGTCACCACGATGGCTTGGGAGAGCTTCGGCGAAGGTTGGGTGACCGACGCGGTCAAGCAGCTCAAGATCGACCCCACCGTGATCCGCGCCGATTACGGCCAGCTGCCCGATCTCGGCCAGGTCGACTGGTCGAACGACGTGCTGTTCACCTGGAACGGCACCACCTCGGGCGTGCGCGTGCCGAACGCCGATTGGATCGCAGAGGACCGTGCGGGCCTCTCCTTTGCCGATGCGACTTCGGCGGTGTTCGCCTACGACATCGACTGGTCAAAGATCGACGTCGCCACCTTCTCCTGGCAGAAGGTGCTGGGCGGCGAGGGCGGACATGGCGTCCTGATCCTCGGGCCCCGCGCGGTCGAGCGGCTGGAGAGTTACACCCCGGCGTGGCCGCTACCCAAGGTGTTCCGCCTGGTTTCGAAGGGCAAGCTGTCCGAGGGCATCTTCAAGGGCGAGACGATCAACACGCCCTCGATGCTGGCGGTTGAAGACGCGATCTTCGCGCTCGAGTGGGCCAAGTCGCTGGGTGGTCTGAACGGCCTGAAGGCGCGCTCGGATGCCAATGCCGCCGCGCTCGACAAGCTTGTGCAGGAGCGCGACTGGCTTGGTCACCTCGCAACGGATGAGGCCAGCCGGTCCAAGACCTCGGTCTGCCTGACCGTCGAAGGTGCTAATGCTGACTTCATCAAGCAGTTCGCTGCCTTGCTGGAGAAGGAAGGCGCAGCCTACGACGTCGCCGGCTATCGCGACGCGCCGGCCGGCCTGCGCATCTGGTGCGGCGCCACCGTCGAGACCGCCGATATCGAGGCGCTCGGGCCGTGGCTCGACTGGGCCTATGCGACCGTGAAGGCCGGCTGACCCAACCCCACCCATTACCGTCGCCCCGGGCTTGACCCGGGGCCCCGCTTCCTTCCTCTCGCCCGCAAAGAACAAGCGGGATCCCGGATCAAGTCCGGGATGACGAGGGAAGGAGTGCAAGGACAGGAACAACACCCATGACCAAGCCCAAAGTCCTCATCTCCGACAAGATGGACCCCAACGCCACGCGCATCTTCCAGGAGCGTGGCTGCGACGTCGACGTTATCACCGGCGAGACGCCCGAAGAGCTCATCGCCCGCATCGGTCAGTACGACGGCCTGGCAATCCGCTCCTCGACCAAGGTGACTAAGGCCGTCCTCGACGCCGCGACCAACCTCAAGGTCGTCGGCCGTGCCGGCATCGGCGTCGACAACGTCGATATCCCCGCAGCCTCGGCCCAGGGCGTCGTCGTGATGAACACGCCGTTCGGCAACTCGATCACCACCGCCGAGCACGCAATCGCGCTGATGTTCGCGCTCGCCCGCCAGCTGCCCGAGGCCAACGCCCAGACGCAGGCCGGCCTGTGGCCCAAGAACGGCTTCATGGGCGTCGAGGTCACCGGCAAGACGCTGGGCCTGATCGGCGCGGGCAACATCGGTTCGATCGTCGCCAGCCGCGCGCTGGGGCTGCGCATGAAGGTCGTCGCCTTCGATCCGTTCCTCACGCCCGAGCGCGCGATCGAGATGGGCGTCGAGAAGGCGGACCTCGACACCTTGCTGGCCAAGGCCGACTTCATCACGCTGCACACGCCGCTGACCGACCAGACGCGCAACATCCTCTCGGCCGAGAACCTCGCCAAGACCAAGAAGGGCGTGCGCATCGTCAACTGTGCGCGTGGCGGCCTGATCGACGAGGCGGCGCTGAAGGCCGGGCTCGATTCGGGCCACATCGCCGGCGCCGCGCTCGACGTGTTCCAGACCGAGCCGGCCAAGGATTCGCCGCTGTTCGGCACGCCGGGCTTCATCTGCACGCCGCACCTCGGCGCCTCGACCACCGAGGCGCAGGTCAACGTGGCGCTGCAGGTGGCCGAGCAGATGGCCGACTTCCTGGTCAACGGCGGCGTCACCAACGCGCTCAACATGCCATCGCTCAGCGCCGAGGAAGCGCCCAAGCTCAAGCCCTACATGGCGCTGGCCGAGAAGCTGGGCAGCCTGGTGGGCCAGCTGACGCGCGACTCGGTGCCGCGGATTTCGATCCACACCGAAGGCGCGGCGACCGAGCTGAACGGCAAGCCGATCACCGCCGCGGTGTTGGCGGGCTTCATGCGGGTGCAGTCGGCCACGGTGAACATGGTCAACGCACCATTCCTGGCGAAAGATCGCGGCCTCGAAGTGCGCGAGGTCAAGACCGAGCGCGAGGGTGACTACCACACGCTAATCCGCGTCTCGGTCAAGACCGAGGCGGGCGAGCGCTCGGTGGCCGGCACGCTGTTCAACAACGTCGAGCCGCGCCTGGTCGAGATGTTCGGCATCAAGGTCGAAGCCGAGCTGACCGGGCACATGATGTACATCGTCAACGAGGACGCGCCGGGCTTCATCGGCCGGATCGGTACCTTGCTCGGCGAGAGCGGCATCAACATCGGCACCTTCAACCTCGGCCGCCGCAATGCCGGGGGCGAGGCGGTGCTGCTGCTCTCGGTCGACAGCGCGGTGCCGGCGGACGTGCTGGAAAAGGCGCAGCGGCTGCCCGGCGTGAAGACGGTGAAGGCGCTGTCGTTCTAGAACGCATCGGCGCGCAAAGCGCGGCCGGTTCTTCGAAGTCCCCTCCCGCTTGCGGGAGGGGCTAGGGGAGGGCCTGTTTGCGGGCAGGCGCGACATGCGATACAGGCCCTCCCCCGACCCCTCCCGCAGGCGGAAGGGGAGCTTGGCGACCGCCACCTTCGGGGCAGGATTCTCTCGATGCACGATACCGACCGCGACCTCCTGCCCGAAGGCCTGGGCGACCGCTCCCCTGTGCAAGCCGCCGCTGCCAGCCGCGTGCGGCGCGGCGCGCTCGATGTGTTCGCCAGCCACGGCTATGTGCGGGTGGAGACGCCGACGATCGAGTTCGAGAAGTCGATGGCGAGCCGCATGGCCGGCATCGAGCCGCGGCGCATGTTCCGCTTCGTCGACCCGGTCTCGCTGCGCACGCTGGCGCTGCGTTCGGACATCACCGTCCAGCTCGGGCGCATCGCCGCGACTAGTCTAGCGAGCCGGCCGCGCCCTCTGCGCCTGTGCTATTCGGGGCAGGTGCTGACGATCAAGGGCGATGGCCTCGACCCTGCGCGAGAGCGGTTGCAGCTCGGCGCGGAGTTGATCGGCAGCGACAGCGTCAGCGCGGCTGCCGAAGTGGTCGCCATCGCGATCGAGGCGCTGGAGCAGGCGGGCGCGACTGGCATCTCGGTCGACCTCACGCTTCCCGACTTGGTCGATACGCTCGCCGCCGAGGCACTGCCGCTCGCACCGACGCAGATCGAGGCGGTGCGCCGCGAACTCGATGCCAAGGACGCTGGCGGTCTCGTCGACGCCGGTGGCGCAGGTTACCTGCCACTGCTCTATGCAGTCGGCCCCTTCGAGCAGGCGATCGCGCGGCTGGCTGCGTTCGATGCCGGTGGCGCCCTCGCCAGCCGCATTGCGGGCTTGCGCGATATCGCCGCCCGGATCGGCGGACGAGCGCGCGTGACGCTCGACCCCTCGGAGCGGCACGGCTTCGAGTACCAATCCTGGTTCGGCTTCATGATCTACGCCACCGGCGTCCAGGGCGCGCTCGGCCGCGGCGGCACTTACCGGATCCTGGGCGAGACCGCGGAGGGCGAAGTCGCGACCGGCTTCTCCCTCTATCCCGACCGCTTGATCGACCTGCTGGCCGAAACGACCAGCGAACCGGCCGCGCTGTTCCTGCCACTCGGGCACGACCCGCAGATCGCGGCACGTCAGCGCGCGGTGGGCTGGCGGACGGTGGCGGCACTGTCAGGCGAGGATGACCCGGTGGCGCTGGGCTGCTCGCACCGGCTGGAGGGTGGCGAGGCGGTTCCGCTCTGAGCGGACTTGAGCGCGCGTAAGCCTATCCGCAACGCGTGTTCAACACGTTGCACTCGCCTGGCCGCCCGCTTTATCCTCGGCCGAGGAGAGCCGCACGATGATCGAGTTCCTAGAAGCGGAGGCGGGCATCCGCCAGCTCCACGCGCACTACACCGACTCTGCGTGGCGCCAGGATCTGACCGCATTTGGCGATTGCTTCACGATCGATGCCGAGTGGCGCATATCCGGCATGGTAATGCGCGGGCGTCATGAGATAGCGAGCGGGTTTGGTGGCGTCGTCGCCCGCTGCAACCGCGTGCTGATCAGCTTCCGCAATCCGCAAGTCGATCTCACCGGACGCGGTCGGGCGAGTGCGCGGACTTACGTCACAGAGCAGTGCAGCTGGCACGACAAGCCGCCAAACATGAACATCGGGCGCTACTACGACCGTGCGGTACTGGATGGCGACCGCTGGCGGTTCTCCTGGCGGCTGTTCCAGCTGCTCTACTCGGGGCCGCCGGACCTCACCGGTGCATACCATGAGCACCCGGACTATGGCGCGTGGCCCGGCATGCCGCCGCGTGATGCCGTGCCCGCGGCGGCGCCTGGACGTGACTAGGTGCGACGTGGGGGCTGTCCTACAGGCCACCATCCGGTGCATGAGGGCGCCATGACCAGCCAAACCGACTCGCTCCGCCGCATCGCAGCTCTCCACGAAGCCCGGCTTTTCGCCGCTCAGGACACCGGCAATTGCGGCAAGCAGGAGGCCGGTCGATGAGCGCTGCACCCGAACTGGTCCTCACCGGCGGCCTCGTGCATACGCCTTCGGGCCCGGTCCACGCCGACGTCGCGGTGCGGGACGGCAAGATTGTGGGCCTGGGCAGCTACCCGGACGCTGCGCGCCGGATCGACTGCACCGGCCTCGACGTGCTGCCCGGCGTGATCGACAGCCAGGTCCATTTCCGCGAGCCGGGGCTGGAGCACAAGGAAGATCTGGAGAGCGGCAGCCGCGCGGCGGTCATGGGCGGGATCACCGCGGTGTTTGAGATGCCCAACACCAACCCGAACACAGACACGGCCGAGCGCGTGCTCGACAAGCTGGCGCGCGGACATCACCGCATGCACTGCGACCATGCCTTCTACGTCGGCGCCACAGCGGAGAACGCCGAAGAGTTGGCCGAGCTCGAGCGCATCCCGGGCACTGCGGGGGTCAAGATCTTCATGGGCGCATCGACTGGCAGCCTGCTGGTCGCGGAGGACGCCGCGCTGGCGCGCGTGCTGGCGAGCGGCCGCCGCCGTGTGGCCATCCATGCCGAGGACGAGGCGCGGATGAACGCGCGCAAGGACATCCGTGTCGAAGGCGACCCCTCCAGCCACCCGGTCTGGCGCGACGACGAGAGCGCGATGGTGGCCACCCAGCGCATCGTCCGCCTTGCGCGGGAAGCGCGCCGGCCGATCCACGTGCTGCACATCACCACCCCGGCCGAGCTGGAGTTCCTCTCTCACCACCGCGACATTGCCACGTGCGAAGTCACCCCGCAGCACCTGACGCTGGCGGCGGAGGAGGCTTATCCGAAGCTCGGCACTTATGCGCAGATGAACCCGCCGATCCGATCCTCCGCGCACCGCGACGGGCTGTGGCACTGGCTGCAGCAGGGCGTGCCCGACGTGCTCGGCTCCGACCACGCGCCGCATACGGTCGAGGAAAAGGCCAAGACCTACCCGGCGAGCCCCAGTGGCATGCCCGGCGTGCAGACGCTGCTGCCGCTGATGCTGGACCATGTGGCGAAGGGACGCATGACGCTGGAGCGGCTGATCGACATGACCAGCGCCGGGGTGCAGCGCGTGTTCGGCCTGGTCGGCAAGGGCCGCATCGCCGCGGGGTACGATGCGGATTTCACCGTGGTGGATCGGAAGGGATCGTTCACCGTCGCCGAGGACTGGCTGGAAAGCCGCTGTGGCTGGTCGCCGTTTACCGGCATGGAACTGCAGGGCAAGGTGGTGGGCACCATCGTGCGCGGACATTTCGCCATGTGGGAAGGGCAGCTGGGCAATGCCGCGCAAGGCGAGCCGCTGCGCTTCGCGGGGGCGCTTTGACGCTCGGGTAAGCCGCGAGACTTGTTTAAGTCCGCTAGCAGCGCGCCAACGTCAAGCCGAGCCCAATGACCGCCTTGCTCGCAATAGATCCCAGCAGAATACCCCGATGGCGGCCCAGATCATCGCGAAGCTGGTGAGTTGCACCGGACGGAGCGGCTCGTGGAACACGAACAGGCCGAGTACGAACACCAGGGTCGGCGACAGGAACTGCACGAAGCCCAGCGTCGAGTAGCTCATCCGCCGCGCCGCGGTGGCAAACAGCAGCAGCGGCACGCCGGTGACCACGCCGGCAAGAGCGAGCGTGATGTCCTGCATCGTGTTTTGACCCAGCGCAACTCCGGCCTGCTGCGTGCTCTGCCAACCGATCATCGCCAGCGCTGGCACGACCAGCACCAGTGTCTCGACCGTCAAACCCGGCAGCGACTCGACCGGCGCCAGCTTCCGCACCAGGCCATAGCCGCAGAAGCTGAGCGCCAGGCCCATGCTGATCCACAAGGTGCTCACCGCGCCCCACGCGAGCACCGCGACGCCTGCCGCCGCCAGTGCTACGGCCACCCACTGCCGCGGTGACAGCTTCTCGCGCAGGAAGAGCGTGCCCGCGAGCACGTTCATCAGCGGGTTGATGTAGTATCCCAGGCTTGCCGCGAAGACGTGTCCGGTGGCGATTGCGATGACGTAGATCAGCCAATTGGTCCCGATCAGCAGCGCGCTGCCTGCAAGGAGGCCCAGCGTGCGTCGATCGGAAAGTGCCCGGCGCACCTCGCCGGATTGGCGCAGCAATGCCACGAGCGCGAAGCAGACCGGCAGCGTGAACACGATTCGCCAGCCGACGACCTCCATCGGCGGCACTGCCTTGAGCAGCCGGAAGTAGAGCGGGATCAATCCCCAGATCAGGTACGCGCCGATAGCGTGGGGGAGCCCGCTGGCGCGTTGTGAGCCAGAATGCATGGGTCTGCGCTCTAGGCAGAGGCGGGCAGCGTGACAACTCGTCGACGCCTTCAACTCAGTTCGTCGCAATCTTCGATCCTGACAGCCGCGTTGCGATCTGTTCAGATTAAGTGGCCTAAAGATGAATGCGTAAGGCGGATGATCTCCCCGGTGCCGCCGCCGACAAGGAGAATAACGATGAACACTCTGCTGAAGGTTTCCGCACTCGCCGCTGCCAGTGCCACCCTCGCAACCGCGATCCCAGCTACCGCTGCCGTTGCGTACAGCGCCCATGAGGCCGCGTTCGCCGCGCCCGGGCAGCAGACCTACAACGATCGCCGCGACTGGCGTGGCGACCGCCGGTACTCGCGCGACGACTACCGCCGCGGCTACGGCAACAGCTACCGCAACCAGGGCCGCACCTGGCGCGGTAACGATGGCCGCTACTACTGCCGTCGCGAGAATGGCACCACCGGCTTGCTGATCGGTGGCGTAGGTGGCGCCCTTCTGGGCCGCACCATCGACGGTGGCCGCGACAAGACCCTGGGCACCGTGCTCGGCGCCGCTGCCGGTGCATTGGCCGGCCGTGCCATCGATCGCAGCGACTCGCGCTGCCGCTAACCCTTTGACCGGTTTCCTCGTGCGGACGGCGACGCGCGAGGGAACGGTCCGGTAACCGCGGCCTCACATCCGTCGCGGACCGGGCCGGGGGGGCGCTTCCCATCCTGCGGGAGCGCCCTCCTTTGCATGTCTGGAGTGCACGTGCTCGCTCGCGCCTTTCGGCATTCACGTCTCCGCAGCCGACCTTCCCGGATCGGGACGGCCGGAGGATTAACTACGCTTCTCAACTCGTCGTTAACGATTGCCGCACAAGGCTAACGGCTCATTAAGCACGCTGGGGAAAGTCTCCAAGATGTTGAGCCGCGCCCGTTACGTCATCACCGCCCGACCTATCCTGAACGGCAGCGCCGCGGCGATGCTGGTTCTGCTCGCCGCTTGCGGGTCGAAGCAAGATGCTCCGGTCCCCGTCGAGAGCGACCCGGCAGTAACGGGCGCGCTTGGCGAGCAGATCATGGTCGATCCCAACATGTCCGGCAACAACGGCGCTGCGGTGGCGGCAAACGGTGGCGCGATAGAGCTGCCCGCACAACAGCGATCGCCCGAAGCGGCGGCGGCAGCGCGGGAAGAGGCGATGCTGCAAGCCGGCGGCACGCTGAAGTCCGCGCCTGCACCCAAGCCCGGCGCGGCGTCCTCTCTGGTGGAGAACGCCGCCACGGCAGCGCAAGTCGCCCAGGAGGCCAAGGCTGCCACGACCGACTGCACGCAAAAGGCGCAGTATTCCGCGACATGGGCAGCGAAGTTGCCCAAGGACCTGCCGGTCTACCCGCGCGGCGCGGTCCAGGAAGCGGCCGGAACCGATGCCGACGGCTGCCACTTGCGCGTGGTAAACTTCGTCAGCCCAGTCGCCCCGAAGGATGTGGTGGACTTCTACTACACCAAGGCGACGGCAGCAGGGTACGGTGCGGATTACCGAATGGACGGCTCCGACCATGTGCTCGGCGGGCGCAAAGGCGGTCAGTCATACCTGGTCTACGCGCGCAAGCAGGGGAACGGACTGACGGAGGTGGACCTGATCGCCAGCGGTGGGTGAGCCGTCTAGATCCTCCCCTGCAAGGGGAGGTGGCAGACGCGGAGCGGCTGACGGAGGGGTGTCACCGCTGGCGTAGTACCCGGACGATAGGGTTACACCCCTCCGTCACGCTCCGCGCGCGCCACCTCCCCTTGCAGGGGAGGATCTCAGATCACTTAAGCCCCACGCCGATCACCGCGCGCGGCTGCTCCATCTCACCCGAGGCAACCGGATAGGCGCAGTAATCCGCAGCGTAGTACCCGGTCGGACGATGATTGCCGGACAGACCGGTGCCGCCCACCGGTCCCGCGTGAGAAGGCGCAATCGTCGGCCGATTCCAATTGACGATCCCGGCGCGGACGCTGCCCCAGAAGCGATTGTACTCCTGCGGTGTGCCGCCCACCAAGGCCGCGACCAAGCCGAAGCGCGTCGCATTGGCCTCGGCAATCGCCTCGTCGAAGTCGCTGACGCGCACCACTTGGAGGATCGGGCCGAACAGCTCGACGTCGGGTTTCTCGACCATGGCGGTCACATCGATGATCGCGGGCGAAAGGAACGGCAGCGATTCGTCGGGTCGGACCAAGTGCTTGATCGCGCGCCCGCCGTGACTGAGCAGATAGAGGAAACTTTCGGTGAGCCCGTCGGCGGCCATGTTGTCGATGACCGGGCCCATGAACGGAGCCGGATCGTCGAACGGTGCGCCGAAGATGATGCGATCCGCCAGCGCCTTCACCTCGGCGAGCAGCGGCTCGTACATCGAATCCTTGACGATCAGGCGGCGCGCCGCGGTGCAGCGCTGCCCGGCCGAGGCAAAGGCGGACTGCACGACAAGCGCCGCGGCGTCGGTCAGCTTGGGCGTATCCCACACCACCAGCGGATTGTTGCCGCTCATCTCGAGCGTCACCAGCTTGTCCGGCCGCGCCGCCAGCTTGCGGTTGATGGAGATGCCGATGTTGGCGGAGCCGGTGAACAGCACGCCATCGATGCCATCGTGCGCAACCAGCTTCTGGCCCTCGGCAGGACCGCCCTGGCAGACCTGCATGATGGCGGCCGAGATGCCAGCACGGTGAAAGCATCGGGCGAGCAGTTCGCTGGTCCCGGGGGTCTTCTCGCTCGGCTTGAAGATCACGGTGTTGCCCGCGATCAGGGCCGGGATGATATGCGCGTTGGGCAAGTGCGCAGGCAGGTTGAAGGGGCCGAGCACCACCAGCACGCCATGCGGCTTGTGGCGCACTGCCATGGTGCCCTGCAGCGCGCTGTCCAGCTTGCGCTGGGCGGTTCGCTCGGCATAGGCGCGGATCGAGATTTCGACCTTCACCAGCACGCTCTCGACTTCGGCGTTGGCCTCCCACATCGGCTTGCCGGTTTCGCGCGCGATGGTCGTGGCAAGGCTCTCCGCATCCTTGCGCACTTCGTTGGCGAAGCGGCGGACCAGCTCCATGCGGGTGGATAGCGGCTGCGCGGCCCACGCCGGCGCGGCGCGGCGCGCGCGCTCGACCACGTCCTCGACATCGCCAACGGGACCTCGCCAGACCTCCGCCCCAGTCGCTGGCTCATACGACACGAGTTCGGGCACCGAGGCGGCGCGAGGGAAGGACCCCGTGCTCTGCGCGGGCGCGTCTCGGGTCGAAAGGCGTTCCATTAGGGTTGATGTTCCGTTTCGTGCCGCCAGTTTGCGAGCGCGCCGCTATGCCACGGGGAGTCCTACCGGGTTATGAACGACGTCCTCGTTAACCCTGCACGTCGAGGTAGCAGGCAGGCACTCGCTTGCGGATCGTGCGCTCTTTGGCGATAACGGGTCAGGTGCCCGCCGATCAAGCCGGGCGACAGATCGAAGGCGCCGCTGGAAATGACGCGTTACCAGGATCGGTTCTGGTCCAGCCGGGACGGATTGAAGCTGCATTACCGGGATTACGCCGGCGGCGACGCCGTGCCGATCGATGGGCGGCCGCCGATCTTGTGTCTGCATGGCCTCACCCGCAACGCGCGTGACTTCGAGGCGCTGGCGGAACGGCTCTCGCCCGAGTGGCGCGTGATCTGCCCCGAACTGCGCGGCCGTGGCGAGAGCGAGTATGCGCGCGAAAGCGCCAGCTACAAGCCGCAGCAGTATGTCGAAGACGTCACGCTGCTGCTCGACGAATTGGGGATCGAGCGTTTCGTGGCCGTCGGCACTTCGCTGGGCGGGCTGATGACGATGCTGTTCGCCGCGATGACCCCGGAACGGATCGCGGGGGCCGTGCTCAACGATGTCGGCCCTTATCTGGAGCCGAGCGGGCTGGAATTCATCAAGAGCTATGTCGGGCAGGGGCGCAGCTTCCCCACCTGGGTCCACGCCGCGCGCGGGCTGGAGGAAATGCATGGCGCCGCGCACCCGGGCAAGGACCTGCCATTCTGGATCGCCGCGGCGAAGCGGGTGATGACGCTGGGCAGCAATGCACGCATCGTCTTCGATTACGACATGAAGATCGCCGAGCCCTTCGCGCAGCTCGACCCTGCGGCCGAACAGTACGACATGTGGCCCGCTTTGGACGCGCTGCGAGACAAGCCGGTGCTGATCCTGAGGGGCGCCTTGTCGGACTTGCTCAGCACGACGACGCTCGACCGGATGCTGGAGCGTCTGCCCGGGGCTGAGGCGGTGACCATTCCCGACGTCGGCCATCCGCCGACGCTGAGCGAGCCGGGGTCTGAGGCCGCCATCGATCGCCTGCTGGCACGCGTCGCCTGAGCCGGCCTTTGCGGATCCTCCATCTCCATTCCAGCTTCGATCGCGGAGGCAAGGAGCTGCGCGCGGCGCGGCTGATGAATGCGTTCGGGTCTGGCGTCACGCACCACGTCGTCTCCGCGGTGCCGGGCGCGCTCGCCGCCGCCTCGGCGATCGAGCGAGGCATCGATGTCGCCTATCCTGAAGACTTCCCGAGCCTTTCGGGCCGGCCCACGCCGACGCGGCTGCAGCGCCTGGCTGCGGCGATGCGTGGGTATGACCTGGTGCTCACCTACAATTGGGGCGCGATGGACGCGGTCATGGCGCACACCGTGTTCCGCGACCTCCTAAAGCTGCCGCCGCTGGTTCACCACGAGGACGGTTTCAACGAGGACGAGGCGGAGCGGCTCAAACCCACGCGCAACTGGTACCGTCGCCTGGCACTCGGGCGCGTGGCGGCGCTGGTTGTGCCCTCGAGGCTGCTGGAGGCGGTGGCGCTCGGGCCTTGGCAGCAACCACGCGGCCGTGTCCACCTGATCCCCAACGGCATCGCGCTCGGAACTTATGCGAAGAAGCCCAAGGCCGACGCTCTCCCGCGCATCGTCAAACGCCCGGGCGAGCTGTGGGTCGGCACGCTGGCCGGCTTGCGCACAGTGAAGAACCTGCCGCGGCTGGTGCGCGCCTTTGCCGGGCTGCCGTCCGAATGGCAGCTGGTGATCCTGGGCGACGGGCCGGAGAAAGGCGCGATCAAGGCGCAAGCGCTTAGCTGCGGCGTTGCCGATCGCGTGCACTTGCCAGGCTTCGCACCAGATCCGAGCAAGGCTGTCGGCCTGTTCGACGTCTTCGCGCTGTCTTCGGACTCCGAGCAGTTTCCGATCTCGATGGTCGAGGCGATGGCGGCGGGCCTGCCGGTCGCCTCGCCCGCGGTGGGCGACGTGGCCGAGATGGTCGCGCCCGAGAACCGGCCGTTGATCTGTGCGCCGGGCAACGATGCGGCTTTGGCGGGGGTGCTCGGGCAGCTAGCCGCCGATGCAGGGCTGCGGACGCGGGTAGGGGCGGCGAACCGGGCTCATGCCTTGGCCCATTATGATGAGGCGGCGATGATTGGGTCGTATCGGAGCGTCTATGCGCGTGCCATGGGTCGGGCCGAGTTCCCCTGAGCCGGAAGCAGGCCAGCGGCTCCTTCGGTTTAGCCGACGCCATTCACCCACGCTTCACCCGAGCCGCAGCAAAGACGATGGACGTTGAATTGCGCCGCTCATCCGCTAAACAGCGCCGCTGACCTATCAAGTACCCAGAAAGCGCTAAGCTCTTGGCCGTTCCTCCGCAGAATTCGGTGACCAATGCTGCCGCCGCTCGCCGACAGGCCGAGCAGAGCGGCGTGTTCATGCGCGAAGTCGACGATGCGCTGCGCCAGGATCAGGTCGAGACCTTCCTGCGTCGCTACGGCAAGCCGCTGCTGGCCGTCATCGTGGTCGGGCTGCTGGCCTTCGCCGGCTATCTCTACTGGCAGCACCGCCAGAAGGCCGAGTCTGCCGCCGCGTCCGAGCAGCTGATCCTCGCACTCGACGACCTTGATGCCGGGAACGCCGCTGCCGCGCAGACCAAGCTGGCGCCGTTGACGCAGGGTGATGCGGGTCATGCCGCGCTCGCGCAACTGGCGCAGGCGGGCATCGCGCTCGACAAGGGGCGGACCGACGAGGCCGCGAACCTGTATTCCAAGGTCGCGCAGAACGGCGATGTCGCGCAGCCCTTGCGCGATCTGGCGACCGTGCGCGAAGTCGCCGCAGGGTTCGACAAGCTGCCGCCGCAGACCGTGATCGATCGCCTGTCGGCCTTGGCGCAGCCCGGCAACCCGTGGTTCGGCGTGGCCGGAGAGCTGGTCGGCGGCGCTTACCTGAAGCAGGGCAAGCCCAAGCAGGCCGGCCCTCTTTTCGCCAGAATCGCAAAGGACAAGACCCAGCCCGAAGGCCTGCGCGCACGCGTGCGGCAGATGGCGGGGCAACTCGGCTATGACGCTATCGACGATGTCGTGAGCGCGTCGGGTGAAGATGGTGCGTCCTCAGGTGCAGTTGCACCGGGCGCCGGGGGAGAATGAACTTGGCTCGTAAGCCTGACCACATGACGACGCGCAAGCTGGCGCCGGTCCTGCTCCTCGCTCTGGCGCTGGGCGTGTCGGGTTGCGGCATTCTCAAGGGCAAGGGCGGTCCCAAGACGCCCACCGTAGGTGATCGCGTGCCGATCCTCTCGCGCATCGAGTCGGGGGCCAAGGTCGATCCGGCGCTCGCCGGCGTATCGGTGATCCTGCCGCCTGCCGAAGCGAACACCGAGTGGGCGCAAGCCGGCGGTCCGGCCAACAAGGCTTCGGGCCACCTGGCGCTCGGCGCCTCGCCGACCCGCATCTGGACCGCTCAAGTGGCCGGCGCCACCAATAAGCGCCGCCTGGCTGCCTCGCCCGTGGTGGGTGACGGCCGGGTGTACGTCATGGACACCAGCGGCGTCGTCAACGCCTTCAACGCCGACACCGGCGCCAAGGTGTGGAGCAAGAACTTCGACGTTGGCGGTGACAGCAAGGCGATCTTCGGCGGCGGCGTCAGCTACGATTCGGGCAACGTCTACGTCACCACCGGCATCGGCGAAGTCGCGGCGCTGGGCGCGGCCGACGGGGCCGAGAAGTGGAAGGTCAAGCCTGCGGGCCCGCTGCGCGGCGCACCGACGATCGGCTTCGAGGCCGTCTACGTGATGACGCAGGACAACCAGATCGTCGCGCTCAACGCGGCGGACGGCAAGCAGTTGTGGAACGAATCGGCCTCGACCGCGCAATCGGGCGTGTTCGGCGTCGCTGCGCCGGCGGCCGGGCAGGGCACCGTCGTCGCCGGCTACTCCTCGGGTGAACTGGTTGCCTACCGCTACGAGAACGGCCGCCAGCTGTGGTCCGACGCGCTGGCGCGCACCTCGATCTCCACCGAAGTGGGCAGCCTGACCGACGTCGATGCCGACCCGATCATCGATCGGGGCCGCGTGTTCGCGCTGGGCCAGGGCGGTCGCATGGCGGCTTACGAGCTCGTCACCGGCCAGCGCATCTGGGAACTGAACCTCGCCGGTATCTCGACTCCCGCAGTAGCCGGAGACTGGGTGTTCACGCTGACCGATCACGCGCAGCTGCTCGCCATCGCGCGGACCACCGGCAAGGTGCGCTGGATGAATCAGCTGATGCGCTATCGCAAGGAGAAGAAGCGCAAGGGGCCGGTGTTCTGGGTCGGCCCGGTGCTCGCGGGCAATCGCCTGTGGGTGGCCAACTCGCGCGGCGAACTGGCTTATGCCGATCCGTCCGAGGGCACGCTGACGCCCTATGCCGAGCTCAAGGACTCGATCAGCCTGGCGCCGGTCGTTGCCAACCAGACGCTGTACCTGCTCGATGATGGCGGTCGGATCACGGCGTATCGTTGATCCAAGATCCTCCCTGCAAGGGGAGGATCTCTCGTCATTTCACCACCCTTAACCTTTGCGCGCTAAGCGGGTCGCCATGAGCAGCGCCCCGCAACGCCCGCAAAGCGACGTCTCCGCCGCCGTCGGCCTGGTCGGAGTGGCGGGGCTGTTCTGCTGGATCGCGATTTGCCGCAATTGGGCGAGTGTCGCCGAGGCGCTCGGCATCCCTGGTCCGCGTATGCCCATGGCTGGACCCAACGCCGCGGTCGCGACGCTGCTGTTCACCGCATTGCCGATGGTCGCATGGTCGCTGCTGGTGGACAAAGTCCATCGCCGGCCTTCCACCGGCATCGACTGGAGCCTGCGCGGCGCCTGGCGCGAGACGTTCGACGTATCGATCACCAAGCTCGCCGGCTACTGGGCAACCTGGGCTGCGATCGGCTTCTCCTATTGCCTGGGCCGCTGGTACTGGGACGGGCAGTACCTCTTCGCCATGGATGTGATCGGCACGTTCGCCGTGCCGATGTTCGTGCTTTCGGTTCCCTACGTCCTGTGGCTCGATCGCAAGCTGGTGGACCCACGGGACGCCACCTGGCACTTCGGTGCGATGCTGGTCGGTCGCGAGGACTGGGACCGCGCGCAAGTCGCCAAGCACTGGCGCGCCTGGATCATCAAGGGGTTCTTCGGAGCCTTCATGATCTCGATTCTGCCGCCCGGTTTCGCGATCGTCGTCAACGCCGACTTCGCGGCCATCGCGCACGATCCGGTGAGGCTGGTGCAGACCCTGATCGAGACCCTATTCCTGATCGACGTGCAGATCGGGACTGTCGGCTACCTCCTGACTTTCCGCCCGCTGGACGCCCATATCCGCAGCGGCAATCCACTCCTCGCCGGATGGGTAGCGGCCCTGATGTGCTATCCGCCGTTCGTCTGGGGCACGATGGGACGGGCGGACGTGCTGGGCTACCAGGCGGCGACCGCGGACTGGGCGCATTGGCTTGCGGGCAGCGCGCCCTTGCTGTGGGCCTGGGGGGCACTGCTGGTGTTCCTCACCGGGGTTTACGCCTGGGCGACCTTCGCGTTCGGCATCCGCTTCTCGAATTTGACGTATCGTGGCGTGCTGACGAACGGGCCTTACCGGTTCACGCGCCATCCGGCGTACTTGTCCAAGAACCTGTTCTGGTGGTGCTCGACGATGCCGTTCTTGGTCACCAACGGCTCGCTGACCGACATGGTGCGCAACACGGTGATGCTGGGCGTGGTGAGCGCGATCTACTACTGGCGCGCACGCACGGAAGAGGCGCACTTGCTCGCCGAAGACGCCAAGTATCGCGCGTATCATGCCTGGATGGCCGACAATGCGCCGATCACGCGGACGATCGCGGCCGTTGTCCGCCTGCTGCGGCCGAGGGCGGCAATGCCGCACCCTGCCGAGTAGCTTCGCTCGCGCATTTCATCCCGGATATGGGCTTTGTTTCAGCAGCCCTGCAAGGTGGGCAGCGTTGGAAGCCACCATCTTGGCTGTCTTGGTGACCATCTCCGGGGTTTCCTTCAGATCCTGAAAATCCTGAGATCCCATCGCCTCGCCCACCCAATAGCAGGCAGCCACCGCGGGGATCGTCCAGCCCACA
Source organism: Novosphingobium sp. 9U (assembly GCF_902506425.1). NCBI lineage: Bacteria > Pseudomonadati > Pseudomonadota > Alphaproteobacteria > Sphingomonadales > Sphingomonadaceae > Novosphingobium > Novosphingobium sp. 9U. The sequence continues at coordinate 14,345 of NZ_LR732504.1, read as the reverse complement.
TCGTTGAGCGCCTGGAACAGCTGCGCGCTTGAGAAGTGCGCGCCATCCTCGTTGCCGACGATCGCCGCGACCGCGACTTTTCCGTAGCTGGGCATGCGGCCATGGTCGTCGGTTTCCGACAGGAACGCGTCCATCCGCTCCAGCACGCGCTTCGCCACGCTGCCGATCTGCCCCATCCAGATCGGGCCGCCAAAGATCAGGATGTCGTGTTCGAGAATCTTGTGGCGCAGCGCCGGCCAGTCGTCCCCATCGCCTTCATCCGAGGTGACGCCTGGCTTGATGTCGAGCGCGGCGATCCGGACGGTCTCGGTGATCTCGACGTCTGTTTCGGCGAGCGCTTGCGCTAGCACGGCGATCATCGAATCCGTGGATGAGGGCTGCGATGTATCCGCCTTGAGCGTGCAGTTGAGTGCTATGGCCTTGAGCGACATTGTTGTTCTCCAGCGATTTGCAGGAGAACCCATGCCGTCGTCAGATGTGCCATGCCGCCGCTACAGCTGACCTCAGGGGCAGGGGCAGGCGGAGAAACTCAGAACCGCTCTTCGTAGACCCGGGCAATATCGCCGCCCCACTCCCCGTGGAACTTGTCGAGCAGGCGCTGTGCCGGCACTTTGCCCGACTGCGCAATCTCGGCGAGCGGCGCGAGGAAGCCGGTCTCGTCCTCGCCCATGGAGTTCAGCTTGCGCCGCGCCGCCAAGCCTGAGCGCGAGATGTTCACCACCTCGGCAGCGATGTCCTTCAGCGTCCCGCCCCCAGGCAGCGGGGCATCGAGGCCGAGCCGCGGCACTTCGTTGCGGAGGCGCTCGCGGCCGTCCATGTCCCAGTCCCTGACCAGGTCCCAAGCCGCATCGAGCGCGCCCTGGTCATAGAGCAGGCCGACCCAGAACGCCGGGAGCGCGCAGATGCGGCTCCAGGGGCCGCCGTCGGCGCCGCGCATCTCCAGGAACGACTTGAGGCGCACTTCGGGGAAGGCGGTGGAAAGATGATCGATCCAGTCGCTCATCCGCGGAAGTTCGCCTGGCAGGACCGAGAGCTCGCCGGCCATGAAGTCGCGGAACGAAAGTCCCGCTGCGTCGATGTAGCGCCCTTCGCGGAACACGAAGTACATCGGCACGTCGAGCATGTAGTCGACATAGCGCTCGTAGCCGAACCCCTGCTCGAACACGAACGGCAGCATGCCGGTGCGGTGCGAATCGGTGTCCGACCAGATGTGGCTGCGGTACGAGAGCATGCCGTTGGGCTTGCCCTCAGTGAACGGCGAATTGGCGAACAGCGCCGTCGCCAGCGGCTGCAGCGCCAGCGAAACCCGGAACTTCTGCACCATGTCTGCCTCGCTCGCATAGTCGAGGTTGACCTGGATGGTGCAGGTGCGCAGCATCATGTCGAGCCCCAGCGAGCCTACGCGCGGCATGTGCCGCAGCATGATGTCGTAGCGGCCCTTGGGCATGATCGGCAGTTCGGCGCGAGTCTTGTCCGGCCACATGCCGAGGCCGAGGAAGCCCAGTCCCAGCTTGTCGCCCACGGCCTTGACCTGTTCCAGGTGGCGGCCGGTTTCGTTGCAGGTGTCGTGCAGCGTCTCCAACGGCGCGCCTGACAGCTCGAGTTGGCCCGCAGGCTCCAGGCTGACGTTGCCGTCCGCGCCCTTCAGCGCGATGACATTGCTAGTGCCGCCAGGGCCGATCTCCTCGATCGGCTCCCAGCCGAATGCGTTGAGGCCGCTCAGCAAATCGCGAATGCCGCCGGGCTCATCGTAGGACGGTGCGCGGTGGTCTGACAGGCGATAGACCTGCTTCTCGTGCTCGGTGCCGATTCGCCAGCGCTCGCGCGGCTTTTCGCCTGCGGCCATCGGCTCGGCCAGTTGCGAAATGGACTCGATCATCGGATCGTCGCGATCCGAAACCTCACGCGTGCTCATGCGCGAGCCGTTAAGCGAGCGGCGATTGCTGCGCCAGCGAATTGTGCCAATCGCCCGCGACGGCCATCCACAAGGCGGTAGCTGCGATCGCTGCGGTTTCGCCGCGCAGGATGCGAGGCCCGAGGCCTATGGGCCGTGCTTGCGGCAGCGCGCGGATGGCCTCGCGCTCGGCGGGGTCGAAGCCGCCTTCCGGGCCGACCAGCAGCGCGGCGGGGCCGGAATGGGCGCGGAACGCCTCGGCCGCAGGGTCGCCGCCGGTCTCGTCGGCGAAGAAAAGCGCGCGGCCTTCAGGCCAGGTGCGGAGCAAGGCGTCCAGCTTGGCCGGCTCGGCCACTTCGGGCAGAGCGGTGCGGGCGCACTGCTCGGCCGCTTCGGTGACGATCGTGCGCGCGCGCTCGTCGTTAAGCTTGTCGGCGACGCCGCGTCGGGTGAGCATAGGCTGGATTCGCCGGACGCCGAGCTCGGTCGCCTTTTCGAGCACGAGATCGAAGTTCGGCTTCTTGAGCAGTGCGGCGCAGAGCCAGAAGTCAGGCACTTGCTCGCGCGGGCGGAGATGGGAGCGCAAGGCCAGGGTCAGGTCGCGCTTGTTGGCCTGGGTGACTTCAGCGGCCCACTCGCCGGTCTGGTCGTCGCACAGGATCACGGCATCGCCAGGGCCGGCGCGCATGACGCGGCTGAGGTAATGCGCTTGCGGGCCGTCGATGGTGAGTACCATGGCCTCGGCTAGCGGGCCGTCGACGAACAGGCGCGGGGCGCTACGCGGAGGCCAAGCGGGGGTGGCGGGCATGGAGGTTCCATGGAACGCAAGGTCCTCCGCTGCAAGGGGAGGTGGCAGTCCGAAGGACTGACGGAGGTTTCCACCGCTAAAGGAGTGCTTAGACGACAGGAGTTACGCCCCTCCACCACCTTGGTGATCTCCCTGCCCTTGCAGGGGAGGATCGAGGTGGCGATCTGCACGCGCTATCGCTATCCCGTCCCCATGTCCCAGATCGTCCCCGACACCCAGCACCGCGGCCTTGTCGCCGCGCTGCCGCCCACCTTGCGCGATCTTGCGCTGCTGGCGCGGTTCGATCGGCCGATCGGCTGGTGGCTGTTGTTCTGGCCGGGCGCTTGGGGCGTGCTGCTAGCTGGCGGCGAGGAGCGGTGGGGCCTGATCGCCTGGCTGCTGCTGGGCGCGATCGCCATGAGGGGTGCCGGCTGCGTCTACAACGACATCGTCGATGCCGACATCGACCGCCAGGTCGTCCGCACTGCCGCGCGGCCGGTCGCGAGCGGGCGGGTGAGCGGCAAGGCGGCCTGGATCTGGCTCCTGACGCTGTGCCTGATCGGGCTCGTGGTGCTGCTGCAACTACGTTGGCAGGCACAGCTGGTCGCGCTGGGCAGCCTGGCTCCCGTCGCAGCCTATCCCTTCATGAAGCGGATCACTTGGTGGCCGCAGGCGTGGCTTGGCCTGGTGTTCTCCTGGGCGGCACTGGTCGGCTGGGTCGAGGTGCGCGGCGCATCGAAAGATTGGGGCCTGGGTACGCTGGCGCTGCTCTATGCGGGATCGATCGCCTGGGTGGTCGGCTACGACACGATCTATGCGCTTCAGGACCGGGAGGACGATGCGCTGGTGGGGGTGCGCTCTTCGGCCCTGCGGATGGGCTCGCACGTGCGCGGCGGCGTTGCGGCGTTCTACGTGCTGGCGATCGGCTATTGGGCGGGCGCCTTCTGGTTGCTGCGACCGGACTGGCTGGCGCTTGCGGCGCTGCTGCCGATGGCGGCGCATCTGCTGTGGCAGGTCGCGACTCTGGAGCTTGCCGGGGACGGCAATGCGCTGGACCGCTTCCGCTCCAACCGCTTCGCCGGCTTGCTGATGGCGCTGGCATGCTGGGTCGTCGGGAACGCCTGACGGACGTTGCAACGCGGGGCGGGGCGAGCCGAACGAAAGGCGAGATCAGCCGACCGGCACTTTGGCACGGGCCCGTGCGTTCTTCCTGCTCAACAACAGGAGTGAGCCATGCTCGTCAAACTCGCGGCCCTTGGGGCGCTCGGCTATGCCGGATACCGTTACCTCCAGAAGAACCAGGCCACGCAGGGCGGCAACGCGGGCCAGGTGGCGCTCGCCGGCGGGCCGCTGAGCAGCCAGGCGCGCATCCAATCCGATCCCGACACGCCGCCTGCCAGCGCCACGGCTGCGGGCGATATCCTGAGCACGATGCCCTGAACTCAGGACGGCAGGAGAACCGCGATGTCGCAAGACAAGCCGAGCGACGGATCGGCCAAGCAGCCCGCCGACCCGGACGCCTTGAGCGAGCGCGTTAACGACGATGTCGGCGGCGTGCAGGGCGAGGCGCCGGACGAGCAGGCCGATGACGGCGTTGAAGCCGTGCTGCGACCCGGCGGGCCGGACTCCGAACCTGCGCCGGACGCGGGTGAGATCGAGTGGGCCGGGCAGGTCGTGAAGAAGCCGCCAGCGCCGCAAGCCTGATCTTAAGGACAATCAATTTAAGATCGGGCGCCCCTCCTCCCGTGAGGGAGGAGGTAGGCGGCACGCAGGTCCATTTCCCAGATCTCACACTCGTCGAGCGGCTTCTTTCAGAAGCCGACGCTGCGTCATGGCGTCGGGGATCGCCATCGCACTGTTGACCAGCACGTCGAGCCGGCCCTGCTCTGCACGGATGCGATCGAACACGGCGGCGATCTGCGCGTCGTCGGCAAGGTCCATCGGCGCGGCGACGCCCACACCGCCGCGGGCGTTCACTTCGGCGACGGTCCGCGCCAGCGTGCCCGGCAAGGGCTGCTGCCCCGCCGCGACCGTGCGTCCGGTGACGTAGACCGTTGCACCCTGCTCGGCGAGCGCGCAGGCCACGCCCTTGCCGATGCCGCGACTGGCGCCGGTGACCAGCGCGACCTTCCCCGACAGCGCCCCCATCAAGCTTTGCCGGCGTTGGCCGCAGCGCGCCGATTGACCAGCGGGCGCTGGTACGACGGGTCCTCCCGATTGCGTGAAGAGACGCCGTTCACCGCGATGTCGGGCACGTCGGCGAAGGGGAGCGGCATCGGCGGCGGCAGGCAGGCCCATTCGATGATGTTGGTGCGCAACGCGATCCGCCACGCGCCATCGCGCTTCTCCAGCCGGTCGATGTAGCGGCCGCCCGCAATCCATAGGCTCTCGTCCCGGTTGCGGCCGACGAACTGGTAATAGGTCTCGGTATGCGCCGTGTCGCCATCCGGATGGATGGTGGTCTGGAGCAAGGCGTGATGGGTCAGGATCTGCCCTGCCTCGTGCATCGGAATTGCCCAGTCCCAGCAATCCTGCGCGTTGCCTACGAAGGGTCCGGCTGCCATCTCGGCATCGGGCCAAAATGCGGACAAGTAAGTGTCCCGGTCGAACCGATCCATGCCGCGCGAGAAGCGGGCGAGCGCTTCCAGGATGTCCTGCTTGTCCAGCAAGGCGTCGAGCTGTGCTTCCCGGCTCATGGGCGAGTCACTTGCCACGGTAGTCGACCTCCGAAATGGGCTTCCATATGGGCGAGCCGCGCGTCGCGCGGGCTGACTGGATCACCGATCCGTCGGTGTCGGTGACGCCGTATTCCATGGCGAGCTCCGTAGTGATGAACTCCCCGCCCGAGCGCTTCATGATCTGCGGGTCGGCGGCGAGCGCGGCGACTACCCGGCCGGGATGCTCGACGGTGCTGCCGTGCATCGAGGTGATCGAGGCGGTCATCTTGTCGCCCATCCTGGCGAGATTGTCCTGCGCCTTTTCGGTCAACGTCAGGCCTTGCCAGATCGCCAGGCTGGCGACGCCGTGCGGCTCCAGTTCGATCGCCATGTCGCGCGCCATGCGGTCGACTGCGGACTTGGACGTGCCGAAGATCGTGCCGTACGTATAGGTCACCGCCGCGAAGCCACTGATCGCGACGATCAGACCCGAGCCTTGCGGCACCATGATGCGCGCCGCATGCCAGGCGGCGACGTAGTTCGATTTCACGCCCACATCCCACATCTCGAGGTTCGAGAGCGGCTTCTCCCAGAACCCCTTGGGCTCCAGCAGATCGTCGGAGAGCGTGAAGGCATTGTTGACCAGCACGTCGAGCCGGCCCTGCTCGGCACGGACTTGCTCGAACAAGGCGGCGACCGCGGCATCGTCGCCGTGATCGCAGGCGACTGCGATGCCCGTGCCGCCGCTATCGCGCCCGCGTTCGGCGCACTCGGCCGCGGTGCCGCCGACGGTGCCGGGCAAGTAGTAGTCACCCTCGCGCACGGTGCGGCCGGTGACGTAGACGGTTGCGCCCTGCTCGGCGAGGACCAGGGCGATGCCCTTGCCGATGCCGCGGCTTGCGCCCGTAACCACGGCGACCTTGCCGGCGAGCGGAGCGCTCATGCGCGCTCTCCGGCAAACCAGCGCTCGCTGAAGTCGCCCTTGGCGCGGCCGGCGAAGTGCTCGGCGGAGAAGGGGTAGCCCATCACGCCCTTCGACCAGTCGGCCGCCATTCCCCAGTCCTGCTCCCAATCGTAGAGCATGATGCGGTCGGCGATGCGCCATTCCTCACCGCGCTTCTCGAAGCTGTCGAGGTAGCGCCCGCCGATGCAAGTGTCGCGCTCGCCCCCCGCTTCCGCGCCCAGGTCCAGACGGTGATAGGAGATCGCGTGGGTCTCCGCCTTGGCGCTCGCGCCGGAGAGTTCGATATGCGTCTGGCCGATCACGTGCTGCGTGTTCTTGATCGCGTCGGCGCCCGGCGCGACCCAGGCGAGATAGGCCTCGAAGTCGCCCGCATGGACGCCGTAATCGAACTTCGCCTCGGGCCACCAGCAGGAGCGGATCAGCTTGGCGCTCCGCCGATCCTCGCCGCGAGCGAGGCGGATGACGCAGCTGCGGATCGCCTCACGGTCCAGCAGCGCCCGTAGAGTTGTTTCCATTGCGCACGCCTCTCCTTGTGTGCGGGCGTTGTGCCCTTTCTACACGGAGTAGCGCGTCGCACGTAGATCTGCTTGACCTTTTTGGACAGCCGTTCAATCCGCACCGCGCTTCACGCGACCGTGGTGGTGAACTTGTCGCAGGTCATGGACGGGCTCGAGGGCGTGGTCTGGTACAACTGGCTCAGGTCGCGGCTGGAGCGCACCGTGAATGAGGATATCGACACCAGCTTCGGCGTGCCGATGAAGCTGGCACTAACGAGCGGCAGATAATCGTACTGCACCTCGACGAACATCACCGCTTCCTTGGTGTCCAGTGCGTAGACCTCGTTGCCAGCCGGCCCCATGCCGACGGTGCGGGTTGCGCCCTGGATGCCATAGGTTGAGGTGACGTTCTTCTTGCCCAGGCACCGCTGCCAATGAATGTACTGCTGGCCGGAGCTGTTCTTCTCCAGGCTGCTGATGATGATCCGGCCGCGGTTGAACAGGTCCATCTGCGTGCCAGCCTGCAGCCCCGCGCCGATCAGCAGGTCGTCGATGTCGCTTTCGTAGACCTTGCGGTTCTGGAGCTTGGAATAATCGCCGATGCGCGAGGCGTTGTCGGCGATCTGCGCGGCGAGCTGTCCCACGCGCATGTTCATGTACGAGTAGTTGGCCAGTTCCACGCCGTATAGCCCGGCGGTGAGGAAGAACGGCATGATCAGCGCGAACTCCGTCATCGCCAGACCCGAGCGGTCCCAGCGCAGGCGGCGCAACAGGCGCGAGATGGCGCGGCAGCGGCTCAAGTGCAGTTCCTTATCGGCGGCGTCTTGATCACGTTGGTCCAAGGCTGATTGGTCAGCACCGTCTTGGAGCTGAGCGTGTAAGTGGACGGCGCGCCCAGCATGCTGGCGACCGGGAATGGGCGCGGGTAGGTGACCGTCACCAGGTAGACGACAACGTCTCGCGCGCCGCCCATCCCGACCGAGCCCTGGTCCGAGTCCCACACCGAGTTCTCGTTGACGTCCTCGAACGGCTCGCCGTTGTCGCACTTGTTGTTGTGGTTGTTGTCGTCGTAGTCCTCGGGCTTGCCGGTCGAGGAGAACGAGGGATAGGCGGTGCGCTTGAAGGTGAGCGTCGCGCTGGGCGCGATGTCCTTGACCGCCAGCGTGACGGCGTCGTCGATCGCGGTCGACTTGGACGAGGCGTTCTCCAGTGTCGAGCTGCGCGCTGCGGCCTGGATCGCGCCCTCAAGAATCGAGGAGGTGTACATGTTGTATCCCAGGTCCAGCAGTCCCAGCAGTGCGATCAGCAGGACCGGCGTCAACAACGCGAACTCCACCGCGCTGACGCCGCGCCGATCACGCCGGAGATTGCGGAGCCAGCTCACTTGATGATCCGCAAGTCGCCGATCGCAGCGGAGATCGCGGCGAAGGCATCGGCCAGCTGCGTCGCATTGGCGGCTTGGAACCAATGACCAGAACCCGCGCAGTCCTTCATCAGGTCGGTCACGTTGGTGCCGAAGCCGATCACCCACACGGTGACGTTCTTGTTCTTCACCTGATTACACGCATAGCTGAAGCGCTTTTCCACGGTTTGCGTGAGAGTGTACTTCGAGCTCGGATTCCACCGACGCTGGGACAGCGGCTCCACCCCATAGGACGTGTACGAATACTCCAGGGGAGCCGTTTCGCCGTCGGTCAGGAAGATCAGGTGGCGCATGCTGGGCCGACCGTTCACGTCGCCGTTCTCGCTGGCGAAGATGCCCGTGGGCGAGATCAGGCGTCCGCCCCAGATCATGCCGATGTCGTGGTAAGTACTGCCCGCCGCATTCAGCCCGTCAACATACGTTGCGACGTCGCTGGCGCTCATCTCGGCCAGCTTGCGCGCTTCGGCGGGGCAGGCGGCGAGACCGACCGCATTGGCCTGCGCGTAATTGCCCGTGCTGTATGCAGAGCCTGTCGTCGTCCCCTGCCAGGAACCGCTGATGCTGAGGCTGCCGTTCCAGTTCTTGGTAATCGAGAACGCGCGCAGCCACGCCGCGTCATCCAGCATCGGCTTCCACTGGGTGTCGGGCGTCCCCTTGATCGGCACCGCATCGATGTCGAGGTCGCGCGCACGGGTCAGGTCGACGTTGTTGTAATCGTCGATGACGTACGTCGCTCGCTCTTCCATGCAGCCGTCGAAAAGGACGTCGACGTCGAGCGGAGCCGAAGGCGTGCCGCCCATCTTGATCTTGATCGAGCCGCCCTTGATCAGCTTGTTGGTCTCGCCGTTCTGCAGCGGGCCGACGTTGATCGCCATGGTGTGGTATTGCCACTGTTTGCCGCTGGGGGTGCTGACCGCCTCGCGGCTCTCGTAGTTGGCTGTCTGCGCCACCCAGTTCGATTGCAGCAGCGAGCCGACGTTGACGTTTGTCGAATACGGCACGAAGCCGTAGCGGATGCGCGTGCCTTGCGTCTTGTTGCTTTCGATTGAGGCGTAAAAGTCCTTCACCGTCTGGCGTAGCACGGAGATCTTGCTGCTGCTGTCCCCGGGGTTGGTGTCGTTCATCGACCCGGTGACGTCGAGCACCATCATGATGTCGGTGTTGGCGTAGTGGAACTGCGCCGAGCAGTTCACGGACACCGGCAGGGTATCGACGCTGAACAGCTTCATTACCGAGGTCGGCACGCTCACGCTGGCCGAGCCGTTGATGGTGTAATCGGATGACAGGGTCATCGCGAAGGTCCTGCCGGTCGTGCCGTAGGCGCCATCCTGGAAATTTAGGTTGAAGAACCGCGTCCCCACCGCATTGGCGTCCGTTGGGATAATGCCCGTAGTGATGACAGTGCCGCCGATCTTCTTGCGCGTCGCCAGCACGCCGGCATCGCAGGCCTGCTGAAGTCGGGTGCGCGACAGGTATCCGCGGCTGATGTCGACGCCGCCGCCGATCACCGCCAGCATCGGGATCACCGCCGCTGCAACGATCAGGAACGTGTTGCCGCGCTGGTCCCTGCCCAGGCGCCGGAGCCAGCCCGCGATGCGGGCTGCTGAAACGGATAAGGCCACGCGAGGCATGACGAGGTGCGACTCCGGTTATGATCCAAGGTTGCTCTGCGCTCTCAGGCGTAACTGCCCGTGCAACGGCCATGGTAAATTTTCACCAACCACGATCCCGCGGGTGAGCCGCAAAGCCGCGTGTTTTCACGGGGCTAGCTGCCCCGATGGACGGGTCTTGCGTTGCTATTTTCCGGCACATACGCGAAACATGGACGGCTGACTGCCACGCCCGCATCGGGAGGTCAGCCGCAGAGGCAACGGGGTCGACACGGCAGGCATGACGGATCAAGCGCAATGGGCTGCGATCCTGGAGGGGCAACCGGCAAGCGCCCGGCTGCTGGTTGGCGTGATCCGCGCAGCGCCCGTGCCGATGTTCGTGCTGCTCGGCGAAGATCGGCGGCTGATCTACAACGATACCTACATCCCGATCCTGGGGCCGCATCATCCCAAAGCCATGGGGCGCCCGTTCTTCGAGGTGTGGCCCGAGGTCGAGAAGGCGATCGGGCCCGTCATCGACCGCGCGTTTGCCGGCAAATCCAGCTTGTACGAGGATTTACCGGTCGTCCTCCACCGGCCCGAGCCGCGCACGGCGTGGTTCACGTTCAGCTACAGCCCGGTTCGCGACGAGGATGGCGCCGTCTTCGCAGCGTTGTGCGTCTGCAGCGAGACCACCGACGCGGTTGCCGCTCGCGCCCGTCAGGAGTTCCTGATGCGCCTGGAAGCGGCGTTTCGGGACCTCGCCGAAGCCGAGGAGATCGTCTCCGCCGCGCAAGCCGCGCTGGGCACGCACTTCGGCGTGAGCCGCGTCGGCTATGGCAGCCTGGATCTGAGCGAGCGGTACTTTACCACGCAGGGCAACTGGACCGATGGTTCGGTCCCCAATTTCAACGGCACCCACGACCTTGCCGCCTTTGGCCCGGAGATCTTCGGCACGCTGCGCGCCGGCATCACGCTGAGTGTCGACGACACCCTGGCGGACGACCGTGCGGCCTCGGAGCAGGCGCGCGCCGCCTTCGCCGCGCTGGAGGTGCGCTCCGCCGCGACCGTCTCGCTGGTGAAGGGCGGGCGGCTCGTCGCGGTGCTCTACCTCCACGATCGTTCGCCACGTCGTTGGACCAAGGCTGACATCGCGTTGATCGAGGAGGTGGCCGAGCGCACCTGGTCCGCAGTCGAGCGAGCGCATGCGCAAGCCGACCTGCGGGCGCTCGCGCGGCGCCAGGCGTTCCTGCTGCGCATGGGCGACGAAGTGCGGCTGCTGTCCGATCCCGGCGCCATCCAGGAGACCGCCGCGCGCCTGCTGGGCGAGGAGCTGCATGTCGGCCGCGTCGGCTATGGCGAGATCGACGAGGCGGTCGAACACGTCACCGTCGAGCGGGATTGGCACGATGGCACCATGGGCTCGCTCGCGGGCGAGACGCGTCCGCTCGCGATCTTCGGCCCCGCCATCATCGACGCGCTGAAAGCGGGCGAGATCCTGCGCCTGCCCTCGATCGAAGCGGACCCGCTCTCGGCGCCCTACTCGGCAGGCTACGACAGCATCGGCACGAAGGCGCTGCTGGTGGTGCCGCTGATCAAGCACGGCAAGCTGACAGCGATCCTCTACCTGCACGAGGGCGAACCGCGCGCGTGGTCGGAACTGGAGGGACAGATCGCCCTCGAAGTCGCCGAGCGGACCTGGGCGGCGGTAGAACGAGCACGCGCCGAGGATGCGGTGCGCCACCTCAACGCCACGCTCGAGCAGCGCGTCGACGAGGTCCTGGCCGAGCGCAAGCTGTTCGCCGACATCGTCGCCGACACCGACGCGCCCATCCAGATGGTCGATACGGAGCTGCGCTTCCTCGCGATCAACGCCGCGGCGCAGGAGGACTACGAAAATATCTTCGGCGCGCGGCCCCAAGTGGGCGATGGCCTGCCCAACTTCATCAGTTCGGTCCCCGAGGAGCGCGCCGCGGCTTTGGGGGTATGGCACCGTGCCTTGAGCGGCGAATCCTTCGAACAGCTCGCCTGGTGGGGCGAGGGCGCGAGTGCGCAGCTTTACGAGATGCGCTTCCGCCCGGTTCGGGACGGCGAGGGTGAGGTGACCGCCGCCTACCTCATCGGACGCGACATCACCGAGCTCCATCGCGAGCAGGAGCGGCTGGCCGCGGCCGAGGACCAGCTGCGCCAGTCGCAGAAGATGGAGGCGATCGGCCAGCTGACCGGCGGCGTCGCGCACGATTTCAACAACCTGCTGACCCCGATCATCGGCAGCCTAGACATGCTCCAGCGCAAGCAGCTGGGTGGTGAGCGCGAGCAGCGGCTGATCGCGGGTGCCAGCCAGTCCGCCGAACGCGCCAAGGTGTTGGTGCAACGCCTGCTCGCCTTTGCGCGCCGTCAGCCGCTGCAGACCACGGCGGTCGATCTGGCCGAGCTGGTGCGCGGCATGGCCGACCTGATCGCGAGCACGGCGGGGCCGCAGATCAAGGTGGCGGTGGAGATCGCCGCGGACCTCGCCCGTGCGCGCGCCGACGGCAACCAGCTGGAAATGGCGCTCCTCAACCTGGCCGTGAACGCGCGCGATGCGATGCCCGATGGCGGCACCTTGCGCATCAGCGCCGAGCCGGCTCCCGCTGCAGCGGTACGAGCGCTCGGACTACCGGCGGGCGACTACTTGCGGCTCTCGGTTGCCGACACCGGCGAAGGCATGGACGAGGCGACTGCGGCCCGCGCGATCGAGCCGTTCTTCTCCACCAAGGGCCTGGGCAAGGGGACCGGGCTTGGCTTGTCGATGGTCCACGGCCTGGCGCTGCAGCTCGGCGGTGCCATGACCATCGAGAGCCGGCCAGGCCTCGGCACCAACGTGCGCCTGTGGCTGCCGGTCTGCGTGGACGAGGATGCCAGCGACGGCACCGCCCAAGCGCTCGCCGCCGGTCCGGCCGGCAGCGGCACTGCGCTGCTGGTCGACGACGAGGAACTGGTGCGCATGAGCACGGCCGAGATGCTCGCCGACTTGGGCTACGCCGTCACCGAGGCATCTAGCGGGGAGGAAGCGCTGCAACGCGTGCGCGAAGGCTTGCGCCCGCGCGTGCTCGTGACCGATCACCTGATGCCGGGGATGAGCGGCACGCAGCTTGCCCGCGACGTGCTTGCTGCCGCGCCCGACACGCGCGTGCTGGTGGTCTCGGGCTATGCCGCGTTGGAGGATATCGCGCCCGATTTGCCGCGCCTCGCCAAGCCGTTCCGCAGCGAAGACCTGGCCGCGGCGCTGGACGGCGCGATGGCGTCCGCGCAGATGCTGAACTGACCCGTCAGTCCACCAGCCGCTTCAGCGTTCCGCCCAGCGGCGCGGGCATGAAGCTGTCGCCGTAGGGCCAATCGAGGAACCCGAGCGAGGCAATGGTGCCGCCGTCAATGTGCAGTGTGGTGCCGGTGATCGCACGGGCGAGATCGCTGACCAGGAACAGCACGCCGTTCATCACGTCCTCGATCGACGGCGCGCGCTTTTGCGGCACGTAGAGCTCGATCGACTTGGCCAGCGCATCCGCGCCCAGTTCCGCGAGGCGCTCGTAGTCCTGCGGCGCGAGCGCGGCGTTGGATGCGCGGGCGAGGGTGGTGTCGGTGGCGACGCAGTTCACGCGGATCTGCTCGGCGCCCAATTCCACCGCCAGTGCGCGGCTGAAGTTGGTCGTCGCGGCCTTGGCGCCGGCGTAGACCGCGTAAGTCGCAGCGCCGCGATGTGCCTCGATCGTGGTGAAGTTGACGATCGCTCCGCCATTGCCGCTCGCGCGCAACAGCGGCAGCGCGCGATGGCAGCTGTCGACCACGTAGCCGTAGTTCAGCCGTATGTCGCGGGCATGATCCTCGCGCATGGTCTTGTCGAACAGGCTGCGACGCACGCCTCCCGCCATGTTGATCAGGATGTCGGCACGGCCGATGTCTGCCTGCAGCATGTCGTAGAACGCGTCGAGCGAGGCAGGGTCCGCCACGTCCGCGTAATGAGCTTCGACCGTGCCCCCGAGCGCTTCCGCCTCGTCACCGATCGCGGCGATGCCCTCGCGGTCGTTGTCGCAACAGATCACTCGCACGCCCGCCTGCGCCAGCGCGAGCGAGGCGCCACGCCCCAGGTGGCCGGCCGCACCGCCCACGACGATGGCGATCTTTCCGGCGAGTGCGCGATGCGCTCCGAGCAATCCCATGGCCTCTCCTCTTGCCGCCCGCCCTGTTTGATCGAGGCGAGTCGGGAGCGCTCTTGTGCACATTATTGAGCGACTGCTCAAATCGCGATAGGACATCGCTACCCGGCGCGCCGGCGCCTCTCCGATGGGCGCCTTCGTGACATGGGCAACGTGGGTGAGATGCATGGATAATCACAGCTTCGCAGGCCTGTTCACGCCGTTCCAGCTCGGCAAGTTCACGCTGCCCAACCGCTTCGTGTTCCCGCCGATGGGCCTGGAAGTCTGCGAAGGCGGCGTGCCCGGCGACGATGCGGCCGAATACTACGCCCGCCGCGCGCAAGGGGGCGCCAGCCTGG